>PWEL01000025.1 GCA_003553945.1 Mollicutes bacterium | reverse complement strand
TGCTATACTACACATGTGGTTCGTATCCTCCCTTAGTGTGGTTTGGTCGTTACACTCATAGGATACGGACCACCTTTTATTTATTCAAGCGAAGGTCTCACATGTATTGTATATCTACAGCTCAGCGTCGTATCCCCTCGATTACCACTATACTATCAAGGGGTTTTATGGTATAATACAAGATTGGAAAATAATAGATATAAAGAAAGAAGGAAAATGAAAGTATGAAAAGAGCTAAAGTATTCGAGCTCGACCTCGACGGAAGGACGCTCAGCGTGGAGGTCGGCGGTGTGGCCCGGCAGGCTACTTCCTCCGCCCTGATCCGCTATAATGACACCGGCGTCCTGAGCGTCATGCAAGCGTCGGAGGAACCGGCGGACTTGCCGTTCTTTCCGTTGATGGTCAACTACACGGAGAAGCTCTACGCAGCGGGGAAGATCCCCGGCGGCTTCTTCAAAAGAGAAGGAAAACCGTCAGAACTTGAAACACTCATCTCGCGTATGATCGACCGGCCGCTCCGGCCGCTCTTTCCCGAGGGTTTCCGTCATGAAATCCAGATCATAAACACCGTGATGAGCGGAAACACCGATTTTTCACCGCCGATGACAGCGATGTTCGGCAGCAGCCTCACACTCGCCCTGAGCGACCTCCCATTCGATGGTCCGGTGGCGGGCGTGGTCGTCGGTCGCGTGGACGGAGAATTCGTGCTGAACCCGACAGAGGAACAGCTCGAGGAATCCGACATCGACCTCACAGTCGCCGGCACCAAGGACGCGATCAACATGGTCGAAGCCGGCGCCAAGCAGGTCCCTGAAGAGGACATGGTCGAAGCGATGATGTTCGGGCACGAGTGGATCAAGAAGCTCGTCGAGTTCCAGGAGCGCATCGTCAGTGAACTCGGTGACGAGAAATTCACCTTCGAGAAGGACCCCCTTGACACCGAGGCCGTCCGTTTTATCGATGATTCTTTCCAGGACCGGATTCTCAAGGCTGTGCGCGCGCTTGACAAGGAAGTGCGCAAAGAAGAGATCAAGGCTGTCAAGGAGAAGGCGACGGAGTCCCTCGAGACAGCTTTCGCCTCCGAAGACGAAGAGACCCGCAAGCAAAAGATCGACGACGCGAAGACCCATGTCGACGACATCGTCAAGGAGGAAGTGCGCCGCCTGATCATCGAAGAGAAGAAACGGCCGGATGGACGCGACCTCGATGAACTCCGCGAACTCGACTCCCAGGTCGATGTGTTCGAAAGGACCCACGGCAGCGCCCTCTTTACCCGCGGCGAGACACAGGCGATGAGCATCGCCACACTCGGCGCCTTGGGCGAGCATCAGATCATCGACGGCCTCGGCGAAGAGGACAGCAAGCGGTTCATGTTGCATTACAACTTCCCGCCCTACAGCGTAGGCGAGACCGGACGCTACGGGCCGCCGAAGCGCAGAGAGATCGGTCACGGGGCACTTGGCGAGCGCGCCCTCTTGCAGGTGATGCCCGATGAAGAGGATTTCCCCTACACCGTAAGAATCGTCTCTGAGATCCTCGAGAGCAACGGATCGACCTCCCAGGCCAGCATCTGCGCCGGCTGCATGAGCCTCATGGCCGCGGGTGTCCCCATCGACGCCCCGATCGCCGGCATCGCCATGGGACTAGTCAAGGACGGCGACACTTATCGTATCCTGACCGACATCCAAGGGCTTGAGGACCACCTGGGCGACATGGACTTCAAGGTCGCAGGGTCGAAAGACGGCATCACCGCCCTGCAGATGGACATCAAGATTGAAGGGCTTTCCAAGACCATATTGAGCGAAGCCCTCGAACAAGGACGCCAGGCACGCCTCAAAGTTCTCGAGAATATGCTTGAAGAAATCCCAGAACCTCGTCCGGAAGTCTCGAAATACGCGCCGAAGGTCAAGATCATGGTCATCGACCCCGAGAAGATCCGCGATGTCATCGGCCCCGGCGGCAAGCAGATCAGCGAAATCATCGAACGCAACGACAACGTGAAGATCGATATCGAGCAGGACGGACGCGTCACGATCATGCACACCGAAGTCGAACCGATCGACCGAGCGCTGAAAGAGATCGAGGATATCGTCCGCGTCGCGCAGGTCGGCGAGGTCTACAACGGCACCGTGACCCGTGTCGAGCCCTACGGCGCATTCGTGGAGCTATGGCCCGGCACCGAAGGGCTCTGCCACATATCCAAGCTCGCACATGAACGCGTCCCGAGCGTGAAGGATGTCCTCAGTGTCGGCGACAAAGTCGACGTCAAAGTCATCGGCATCGATGAACGCGGCCGCATCGACCTCTCCAGGAAGGCGACCATGCCGAAACCGGAGAAATCCAAGGGTGCACCGAAGGAAAGTAAAGGCGGAACATCAAAGGACAACCGGCCGTCGAAAGGCAAAAAGCCGAACGACAACCGTCCACCGAAGGGCAAGAAATCCCCTAAAGACGACAAAAGTAAAAAATGAACTTGCATTGCGCACCGGGCAATCGAGCGTCCCTCGGGACGTTAGGAAAGTCCATGCTAGCACAGGCTGAGACGCCTGTAGTGTTCGTGATGGCGGAAACCATAACGCCATGCGCGTCGGAAGACGTGACGGCTGGGAAATCACCCTACGGGGTGTGAGTACCTTTAAAAGTGCCACAGAGACGAGCCCGGAGGGAAACCTCCGGGGTGGAACGGGTAAACCCCACGAGCTAGAAACCCAAAATTCGGTAGGGGCGCTCTTCAACGGGAACTCAACCGGCGAAGAGGTGTGCATAGGCACACAGATAAATGATTGCCGCCCGGAAGGGTACAGAACATGGCTTACAGGTGCGCAATGCAAAAAAGGGGCGCCGTCCGCGGCGCCCCTTTTTACAATCACACCGCGCTTTTTATCGCGGGACTGTTGTGATAGAATAATAACACAGTGCGTCATTATGCGCGTTTTATCGCTCGAAAGGAAGAGTGCCATGACTGACATGACACAATTGAAAAAACGTCAAAAACGCATACGGAACTTCTCCATCATCGCCCATATAGACCACGGCAAGAGCACGCTTGCCGACCGCATACTGGAGAAGACGAAATCGATCACCTCCCGCGAGATGCGTGAGCAGCTCCTCGATTCTATGGACCTCGAAAGGGAGCGCGGCATCACCATCAAGCTGAACGCGGTTCAGATCGCTTATACCCATAGTGATGACGAATCCTATATCTTTCATCTGATCGATACGCCGGGGCATGTCGATTTCACCTACGAGGTCTCCCGCAGCCTCGCGGCCTGCGAGGGCGCCCTTCTGGTCATAGATGCCGCTCAGGGCATTGAAGCGCAGACTCTCGCCAATGTCTATCTGGCGCTTGATAATGACCTGGAGATCATCCCTGTCATCAACAAGATCGACCTCAAGAATGCCGATGTCGACAAAGTCAAGCAGGACATCGAGGACATCATCGGATTGGATTCGGAGGAGGCGATCCTTGCGAGCGCAAAGGAGGGCAAGGGGATCGACGAGATCCTCGACGCCCTCGTCGAGAAGCTCCCGCCGCCCGAGGGCGACCCGGAAGCGCCGCTTAAAGCACTGATATTCGATTCAATCTACGACCCTTACCGCGGCGTCATCCCGTCGATCAGAGTCATGGAGGGCACGCTCAGAAAAGGCGACCGCATCAAGATCATGGCCAGCGAGAAGACCTATGAAGTCAGCGACCTGGGGGTCAACACCCCGAAAGAAGAACCGAAGCCTTTCCTGGGTCCGGGGGACGTCGGCTATCTGGTCGCTTCCATCAAGTCCGTCGAGAATGTCCAAGTGGGTGACACCATCACCCATGCAGACACCCCGGCTGACAATCCGCTCCCCGGCTACAAGGCGATGACGCCGATGGTTTACTGCGGCCTGTTCCCACTGGACGCGAGCCGCTATAACGACCTGCGCGAAGCCTTCGACAAGCTCAAGCTCAACGATGCGTCGCTCAGGTATGAACCCGAGAATTCACAAGCCCTTGGTTTCGGTTTCCGCTGCGGATTTCTCGGCATGCTGCATCTGGAGATCATCCAGGAGCGCATCGAACGCGAATTCGGCATCGACCTGATCGCCACCGCTCCCAGCGTCGTCTATCATGTTCATCTCAAAAACGGCGAGATGGTCCGTATCGACAATCCGACGTTCTTTCCCCACCAGCAGGATATCGAACGCATCGAGGAACCCTTCGTCACCGCGACCGTCATGACGCCCAAGGAGTATGTGGGCAATGTCATGGAGCTCTGCGAGGGCAAGCGCGGAGAATATCGGGATATGAAATATTACGGGGAATACCGCGTGGAACTCACCTATGACTTCCCGCTGCTGGAGATCGTCTATGATTTTTTCGACAAGCTGAAATCCGTTTCTAAAGGCTATGCGTCCCTGGACTACGACTTCAAGGGCTATCAGGAGAGCGACCTTGTCAAGATGGACATCCTTATTAACTACGAGAAAGTCGATGCGCTGAGCCTCATCGTGCATCGTGACTTCGCCTATCATCGCGGGAAGGCCATCACGGAAAAGCTCAAGGAGCTGATTCCCAGACAGATGTTCGAAGTCCCCGTCCAGGCGACCATGAATAACCGTGTCATAGCACGTTCGACTATCCGCGCGCTTCGCAAGAATGTCCTCTCGAAGTGCTACGGCGGCGACGTGACACGCAAGAAGAAGCTCCTCGAACGTCAGAAAGAGGGCAAACAGCGGATGAAGCATGTAGGGAAGGTTGAGATCCCCCAGGAAGCGTTCCTCTCGGTCCTCTCGCTCGATGAATGACAGCGTCACGCCCTTATATGCGGGGTGAATATGATATAATCAGGTGATGGTATGCAAGCCATCTACATCCACATCCCCTTCTGCAGACGCATATGCGCATACTGCGACTTCCCGAGGGAATACGCCAATCCGGACAAACAGAGCGCCTATATCGATGCGCTTTTCATAGAGCTCGATGCCCATGCCGAACGTATACGCGATGCAGGCTATCTCTATATCGGCGGCGGCACACCGAGCGCCCTCCCGCTTCGCCTGCTCCGGCGTCTTTTCGAGAAAATCGAAACGCTGATGCCCGCGCTTGAGGAAGTGAGCATCGAATGCAACCCTGAAGATGTGGACGAAAGGCTTGCAAGATTGCTTTCAGAATCTGGTGTCACCCGTGTCAGCTTCGGAGTGCAGACGTTTCAAGCGCAGACTCTCGATCTCCTCGGGCGCTCCCACACGCCGGAGATGGTGAAAGAGGGCGTCGACCGCTTGCGGCACGCCGGCATCTTCAATCTGAACATCGATATGATGTACGCACTGCCTGAACAATCCATGCAATCGCTTGAGGCCGACATCGATCAAGCGCTAGAGATCGGGGTCCCGCATATCTCATACTATGGTCTCGAGGTTGAAAAAGAGACCCGTTTCAGACGACTCTTAGACCTAGGAAGACTGAAACTGCCGAGCGAGGAGGCGGAAGCCACGATGTATCAGCGCGTCATTGAACGCCTCACCCTCGCCGGGTACAATCATTATGAGATCAGCGCTTTCGCCAAGCCGCATTACGCCTGCAAGTATAACAGGCATGTATGGAAGAACGGCGAATACCTGGGCTTGGGGGCTGCCGCACATAGCGCGTATGAGGGTGAACGCCGCCACAACACGGCACGCCCCAGACATTATGTGGACCGTCTTCTAAACGGCGGGAGTCCCTGTGAAGGGAAGGCGCCTGTGACCCCTGACGAAGCTATCTTCCTAGGGCTCCGCCTGCGAGAGGGACTCGACATCCACGCATTCGAGACACAGTTCAATGTAGAACTCGGGGACCGTTTTCCCATACTTGATTCCTTTCTTGAGAAGGGTCTTCTCAAGATTGATTCCGGGCGCATGCAGTTCACGGAAAAGGGAAGATTCCTCGGCAATCAAGTGTTCATGGCCGTACTGGGGGAATGATGATGCTGAGACAGCTCTTCAGGGAGTATGAATACGAACTGAAAGCCTCCTCTCATTTAAGCAAGAACTCCATCTCCGCCTATCTCAAGGACGTCGAGGACTACATCCGCTACCTTGAGAAGAAGGAGGTGCGCGCCATCGCCGAAGTCGACAAGCAGCTTGTCGAGAAGTACCTCATGACGCTCCGCAGGAAACGCATCGCCTCGAACACGCTCGCGCGGAAGCTGAGCGCTTTGAAGGGGTTTCATCAGTTTCTCGTCGATGAACGCGTCATCGAGGAGAATATAATATTGAAGATCAAGCGGCCCAAACAGAAGAAGCACCTTCCCGAGACACTCACACTGAACGAGCTTGAACGCATCCTGAAAGCGTGTGAAGGAAACCCGCCCTTAAAACAGCGCAACCGAGCCATGGTGGAACTGCTTTACGGCAGCGGGCTGCGCATCAGCGAGCTTCTCGACCTTAAGCCCGAGGATCTCTATATCAACCAAGGCGTCATCACTGTCAGCGGCAAGGGCGACCATGAACGCATGGTACCTATCGGCAGCGAAGCCGCAACGGCCCTCAAGCGTTATCTCGAGAAGGGGCGTTTGGAGCTTGCGAAAGCGCCGAGCCCGTTCGTGTTCTTGAACCGTTTCGGCAGACGGATGAGCCGCGTGGGATTCTATAAGGTATTGAAACAGCTGGCGGAAGAAGCGGGCATCGAGAAGGACGTCAGCCCGCACACCCTCCGCCACAGCTTCGCCTCCCATCTGCTTGAGGCGGGGGTCGATTTGCGCTATGTGCAGGAAATGCTCGGCCACGCCGATGTATCGACGACCGAGCTTTACACCCATATACATAAACAACAACTCATTGCGGTATATGACAGATATCATCCGCATGCGAAAAGGAGCGATTGACATGTTCAAGAGAATCTTTCTGATCGTCATAGACAGTGTAGGTGTCGGCGCGCTTCCCGATGCCGCGGATTATGGCGATGAAGGTACGAACACCCTGGGGAATATCGCCAGGCATGAAGACGGGATAGACCTTCCTACGATGCAGAGACTGGGCGTGGGGAACCTCACGGATATCAAGGGCGTCCCGCCTGTGGACGACCCAGATGGATATTATACCAGGATGGCTGAAATCAGCGCCGGAAAAGACACAATGACAGGCCACTGGGAATTGATGGGCCTCAAAGTGACAGAGCCCTTCCGCACCTTCACCGACACCGGCTTCCCTGGGGAGCTCATCGATGAGCTCCCCCGCCGGACAGGCAGGAACATTGTCGGCAATAAAGCGGCCAGCGGCACGACAATCATCGAGGAGCTCGGTGAGCATCAGCTCGAGACCGGCGACCTTATTGTATATACGTCCGCGGACAGCGTCCTCCAGATCGCCGCTCACGAAGAGAAAATCGGCCTGGATGCGCTTTATGAAGCCTGTGAGATCGCCAGGGAGCTCACGCTGGACGAACGCTACAAGATCGGCCGCGTCATCGCGCGCCCCTTTGTCGGCAGCGGCCAGGGTGACTTCCAGCGCACTTCGAACCGGAAGGACTATGCGCTCAAGCCTTATGAGGAGACCACACTCAACTTCCTCGAGGATGCCGGCTATGATGTCATCGGTTTCGGCAAGATCGAGGATATCTATGACGGCGAGGGCATCACCCGCTCCATCAAGCAGAAGGATAACGTCGAGGGCATGGAGAACTACATCGCCTTCTCCGAGGAGGCATTCACCGGCCTCGCATATCTGAATCTCGTCGATTTCGACGCCAAATACGGGCACAGACGGAATCCGCTCGGCTACAAGCGGGCCCTTGAGACCTTCGACCAGCAGCTCTCCGTCCTCGTCGAGAAGCTTCATGCGGACGATCTGCTCATAGTGACCGCCGACCACGGCAACGACCCCACGCACACAGGGACCGACCATACCCGGGAATATGTCCCCCTTCTTATCCACAGTCCATCCTTGAAGGGCGGCGAACTTCCAGAGCGGGAGACGTTCGCGGATATAGCCGCGACGATCTCCGAGAATTTCACTGTCGAAAAGCCCCCCTACGGGACGAGCTTCCTCAAGGACATTGAATAAGGCACGATTTCAGAGGATATGAAAAAGCCCCTTTCGCACACAGGATGCGAAAGGGGCTTTCTTATGGCAGTCTTCCACCGGTATCAAGTGTCCGACTCCTTATAGCGTTCTTTGAGCTTTTTGAGCGCTTTCCGCTTTTCCCTCATGATCCGTCGTCTGGCTTTTCTCTGGCGGCGGCGCTGGGAGTCGGTGGCCTTGTGTACGAACCGCTTGTAGGCCTTGTGGGTCTTCTCGAGATGCGAATCGAGTGATCCGCGCATGTTCCTGAGTTCTTTCCTGCGCTTATCGATAGCTTTCTTCAATGTGTCCCGCTGCGCATTCCTCTTGCTTTCCTGGCTCCGTTTCAACTGCTCGATTCGTTTTGCGAGCTCGCGTTTCAATGGCTGTATATTCAGGGGGGGACGTGTGTCATCCAGCGAGGCTTCGACGTCGTTTGTCTGTTTGAGGAACCGCTCTTCCTCCTTGTCGATCGACTGCAACGTTTCATCAAGCTTCCCGCGTTCGCTTTGAAGGATGCCTTTGTGCTTTTCGAGGAGTTGTTCACGTCGCGAGGCAATGTCCTCCTTGTCGCCCTCATGAGTGCCGCGCAGTTCATCGAGTCTTTTCTGGATGGACTTGAGGCGTTCCTTCGGTTTCGAGACTTTCTCCTCGTATGTGGACTTGATATCCTCGAGTGCGTCCTCATAGCGCTTCTTCGCTGTAGTGCCAGCCTGTTCCTCGATGTAGGGGGAGAGGCCTGAATCATCGGTGCTCTCCTCGAAGTGGCCCAGTTTCTCTTCGGAGGCCTCGAGCATGCGCTTGAAAGTGGACTGGGTGCGTTCCTTGAGTTTCTCCGCGTCGGCCTTCGCCTTTTCAGCCCGGGCTTTTGCGGCGTCGATCTGCTTTTGATAGCGGAGGACATAGGGGTCGTTCTTTTCCTGTTCCTTGACGGCGTCTATGCGTTCCTGGTAGGTTTCCTGGATGCGCTGCTTTTTCTCTTCGAGTTCCTTGCGTTCCTTCTCCTTCGTGAAGAGGGCGAGTTTGTATTCAATGTCTTCAAGCTTGCGGTCCCTCTCCTGGGTGAGGTTGTGGATGTCGGTCCGGTATTTCTGGCGGTGCGAGTCCCGTTTCTCTTCGGCGTATTCGAGCTCTTTCTTCAAGGAGCGGTCTATGTTCTCGAGGCGCAGGCGGTATTCTTCTTCAGCGAATTTGATCTGTTGTCTGGCGAAATGAATCTGGCTTTCGATGGTCGTGCTCACCATGACCTTGTTGACGCCCTGGCCGATTTCAAGGCGGCTTGATTGCGCCTTCGTGAGGTCCATCTCATTGTCATAGAGGGATTTGATCTTGAGCAGCTGGAGTTCGTATTCCTTGTCGGCGAGTTCGATGAGACTCTCTTGCTCGATACGTTCCTTCTGCAGCTGTTCTTCAGCGTTCAGCCTTTCGATGCTCGCCTGCTTGTCGCTGTCGATGAGGTGCTTGTCGACTTTCGAAAGCGCCTGATGATGCCTGATGTTCTCGGCGATTTCCTTGATGGCGTGTTCGAGGCGGGCTTTGCTGCGCCTTTGTTCGAGATATCTGAGCTTGAAATGCTTAGAGAGTTTGAGTTGGGCTTCCTTGAGGTCGCGTTTCAATTCCGAAAGCTTCTCGGTCTGCTTGATGGCGGTGTTCAGGAATGTCGCTTCGTTCTCGAGCAGAAGCTTGTGGAATGATTCGATGAAAAGCATGACCTCGTTCTGGAAGGTCTCGAAGTCGTCGAGCTTCTCTTCAAGGGCATCGATGAATTGCCTGTTGAAGGTGAAATCCTTCGCGAGCGCCGCTTCATCCTCCTTGAGCTTGAAGAGTTCCTCTGAATCGCTCAACCGGATGTTCTCCCTCTCCCGTTCGTAGCGGAGGTCGTAAGCGGCCTTCGTATAGTTCATCTCTTCTTTGAGGCGTTTCTTATAGAGTTTTTCACGTTCGGTTCTGGTCTTTTTCTCCGCCTTTTTCGCCAGTTTCTCCTCAAAGAGGTTTTCGAGTGCATGTTTCTTTTTATCGTATGTCTTGAGGAGCTCCTTCATACGGGTCTCTTCGCCATCCTTCTCGGCACGTATGATATCGAGGCGGAGCTGACCCAGGTCCTTTTCAATGCCTGTCTTCGTCGCTTTTTCCTCTTCTAGCCGTTTTGCGTGCTTCTCCCTGAGGGCCTCCAGAGTGTCCTGCCGTATGTTCTCTATCTGTTCATCGATGGCGGCGATGGCTTCCTCATGGGTTTCCTTCAGGTGTTTCTCCTTTTCATCAAGCGCGATGGTGCGCTCGGAAGCCGTCTCTTCGATGCGCGTTTTCAAATCCGTATCGTCCGAGGATTCGAGCAGCATGTGCCCTCTTTCTTCAAGCAGGGCCTTGAGCGAGGGAAGCAGGTCGTCGAAACGCTGTTTTAATGACTTCATGTTCGTCTCAAGGGTAGTGAGGAGCTCCTCGGTGCGGTCCTCTTCTAAATAGTAGCCCGAGAAATGTTTCTCGGCGCTTTCGAAGATGTCTTCGATGAAAGCGGCCATGGTGTCGTTGAAGGACCGGAAGAAAGGGGCGGGGTCGGCGATAGATGCGGCGTATTCGTCGATGACGGAGAGGAGCGTCTGCCTTACGCCTTCGCTTTTGAGGGCGCTGTCGCGGGAGAGAAAGGTGTCGGTGTAGTGAGAGCGCATCGTCTCGAGGGCATTGAAGATGCGGTCTTTTGAATCGAGCAGGTGGTTGAGCTGCTTGAGCGTGGTCTCTTGTTCGATGTTGTCGATCTCTTCTTTCAGCCGTTCGATGTCCTTTTCCAGATTCTCGAGTCTCTCGTTGGTCTTTTGTTCGCGTTCCTCATGAGCGGCCTTGACCTTGTCGTTCGCTTCAACGACCTCTTTGATGAGCGTCTGCAGGAGTTCGCTCTCCTTCTGCAGATTCTCATCGACTAAAGAGGTCATGCGTTTGTTTTTGGGCTTGTCAAGGTCGCGTTTAGCCATGGTGAGACTCCTTTCTCACTCGGAAGAGGAAGTTCGAAGCGACTCGATGGTCTCTTTTATGTAGGCATCGACAAGGTCCTTTTCAGCTTTGAAGAGCGTGTCGATGGAGAGGGGGGGTGTAGCGAGAAGGTCTTTCCCCCGAATGTCTTCGAAGGTGCGCTGCAATGTGCTGAAAGCGTCTTCGAGATTCTTCTCTAGCTTCTGTTCGTATTCGCGCACGCTCTCTTCAAGACGTTCTTTTCTGTTGGACTCGATGCGCGATTCATCCTCGAGCTCCCGGTTGATCGTTTCGATTCGCGCATCGAGCCTGGCGTTGGTGTCGAGGATACGGTTCTCGAACTCGTCGGTGCGCTTCTTGAGGGCCTGGTTCTCCTCGTCTATTTGGTCGTCCTTCTCCTGTTGCAGGGTTTCAAGGGCGTGCTGTCTGTCATTATATAATTGCTCATAGGTGTTCTGATGGGATTCCATCGCCCTTTTCAACGTCAGGGCGATGTCCTCCGCCTCGGCTTCCGCCCGTTCTTCGGCGTATTGAAGGATTTTTTCCGCCTCCTTCAAGCGTGCATCCGTCTTTTCCTTCTGCTTGGTGTATTTCGTCTCTGTGTCTCTGAGGCGCCGTGCTTTTTCCTCTTTCTTTGTCTCGAGGCGTTGTTCATAGGCTGACTCTATTTCGCTCTTTTCCTTTTCATAGATACTCTTGGTTTCATCCAGGCTGTTCCGGAGGGCATCGATGGTCTCCTGGAGCGAGGCTTCCTTCTGTCTGAGGGTGTCTAGCTGTTCGGATTTCTCCGCATCGATCGCCCGTTGGATCTCCTCTTTCCTCTCTTTGTGGGTGCGTTTCGCCTCTTCGATGGCTTTTTCGAGGGAGGCCTTCTCTTCGGCGAGGTCGGCTTTTGCCTCTTCCTTGGCTTTGACGTGCGAGGCCTCCGCCCGCTCAATCTGTTTTTCGTCCGTTTCGGTGAGCGGTTCGAAGAGCGTATCAAGGGTGGTGTATGTCTCGTCGGCATGGTTTTCAAGAAGGGTTTCAAGGGTCTCGTTCAGCTGAGAGAGGTGTTGTTTCAAGACATCGAGGGGGACGTTTCTGTACTGCCGGATCGCCCCGAGTGTCTTCGCGTATGCTTTTTCCAGCGTGTCCAGGGCTTTTCGTCTGCGTGCGTCGTAGGTCTTCACGGCGCGTTCATAGTGCTGCTTGAGACGCGATTCCCTGCGTGCGCCTTGTTCGAGTGCAAGGTCGTTGCTTAAACTGTGTGCTTCTTTCAACGTGTCGCTGGAAAGCTGTATGAAGGATTCGATTGAGGCCTTGAAATTTGGTTTTGCGATGGCGAGCAGTCCGCTGAGTGACGGTTCATCTTCCTTGAGTGTCGCTTGGTGTTGCTCGAGCGTGTCTTTGATCGTTCCGGCCTTCTCTTCAAGCGGGGCTTTGCGCGCCGCTTTTTTCTCCTCGATGTGCGCGATGTGCCTGCGCGCCTGTTCTGTCTCCCTTTTCAGCGCGCGGTCGATGAAGTCGAGGCGTTCCTCGTGGTTTTTGTCGAGGGCGTCGAGTTTTGCATTGAGTTTCTTGATTTCTGTATTGTATTTATGCTCGACATCATTGAGCGCCTCTTTATAATCGGCCTCGATGCGGCGCTCCTTTTCCTCGATGTTTTTTTCGAGTCGTCTATGGTCCTGCAGGTGCTTGTCGATTTCAAGTTCGTAGGTGAGCGCGTTGTTCTCATAGGAGGCCTTGGCTTCGGCGAGCTGCACTTCGCGCGTCTTTTGTGTCTCCAGGACATCGATGGCGTGTTCAGTCTCGATGCGCTTGTTCTCGATGCGCCAGCGGGTGTCGATCTGTTTGCGGTCCGTCTTTGCATGACGTTCCCGGAGCGCGTAGCGAAGGCGCGCCTTTTCGGTTTCAGTGTCGTTTTCGAGGGTGTTCAGGTCTTTTGTCTCGCGTGCGTCTATATCGCTCAGGATCTGTTGTTCCTTGGCGTTGTGGATCTCGTTCTGGATGGTGGCCTCTTTCACGGTGAAATCGTGTTCTATGGCGGCGATGGTGCGCTCGTGCTCTTTCTGGGCTTTCTTCATCCTCAGCTTGAGCAGGGCGTCCTCCTTGTCGATCGCTTTCTTGGCTTCTGTGATTCTGATCTCCCGGACGGCGCCTTTGATATCGAGGTTGAATCGTAGCTGGTCGATCTCTGCATGGATGGGCCTCAGGGTCTCCGTGGTGTTGATGATCTCGCGGAGGCGCTGGATTTCAAAGGTGTGGAGCGCCTTCAGAAGTTCAGTGTAGTGCGCCCTCATCTGCTCTATGTTCTTTTCCAGCGGGTGGGAGTCGTAGAATGTCTCGATGGCCTTCAGTAGCTGGCCGCTTTTGTCCTGAAAGAGGTCGAATTTCCGTTTCAATCGCTGCTGGTGCGCCTTGATATGCGTCTCGTGCTGGTCGATGGAGGTTTCGATGGTCTCGTAGGTCTCCTCGGCGAGTTCTGTGAACATGCCGAGCGTGCGCCCGATGGTCTCATTCAGCGCGTCCGTGTGGTCATTGAGCGCTTTCTGCCGCATATTGTTGAGCTGGATCTGATGCTGGAGGTTCTTTTGGGTCTTCTTGTCAAGGTCCTCTTCCTTGAGCATGTTGTTGAGGCGGGCGCGCTCAGCGTTGACATCCTGCTGGATGGCTTTTTTGAGGTCTTTTCTATAGGTTTCGAAATAGGACGTGACATCCTTGAGGGAGCGGGTGAAGTCGTCGAAGGGTTGCTTCAGCCTCTCGCGGGATTTGGCGAGAAGCGAGGAGATGTCCTTGACGGTCTGGTTGATATCACGGCGCATCATGTTGATGCGGTGCTGCAGGGAGCTGTCGTGCTTTTTCGCGGATTGTCTGGCGCTTTTGAGCATTTCCTGCGTACGCTTCAATAGCTCCTTGAAGTCATCTTCGACATTGCCTTCAAGCGCCTCGAGTGCGCTGCGTTCTTCCTCGAGCACGTCCTTGAGGGACTGGACGCTTTCTTTCAGCTGCTCGTCGCTTTTGTCGCGGTTCTTGTTCAGGTTCTCTTCATAGAGGTCGATTTTTTCCTGATAGGTCCTGGCGTTTTCCTTATAGTTCTCCTCTATGGCTTCGGCTTTTTGCGCCATGTCGTCATCTATTGCCTTGATGGCTTGATCGATGGTGTCGATCTCTTCAGCGTGCTGTTGTTTCAGCCTTTCGATTTCCTTCTCGGATTCCCTGCGGTTGTCCTCGATGCGACGGCGTTGTTTTCTGCGCTGTTCTTCGTAATCTTCTTCGATGGTTTTCTTTTTCTGCTGGTAGGCCTTTTTCGTCTTGGAAAGCTGTTCCTGGAAATGCCGTTCGTTTTCCTCGAACGCTTTCTGCGCATGCGAAAGTGCGCGCTCATACTCCTGCTTAAGGTCGTTGAGCTCCTTCTGATGAGGGGATATGCGTGTCTGATAATCTTTCTCTATGAGATAGAGAGTGCGTTCAAGGCTCTCCGCCCGTCTGTTCTCGCTCATAGGGCCCCTCCTTGCTGAACGGCTTTCACAAGCGATTTCACTTTTCCTTATTTTATCACATGCAGCGCGTGAACACAACGCAGGGAAACGCCTGTTTTCATTTGTAAAATGCGCATATTCGTGTATAATTCTTAAATGAGAGGTGAGAACATGTCAGAACGCATCGTGTCGGGCGAAGCCCGAAATGAAGATGTTGCGCAAGTGGACCTTCGTCCGCAGTATCTAAAGGAATACATCGGCCAGGAGCATGTCAAGGAAATGATGGATGTCTTCATAAAGGCCGCAAAAAACAGGAAAGAAGCACTCGATCATGTGCTTTTATACGGGCCGCCCGGCCTTGGGAAGACGACGCTCGCCCACATAGTCGCTAATGAGATCGACGCTCAGATCAAGACCGCGAGCGGCCCGGCGATTGAAAAAAGCGGGGATCTCGCCGTGCTTCTGACCAGTCTGGAGCCCGGGGATATCCTTTTCATCGACGAGATTCATCGCCTGCCCCGGGTAGTGGAGGAAGTGCTCTATCCGGCGATGGAGGATTTCGCCCTCGATTTGATTGTCGGCAAGGAAGAGACTTCGAAATCGATCCGTGTCGATCTGCCGCCGTTCACGTTGATCGGAGCGACAACCCGCTTCGGCGACCTCACGGCACCGCTCAGGGACCGCTTCGGTGTCGTGCACAAACTCGAATACTATGACCAGGCGGCGCTCAGGGAGATCTGCGGGCGCACCGCCCGCATCTATGAGACGGAAATCGATGAGCAAGCGATAGAGGAGATCGCGAAGCGGAGCCGTGGCACGCCGCGCATCGTCAATCGTCTGTTCAGGCGGATCCGTGATTTCGCGGATGTGCTGAATGAAGGTGTGATCGATCTGGCTATCGCGCAGAAGGCGCTTGATAAATTGAAGATCGACAGCGTCGGTCTCGACCAGAAGGACTATGCGTACCTGGAAGGGCTTATCGACAATTACAACGGCGGCCCCGTCGGTGTCGAGAGTCTTGCATCCAGCATATCAGAGGAAGTGACGACGATCGAGGATGTGTACGAGCCCTATCTGCTCAAACTCGGCTTCATTCATCGCACACCCAGAGGCCGGAAAGCTACGGAGAAAGCCTACAAGCATCTGAATCGCTCCTATCAGGGCGGTCTGTTCGAATGAGGACGAAAGATTTCTCCTATCATCTTCCTGAGCATCTCATCGCCCAGCGCCCCTTGAAACATCGTCTCGACTCCCGTCTTCTAGTCCTCAATCGTTTCGACGGCGCCCGGAGGCACACGGCGTTCTCCGAGTTTCACACATATCTTAGAAAAGGCGATGTCCTTGTGCTGAATGACACGGCCGTCCTTCCGGCGAGACTCATCGGCCGCAAGGAGAAGACGGATGCCGTGGTGGAGGTGCTCTTTCTCCGCGAAGTCGACACCGACCGGTGGGAATGTCTCGTCGGCAATGCGAAGAGAGTGAAAAAAGAAACGCGGCTCAGCTTCGGGGACGGCGAACTTCTCATGCGCTGCGTGCGTGTCAAGGAAGAGGGGCTTCGGGATTTCGATCTGGAATATGACGGGGATCTCTATGATATCCTCGATCACCTCGGGGAGATGCCGCTTCCACCCTATATCCATGAGACCCTGGATGACCCGGAGCGCTATCAGACGGTCTATCGCAGAGAGAAGGGGAGCGCCGCCGCACCCACCGCAGGCCTTCATTTCACAGAGGATTACCTCCGTACCATCCGCAACATGGGCGTAGAGATCGTCCACATCACCCTGCACGTCGGTCTGGGCACGTTCCGTCCGGTCAAGGTCGACCGTGTCGAAAACCATCATATGCATGAAGAATACTATTCCGTCGGCAGTGAAACAGCTCGACGCATCAATGAAGCGAAAAGAGACGGGCGAAGGGTAGTGGCTGTCGGCACTACCTCGACGCGGACGCTCGAGACTATCGCCGATGGTGAAGGCCTGATTGAAGCGAAGAGCGGCATGAGCGACCTGTTCATCTATCCTGGATACACATTCCGCTGCGTCGACTGTCTGCTCACCAACTTCCATCTCCCCGAATCCACATTGCTCATGATGGTCAGTGCGTTCGCATCGCGCGAGATCATCCTTGATGCCTACGAAGAGGCGGTCGAGAAGAAGTACAGGTTCTTTTCCTTCGGTGATGCGATGTTCCTTACGGATGAAAAGCTCTGAATATGAAAATCCCGAAGCGTGCCGCTTCGGGATTGTATTCTATTCGATATAGATCTCGACGATGTCTCCGTCATCGCTCTCGATGTCGACGAGTTTACCGACCGTTCCTGAATCGATGAGGTCGAGCAGCTGGTCGAAATCGATATCGGCGTCGACTTCATCGAGTTTCGGAATGCCTTTTTTCGATTTCAACGCCATACGCGCGAACTCCAAGGGGATCTGGACATTGACTTTGTCGCCGTCGCTGCTTTTCACTCGAATCTTGAACATCCTGAACGCTTCCTTCTTAGGTGCCGGCGGAGCGTTTTTCTCTTCAATGGCCTTCAGGAGTTCGGCGCCCTCCTTGGGAGTGATGGTCTTGTTCTGGATCATCTCTAGGATTTTCAGCTTCTCCTGGCTCACGCTATCACTCCTTCAACATCTTCAGTGCGTCTTCGCTTGATATCTCGCCCCTTGCGAGGCGATTGAGGATTTCCTCATTGCCTTCGTCGTCATCGTCCGGTGTCTCGACCTTGTATCCGAGGTTCTCGATGACTTCATTCAGCATCTTCTTGACTGTGGGGTAGGAGACTTTCAGCTCTTTCTCGAGCTGCTTGATGCTGCCCTTGTTCTTGATGAAGAGTTCGATGAAGTAGAGGCTCTCCTTGGAGAGATAATTGAATTTCGAGAGCTGGAACTTGCCACTGATCTCGCTATGGCAGTGGGAGCATTCGAGCTTGGTGACGAACAAGTCGTGTCCGCAGATGGGGCACTCACCGATGACGCGTTTTTGCATGTGAAACCACTCCTTTATTTTATGCTGATGCGGATCCGTGCATCGTCGCTTTCGATGTCGATGCGCGTGTGCCTTGCGTAGCGTAGCATTTTCGGCAGGTGTTCGGTGTCGATGGCTGTATCCTCGAAGTGCTTTTGAAATTTGCGTCTTCGCTTGTCATTCCTCATTGACAGACGCAGGAAGAGATTCGCGATGGAGATGGGCAGGGGAAAAGCGAACAGTGTCTTCAGGAAAAGGTTCAATCGTCTTGACTCTTTCGGCAGATGGATGCGCATCTTGATGAAATGGGCCCGTTTCAGGTGTTTCTTTTCGAAAGGCACAGGAGGCTTTGACCTATAGAGTGATTCATACGCCTCCATGGCGGTGATCTCGCCGTTATGCAACGTTGTCAGCATCTCTTCTTCCATAGGGCAACGTCCTCTCAGGGTTTCTTTTTAACTGGGATAATGTTATTATAGTGTATAATTTGATGCATGTCAATACAAAAGTTCATAAATATTAACTTTTAAATCATAAAAATTAATTATTAAATTGATTTTATTAATCATAAACAAATTTACGGATTCTCTCAGCGTTGCGTTTCCATATTGTGAAAGGTTGGAAAAAAACGCCTGTATCCGTTATAATTACAAAGGATAATCTAAGGCAAGGTGACGCATATGGATGCATATCGTGTCGGTATCGACATAGGAAGCACTACCATCAAAGTCGTCGTGCTCGATGAGAACGATTCAATCGTGTACGACGATTATAAACGGCATATGAGCAGCATCTCCGAATCGATGAAGGCCATGTTCGCCAAGCTCTCCGAACAGTTTTCTGAAGAGAAGATGCGCTTCAATTTCACAGGAAGCGCCGGCCTTTCGCTTGCCAAGCATATCGGCGCACAGTTCACCCAGGAGGTCATCAGCGCCACTACGGCCCTGAGACACCATGTCGAGGGCATCGATGTCTGTGTCGAACTCGGCGGCGAGGACGCGAAAATCATGTTCTTCGAGGGCGACAATGTCGAACAGCGCATGAACGGCACCTGCGCGGGCGGCACCGGCGCTTTCATCGATCAGATGGCCGCCCTGCTGGATACGGATGCGGCCGGTGTGAACAAGCTCGCGAAGGATTACGAGAGGATCCATGCGATCGCATCCCGCTGCGGCGTCTTCGCCAAAAGCGACATCCAGCCGCTCCTCAATCAGGGGGCGCGCAAGGAGGATATCGCCGCGTCGATCTATCAGGCGATCGTCAACCAGACCGTGGGCGGTCTCTCGCAGGGCAAGAAAATACAGGGCAAGGTCGCTTTCCTCGGCGGTCCGCTCACGTTCTCGAGCGAACTGCGCCGACGCTTCATCGAGTATTTGAACCTCGAAAATGTCTATACTCCGGAGAACGGCGAGATATTCGTCGCCATCGGCGCCGCCCTTGAAGCCTGCGAGGCGCCGATGAGCATTCCCGACCTCATAGAGCGCATCAAGGCCTACAGGCGCAAGGAGAAGAAGGACGCCCGCAAGACGATGGACCCGCTCTTTGAAAGCGAAGAGGCGTATGAAGCCTTCAAGAAACGTCATGACAAGGCCTCCCTTGAATATAAAAACCCGTCCGAATACGAAGGCAACGCCTATCTCGGCATCGATGCCGGCAGCACCACGACGAAGATGCTTCTGATCAGCGAGGACCACGACATCCTTTTCGAATATTATGCGCATAACCGCGGCAATCCTGTGGAGGTCGGACGCCAAGCCCTCAAGCGGATGTACGACACCCTCCATGAGGGCATCACCATCAAGAAGGCCTATAGCACCGGCTATGGCGAAGAGCTCATAAAGCACGCCTTCCGGCTCGACGGCAACGAGGTGGAGACTATCTGCCACTACCGCGCCGCAAAGCATTTCGAAGAGGATGTCAACTTCGTCGTCGATATCGGCGGGCAGGACATGAAGTGTTTCCAGGTCGAGGACGGCGTCATCACCTCGATCATTCTCAACGAGGCCTGCAGCAGCGGCTGCGGATCATTCGTCGAGACATTCAGCGAATCGATGGGCTATGAAATCGATGAATTCGCCGACCTCGCAGTCAAGGCTGAACGCCCCGTCGACCTCGGAAGCCGCTGCACGGTCTTCATGAATTCCAGTGTCAAGCAGGCACAGTCCGAGGCCGCGAAGACCGAGGATATCAGCGCCGGGTTGGCGATGAGTGTCGTCAAGAACGCCCTTTACAAGGTCATCAGGGCGCATGATGTCAAGGAGGAGTTCGGCGACACGATTCTCGTGCAAGGCGGCACCTTCAACAACGACGCGGTGCTCCGCGCCTTCGAGAAAGAGACCGGCGTAGAAGTCACGCGGTCCAACATCGCCGGTCTCATGGGAGCGTTCGGCGCGGCACTGATCGCCAAGGACGCCGCTCAGCCGGCGCCGTTCAACCATTCCACCATGCTCGATGTCCGGGGGCTTCAGGAGTTCACTTATAAGACAAAGCGCGCCACCTGCAAGAAATGCGAGAATCACTGTTCGCTCACCATCAACATATTCGACAACCAGCACCGCTACATCAGCGGCAACCGCTGCGAGAAAGGCGCGGGTTTCGATAAAGGGTACGAGGAGATTCCGAACCTCTATCTTTATAAATATGACAAACTTACGCGTTATCAGCCCGAGGAGGGGAGAACCTATGAAAAGACCGTCGGTATCCCCTTCGTGCTCAATATGTATGAAAACATCCCCTTCTGGCAGCCTTTCTTCGACGCGCTCGGCCTCAAGGTCATCTACAGCGACCGCTCCGACAAGGCGCTCTATGAAAAAGGTCAGGACACCGTCCCGAGCGACACAGTGTGCTACCCCGCCAAGCTCGTGCATGGGCATATCGAATCCCTGCGTGAAAAACAGCCCGATTTCATCTTCTATCCCAACATGCCGCACAACCTCGATGAGAACCCCCATGCCGACCATTACTACAACTGCCCGATTGTCGCCCTCTACCCCGAGGTCATCGAGGCGAACATCGACGATATGGATGAGAAACTCTTCAACCAGCCCTATCTCACACTCAACAACAAGAAGAAGTTCATCGACGCCATGAAGGACGCGCTCGCTCCGTATGTATCCGTTACAAGACGCGCCCTCTCGCAGGCATACGACACCGGCATGGATTCCTACAGAGCCTTCCGGGAGGATGTTCAGAAGGAAGGGGAGCGCGCCCTCGAATATGCGCGTGCGAACGATCTCAAGACCATCGTGCTCGCCGGGCGCCCCTATCACGTCGACCCTGAGATCAACCACGGCATCCCCAAGCTCATCCGCAGCCTGAATGTCGTGCTCATAAGCGAAGACGCCATTCACCATCTCGCCAGAGAGGATAATGTCAACGTCCTCAACCAGTGGACTTATCACACCCGCCTTTATGACGCGGCGAAAGCGGTGGCGCCCATGGAGCGCGTCAACCTTGTGCAGCTCGTAAGTTTCGGATGCGGCCTCGATGCGATCACCAGCGACGAGGTCAAGGATATTCTTGAGGATGCCGGCGACATCTACACCCAGGTCAAGATCGATGAGATCTCCAACCTCGGCGCCGTGAACATCCGCCTTCGCAGCCTGCTTTCCACCATGGAACGGGAGAAGGATGCCGATGGCAGAGCTTAGATACGCCGAAGACGGCCGCCTGCTCTTCACGGAGGAGATGCGGAAGGAATACAAGGTTCTCGTACCCCAGATGGCGCCGTATCATTTCGATTATCTTGTCTACGCTTTGCAGAGCGAAGGGTATGACGCCGAGCTTCTCAAGACGGACGACTATGAACTCATCCACGAGGGGATGAAATATTCCCATAACGATATATGCGTGCCAGCCATGCTTGTCATCGGCCAGTTCATCGACGCCATCAAGCACCGCGGCTATGACGATGAAAAAGTCGCGCTCATCATCGTGCAGACAGGTGGCGGATGTCGTGCGAGCAATTATATCAAGCTTCTCAGAAAAGCCCTTGAAAAAGCCAAGCTCTCCCATGTGCCGATTATCTCCCTCAATGCCCAGGGGTATGAGAAGAATCCTGGGTTCTCCATCACCCCTCGCCTTCTGCATAAGTTCCATGACGCCGTGCTTTTCGGCGATACCCTGATGACGCTCACGCTGCAGACGCGCCCCTATGAAAAGCATGAAGGCGAGACCGACAGGCTTCGCGAAGCGATCGCCGAAGAGCTTCGTACATACTTCGATCACAATAAGGTCTTCACCTGGCGGCGCAATAAAAAGATGATACGCTCCATCATAGAACGTTTCCAGCGCATTGAAACCGTCGACAAGCCCAAGCCGAAAGTGGGCATCGTCGGCGAGATCTATGTCAAATACTCCCCCCTCGGCAACAACCACCTCGAATACACATTGGAGAAGGAAGGGGTCGAAGTGGTGATCCCGCCCCTATACGACTTCTTTCTCTACAGTTTCTCTTCATCCGCGCACGATATCGAGCGTTACGGCGGTAAAAAGCGCATTAAATGGGCCTACAGGGCAATCATATGGTATATCGAGATCCGCCGCGAGAAGATCAGGAAGATGATGAGGCGGGCCGGCTTCGACACGCCGATCCCCTTCAAGGACCTCAAGAACCTTGTCAAGGGCTTCATCGACTACGGCGCCCATACCGGGGAGGGCTGGCTGCTCCCCGCCGAGATGATCGACCTGATCGAGCACGGTGCGCCGAACATCGTCAGCACCCAGCCCTTCGGCTGCCTGCCCAACCATATCGTCGCGCGCGGCATGCTCAAGAAACTCAAGCGACATTATCCCGAAAGCAACATCGTGGCGATCGACTACGACACGAGCGCTTCGAAGATCAATCAAATCAACCGCATCAACCTGATGGTCTCGAACGCATTCCGTCAATTCGAGAAGGAAGATGCCCAGTGATCACATTCGACGTCGAGAGCACTTCCCGCGGAACCGCCGCGAGACTGGGACGTCTCAAGACCCGCCGCGGAGCGTTTCCCACGCCCCTTTTCATGCCGGTGGGCACGCAGGCCACGGTGAAGATGCTTGACAAGGACGAGGCGATGCACGCCAGCGAGGGGCTGATCCTCGCCAACACCTATCACCTCTGGCTTCAGCCCGGCGAACACATCGTGAAGGCGCACGGCGGCCTCCACCGTTTCATGCGCTGGGAAGGCGCCCTCCTCACCGACAGCGGCGGGTATCAAGTGTTCAGTCTGAGCGCGCAGCGCCGCATTGAAGAAGAAGGCGTCCATTTTCGCCATCACAGAAGCGGAGAGAAGCTCTTTCTCTCCCCGGAACAATCGATTGCAATCCAGGAAGCGCTCGGCGCGGACATCATCATGAGCTTCGATGAGTGCCCGCCCTTTGACGCTACCTATGCATATATGAAGGAGAGCGTGGAACGCACCGTCCGCTGGGCGCGGCGCGGCAAGCAGGCGAAAAGAAGCGATCAGGCTCTGTTCGGCATCGTCCAGGGCGGCCCGTTCGAGGATCTGCGCACCTATTCCCTTGAAGCGCTCATGGAGACCGGATTCCCCGGCTATGCCGTCGGGGGCCTCAGTGTGGGCGAAAGCAAGGAGGCAATGTTCGCTGTTCTCGATGCACTGCATCCGAAACTCCCCTTCGACAAGCCCAGGTATCTTATGGGCGTGGGCACGCCGGAATATCTTCTGGAAAGCATCGACCGGGGCATGGACCTCTTCGACTGCGTCCATCCCACCCGCCTTGCGCGGCATGGCGCCGCCTACACGGAAACCGGGCGCGTGAACATCAAGAGCAAGCGATACGAAATGTCCTCTGAACCCCTCGATGCGCACTGCGACTGCAAGGTCTGCCGTCATTACACCCGCGCCTATCTCCGACATCTCCTCAAGGCGGAGGAGACGCTCGGCAAACGCCTGATATCCTATCATAACCTCTATTTTCTCAAGCGCCTCATGCGCCGTGCGAGGGCGGCGATTGAAAAAGGGACCTTCCCGGCGTTCAAGACAGCGTTCCTCGAGGGATACAAAAGCTGAAAACCACGGGAAATGTCCCATCGCGTATTTTATTATCGCCGAAGATGCGTTATAATAGCCTTAAAGACTGACTGGGGGTCATACTATGTTTGAAAAGAACGAGCACTTCTCAGAAAAAGCCAACATCAAGGTCATCGGCATCGGCGGCGGTGGAGGCAATGCCATCAACCGCATGATAGAAAACGAGGTCAAGGGCGTTGAATTCGTCGGCATCAACACGGACGCGCAGGTGCTTCGTCTTTCAAAGGCCGACACCCGCCTGCAGATAGGAAAATCCCTTACCAGAGGCCTCGGCGCCGGCGCTGACCCCGAAATCGGACGCAAGGCCGCCCTGGAAAGCGAAGACGAGCTCCGCGAGATGCTCAACGAGACGGACATGGTCTTCTTAACGACCGGCATGGGCGGCGGCACCGGGACCGGTGCCACCCCCGTCATCGCCAACATCGCACGCGAGTGCGGCTGTCTGACTATCGGCATCGTGACGAAGCCGTTCAAATTCGAAGGCCGACGCCGCGTAGCGACGGCGCTCGAAGGACTGGATGCGCTCAAGCCCTATGTGGACACCCTGATCGTCGTCCCGAACGACCGGCTGCTTTATGTGGTCGACCGCAACACCTCGATGCTCGAGGCCTTCCGCGAAGCGGACAATGTCCTGAGACAGGGCGTGCAGGGCATCGCGGAGATAATCACTGTCCCCGGTCTGATCAATGTCGACTTCGCGGATGTCAAGACCGTGATGCGCGACAAGGGCACCGCGCTCATGGGCATCGGCATATCGAGCGATGAGAACCGCGCGACGGAGGCCGCGAAAAAGGCGATCCACTCCCCGCTTCTCGATGCGAACATCGATGGGGCGACCGACGCCATCGTCAACGTGACGAGCGGCACGGACATCTCGCTCTGGGAGGTCACGGAAGCGATCGAGACGATCCAGGACGCCTCCTCGACGGAGATCAACATCATCCACGGCGCTACCATCAACGAAGACTTAGAAGATGAAGTGATCGTCACAGTGATCGCCACCGGCTTCGACGAAAGCAAGACTGTCGAGCTCGAGACGCTCGGCGAAAGCGAGTATGTCGAAGGCGAGTACGCCCCGAGGAGCGACAAGAAATCCGGCAAGAAGAAAAAGGAAAAAGAGAAGAAGGAAGATAAAGAAGAGGAGAAACCGAAGAAGGAGAACATCCCTTCCTGGCTCAAATCACGTTTCAAATAAGGAAGATTAGATGAACAAGGCACTGCTCGAACAGCTGAGAGAAGCCCATCCCGACGTGCAGATCGTGATGGCCAGCAAATATATCGACGCCGACGACATCCCCTTCTATTACGACGCCGGCATAGAGGATTTCGGCGAAAGCCGTGTTGAAGGGTTCCTCGAGAAGCACCCACGCATCTCACTTCCGATCCGCTGGCATTTCCTCGGCACACTGCAGACGAAGAAAGTGAAGAAGATCATCAACGCCATCGACACCTTGCACAGCCTGGACAGGCTGAAGCTTGCACGAGAGATTCAAAAGCGTCGCGAACAGCCCCTTTCGTGCTATGTCCAGGTCAACATATCAAAAGAGCCCCAGAAGCACGGCGTCGCGCCGGAAAAGACGCTCGATTTCATCGACAGCCTCGCCCCCTATGACCTTTGTCGGATCGAAGGACTCATGGGCATGGCGTCCTACTCGGACAAAGAGACCGTCCGGGAGGAGTTCAGAACACTGCGCCGGCTCAGGGACGAGGTCGTCTCGAAGCATCCGCAGGCGGGCAGACTGTCGATGGGGATGAGCGAGGACTATGATATCGCCCTCGAGGAAGGGGCCGATGTAGTAAGGCTGGGACGTATCCTTATATCGGAGGATATGCTATGAAGAAGAAGAAAAACGCTTATGAACGCACGGAATTCATCAAGGTCGACGATGACACGGATGTGTTCTCGCTCGCCGACAAATTGATGTATCGGAACCCCTTGATACTCAATTTCGAGGATTTCGACGTCGTGGAGAGCAACCGCATCATCGTGTTTCTGAGCGGTGTCATCTATGCACTTGATGGGGATGTGGAAGTGATACGCGACAAGATATTCGCCTTTGCGACCAAGAAGGACCTGAAGGACAAGGACTTGCGAAAGTTCATCAATAAATACAAGGAGTAGACATATATGGTTTTTTTACTGGAAACGCTGGTGTATGTACTGGAGATCTATTTCTTCATGATCATCGCCACTATCATCCTCAGCTGGATTCCGAGCCTCAGGGAGAGCAGATTCTACATGTATCTCTTCACGCTCACCAATCCATACATGCGTATCTTCCGCGGCCTGCTGGTATTCGGGGGGCTGGATTTCACGCCGATTATCGGCATCATGCTCTACAGGTTCGGCCTCAACGCCTTCACGCAGATGGTCGCATCCCTATAATGCTTGCAATTCACTACAAACGTTAGTATAATACCATTAACATCAATGAAGCGGACACGCTCTTTCGAGTCCTTTGTACAAGAGACCGGGTGGCGCTGCGAACCCGGACAAAGCCGGAAGGGTATCACCGTGGAGATGGGGCGTCGAAAGGCGCCTCCGCCTCCTGCGTTAAAGGAACGAGTGCTAGGCGGCTAGAATAAAGGTGGTACCGCGGACTTCCGTTCGTCCTTTGTCTAGGTGCTTTTTTTATTATATATACATTATTTCCAATCACTGCAAGGAGCGTGAGAACAATGAAAGACTACAAGGATACCTTGAACATGCCGAAGACCGACTTCCCCATGCGGGGCAGGCTCGGCAAGAACGAACCCAGACGCCAGGCGTTCTGGGAGGAAGAGGACGTTTACGGAAAAAGGCTAAAGAAGAACGAGGGGAACACGCCCTTCGTGCTTCCGGACGGTCCTCCCTACGCCAACGGCGACATCCATATCGGCCATGCCCTGAACAAGATCCTCAAGGACATCATCGTCCGTGACAAGAGCATGCGGGGCTATTACACGCGCTACGTCCCCGGATGGGACACGCACGGTCTGCCGATCGAGACGGCGCTCACCAAGCAGGAAGGCGTCGACAGGAAGGCGCTCTCCGTCGCGGAGTTCCGTTCGAAATGCGCGGATTATGCATTGCGGCAGGTCGACGTGCAGCGTCAGCAGTTCAAGCGTCTCGGCGTGCTGGGGGAGTGGGAGAACCCCTATCTCACCCTCAGCGGGAGCTACGAGGCCTCGCAGCTTGAAGTGTTCGCCGACATGGTCGAGGAGGGGCTGGTGTACAAGGGCCTCAAGCCCGTGTTCTGGAGTCCTTCGAGCGAGACCGCGCTTGCCGAGGCGGAGATCGAGTACTCCGAGAAGACCTCGCCCTCGATCTATTTCACCCTCGATGCCCTGGACACCGGTGATTTCGAGGAGTCCTTCAAGTTCCTCGTCTGGACGACCACGCCGTGGACCATCCCCGCGAACCTCGCGACCGCCGTGAGCGAGGCGATCGACTATGTATTCATCCGCACCGGCGGCGAGGTCTACGTGCTTGCGACGGCCCTTCTCGGCGTGCTGAGCGAGAAGCTCGGTTTCGAAGACGTCGAGATCATCCGGCATGTGAAGGGGGACGCCCTGATTGGCCTCACCTACAAGCACCCCCTCTATGGCCGCGAAGGACGCATCGTGAGCGGCCATCACGTGACCATCGAGTCGGGGACAGGCCTCGTGCACATCGCGCCGGGCCATGGCGAGGACGATTTCATCATCGGCCAGCAGGAAGGGCTCGACACCTTCTGTCCCGTCGATGAGAAGGGCCATATGACAGCCGAAGCCGGACGGTATGAGGGCATGTTCGTGGAGAAATGCTCGAAGGCCGTCGTCGAGGACCTCGAAGCATCGGGGAACCTCCTCAGGCTCGAATGGATGACGCACAGCTACCCGCATGACTGGAGGACGAAAAAGCCGGTCATCTTCCGTGCGACGGACCAGTGGTTCGCGTCTATCGACCGCATCAAGGACCGTCTGGTCGAGGAGGTCGAGAACGTCGAATGGATGCCGGCCTGGGGCGAGACACGCATGGTCAACATGCTCAAGGACCGCGTCTCCTGGTGCATCAGCAGGCAACGCGCCTGGGGTGTGCCCATCCCTGTCTTCTATCATGAGGACGGCGACGCGATTCTCGATGCCGACGTCATCCGGCATGTCTCGAAAGTGTTCGCCGAGCACGGGTCCAATGTATGGTACGAATGGGAGGCGAAGGACCTTCTCCCCGAGGGGTTCAAAAGCGAGAAGAGCCCGAACGGCGCCTTCATCAAGGAGACGGACACCCTCGATGTCTGGTTCGATTCAGGCACGAGCCATCAGGGCGGCATGGAGGATTTCGGCATGCCCTACCCCGCAGACCTCTATCTGGAGGGTTCCGACCAATACCGCGGATGGTTCAACAGCAGTCTCGTCACCGGCGTTGCCAGCCGCGGCGCCGCCCCCTATAGACAGGTGCTCACGCACGGTTTCACGCTCGACGGCGAAGGCCACAAGATGAGCAAGTCGCTCGGCAATGTCGTCGACCCCAACGAAGTCATGACCACGCTCGGCGCGGATATCCTCAGGCTCTGGGTCGCGAGCGTGGAGTATACCGCCGATGTGCGCATCAGCGACAAAATGATGAAGCAGATCGCCGAGTCCTACCGGAAGATCCGCAACACGCTCCGCTTCATGCTCGGCAACCTCTCCGACTTCGACCCGTCGAAGGACACGGTGTCCTATGACGATATGGGCGAGGTCGACCGCTACATGATGCAGAAGGTCGAGAAACTCATCGAGGACGTCAACGGCTATTACGAACGCTATGCGTTCGATGACGTCATGCGGCTTGCCAACCGCTTCTTCATCCGCGACCTCAGCGCCTTCTATCTCGACTACATCAAGGATATCGTCTACATCGAGGCGGCCGACGACCCGCAACGAAGAAGCGCCCAGACAGTCGTCGATCATGCGCTCTTTGTCCTCGTCCGGTTGATCACCCCCATCCTTCCCCACACCGCCGAGGAAGTCTATCAGCACTATCCGGGCCGGCGGGAGAGCAGCGTCTATCTCGAGGACATGCCCGTCCGTACGCTCAGGGAGGAGGATGCCGTCCTTGAGAAATACGACGCCTTCATGGACATCCGGGACGATGTCTTGAAAGCGCTCGAGGCCGCAAGGGACGCGAAGACGATCGGCAAGAGCCTGCAGGCGAAGGTCATCCTCTATCCCCAGGATGCGCCGACGCGCGAGCTTCTTGAAAGCGTCGACAACCTGCCGCAGCTTTTCATCGTCAGCCAGGTGGCCATCGAGGAAGGCGAGGGGGCCTACACGGGAGAACGCCTATCGCTCGATGTCGAACGCGCTGAAGGTGAGCGATGCGAACGCTGCTGGCAGGTCGGCGAAGTTGATGAAGACAATATCTGTCCACGTTGCAGGAACGTGCTCGAGACGATGGGGCACGATTGATTTTTACGCCGCTATCGAGTAGAATGGAGAAGGTATGAAAAGACGCCCGGTATTCGCTTCAATGCTGTCGAGGATAGCGATCTATCTCGTCGGGTTCTTCATCACCGGCGCCGGCGTCGTGCTCCTTATCCGCACGGAGCACGCCGGCCCCTGGGATGCGGTCTCCGCGAATTTCAGCGCTTTCATCTCCCACTTCCTCTGGGAGGGCTTCACGGTCGGCATGGGGAGTTTCACGGTGAATGTCACCATCATGCTGAGTGTGACGCTGCTTAGGAAACGGCCGAGATTCTTGTTCATGCTGGTGCCGATCCTCGGCATCAGCGCCTCGATCGATATTTGGAATGAATTCCTGCTCGCCGGTGTATTGGAAGATCTTGAAATCATCGGTGTGGCGCTGCTCTTTCTCTTCGGCACCGTCGTTCTGACGTTCGGTCTGAGCACTATTGTCATGAGCGGGTTTCCGGCGATGGTGTTCGAGGAGCTGATGCTTCTGATCATGGACGCCTTCAACATCAGGAGTATCTTCGCGGTCCGCCTCGGTCTTGAACTTTTCGCCATCACGCTCGCTAGCATCTTCGGTTTCGCGGCGGGTGAGGGGTTCGGTGTCGTCGGTGTCGGCAGTCTGGTGCTCGCCTTCATCATCGCGCCGATCCTGGCGTATCAGATGCATTGGATGAAAGGTGTTATCTATGAACGAACCTCCGATAAATCTCATCATTGACGGGGCCCTCTATCTCCTGGGCGCCCTCATCATCGCCTTCGGCGTCGCTTTAGTGCTTGTCACGGACCTCGGTCCGAGCACCTGGGACACGCTTCATCACGCCATCCGCTCTGTGACACCGCCCTTTCTGACATTCGGCGCGGCCATGGTGATCGTGACGAGCATCCTGAGTCTTTTCATCATCGTCGTACAAAAATCTTTCCGATACCTCTTCATGATTGTCCCCTTTCTTCTGGTCGGTGCGTTCCTCGATTTTTTCGAACTCATCGTCTTCGCCGATTTCGAACCTGAAGGATGGCTTCGTTTCGCTCTCTACGCCTATGGCCTCTTCAGCGTTCCCCTCGGTGCGTCCCTGCATATCCTCAGCCGCTTTCCAGCCGGCGTCTATGATGAGTTCATGCTGGCGATCATGAAAGTGCTGGGCACGTCGCGGTTCGCTCTGGTCCGCGTCATCATGGAAGCGTCATTCGTACTGCTTGCTGTATTGATCACCGGGTATTTCAAGGGCACCCTCGGCGCGCTTCATTTCGGTACCTTGCTGTTCGTCGTGCTCTCGGGCCCGCTGCTCAAATTCTATATCACCCTGCTTAGGAGGATTCCAGTATGGAAATCAATCGACTGATCGACCACACCTATCTGAAACCGACCGGCACAAAAGCCGATATCGACCGCATCCTCGAGGAGGCGATCGAGCATCGGTTCAAGAGCGTCTGCGTACATCCCAAGTGGACAGAATACGTGGCGGAGAGCCTGAAGAAGAGCGATGTCCTCGCCTGCACCGTCATCGGGTTTCCGCTCGGTGCGAACACCACGGAGACGAAGGTGTTCGAGACCCGCGACGCTCTCAAGAAGGGAGCGGATGAGATCGACGTGGTCATCGACATCGGCGCGGCGAAGGACCATACCTTCGATAAGATCGAGAAAGAGGTCCGCGCCCTCAAGGATGTCTGCGGCGCGCAGGTGCTCAAAGTGATCATCGAGACATGCTATCTCGATGAGGATGAGAAGGAGAAGGTCTCGGAGGCCGCGATCGCCGGCGGCGCCGATTTCCTCAAGACCTCGACCGGATTCGGCAGCGACGGCGCGAACGCGGAAGACGTCCGCCTGATGAAGCGAATCGCAGGCGACAAGGAAGTCAAGGCGAGCGGCGGTGTCCGCTCATATGAGGATTTGAAACGCATGGTCGATGCCGGTGCGACACGCATCGGCGCTTCGAGCGGCGTTAAAATACTTCAAGGCGAAAAAAGCCAGGAAGACTATTAAGGAGGAGATTCCATGAGCACCCCGCACATTGAAGCACAGAAGAACCAGATCGCCAAGACCGTACTGATGCCCGGAGACCCTCTCAGGGCGAAGTACGTAGCGGAGAACTTCCTAGAGGACGTGGAGCGTTTCAATGCCGTCCGCAACATGTTCGGCTACACCGGCGTCTACAACGGCCGCCGCATCAGTGTAATGGGCAGCGGCATGGGCATGCCCAGCATCGGCATCTATTCCTATGAACTCTTCAAATTCTATGATGTGGAGAACATCATCCGCATCGGTTCCTGCGGCGCCTACACGGACACGCTCGACCTCTACGACGTCATCCTCGCCGAACGCGCCTACAGCGAATCGACCTATGCCTCCGTGCAGGCCGGTGAAGCCTATGAACCCTACACCCACCCTTCAGAAACGCTGAACGGCCGTATCGAGGAGATCGCCGACAGCCTCGACATCGAGCTGCACAAGGGGACCATCCATTCCTCGGATGTCTTCTACAGGGAGAATTTCGAGGATTTCAAACGCATCCGTGATACCTACGGTGCGATCGCAGTGGAGATGGAAGCGTATGCGCTCTTCCATAATGCGCGCATCACGGGCAAAAGGGCGGCGACGATTCTCACTGTGTCGGATTCGCTTGTCACAAAACAGGAGACGTCCCCGGAAGAACGCCAGAAATCTTTCACGAACATGATGGAGATCGCACTCCGTCTTGCAGAATAAAAAAAGTGCTCCGGCACTTTTTTTTGGAGGTCGTATGAAGCTTACCATTGAAAAGGATGCACACGCTGTCTATCACTACATCCAAACCACTCAGTTCAAGAGCCTGCAGATGACGCTCAGGTTTTTCGACACGCTCAGCGAGAAAAAGGCGACGACGCGCCATCTCATGTTGATGATGCTGCGGGCGAAGAACGCTGCGTTCCCGAGCCGCAAGGTCTTCAACAAGCATCTTGAACACCTTTATGACACATCGTTCAGGGTGCAGTCGCTGAAGCTCGGGCACTCGCATGTCAATCAGATCACCTTCGGATGCGTCAACCCGTCATTCACCGAGGATATGACCTATGCGCAGATCGGCGCATTGCTCGGCACCATCCTCTACCAGCCGCTTTTCGATGAAAAGTCGCTCGAAGAGGAGAAGCGCTTCCTCAAGGACTACTTCAACGCGGAATACGCCAACAAGTCCCGCTATGCGCAGAAGCGCTATCTCGAGCATCTGTTCAAAGGGCATCCCCACCGCGTCAACCCTTTCGGCGACGAGCGCTTCATCGACAACATCACGCTGTCTGATATCGAAAAAGCGCATCAGGAGATGCTTTCTCAGAACCCCGTCACCGTGAGCATCATCGGTGATTTCGACCGCGACGCTCTCGCCGAGGCGCTTCCATTTTCTTTCAAGGATAACGCGCCGCTTCCTTCCGAGCTCTTCGTCCGGCGTTCATTCGACAGGAAGGAAAGCGTCAAGGAGACGCTGCCCCTCGCGCAGGACCGGCTTTTCATGACGTATGACTCCGACATCTACTACGGGGACAGATTATATTTCCCCATGATCGTCCTCTCGACGATGCTCGGCGAGGGCAGCGACTCGCTGCTCTTCCGGCGCATCCGCGAGGAGGACGGCCTCGCCTATTATATCTTCGCCCGCTATATGGCGATGTCGGGATTGATCAGCATCCAGTCCGCGATGCGCGGGGAGAATGTCGAATACGCAAAGCGCCGCATCCAGGATACAGTCGAGGAGGTCAAGGACGGCGCGATCGACCAAAAGCAGCTCCGCCTTGCGAAGAAACAGCTCACCGGAGCGATCAAGCAGAGTTTCGACTCACCGGCGACACTGACGCTCTACGCCCTGAGGCATACACTGTTCGATGTGCCCTTTGATGAAGACTACTATCTCTCCCGCATCGAACGCGTAGAAGAGAAGGATGTGCACGAAGCGGCGAAGCGTCTTGAACACGTCTTCACTTTCATACTCGGGAGCGATGATCATGCGTAGAATGGACTATGAAAAATACGGCGAGACCATCTATCATTTCGCGCTCAAGGACCGGATGGATGTCTACTACATCCACAAGGCGGGCTATGCGAAGACCTACGCCACGCTTTCAGCCCCCCTAGGTTCCATCCACCGTCACTACAAGGACGGGGAAGGACGTCTCAAGCAGGTCTCCGGTGGCGCGGCCCACTTTCTCGAACACAAGGTGTTCGAGAAGGACGGCAAGGACATCTCCGAGGTGTTCAGCCTCGACGAGGCGCAGCTCAACGCCTTCACTGAGCATACCCGTACGACCTATCTCTTCCACGCGACCGACAAGGTCTACGACCACCTCGAACGTCTTTTCTCCATGTATTTCCACCCCGATTTCACCGAGGAGGGGGTGGAGAAGGAGCGCAACATCATCGCCGAGGAGCTGAACATGCATCTCGACGATCCGCATTATCTGCAGTATCACAGACTGATGCAGAACCTCTATCACAAGCACCCCCTGAAGGACGACATCCTGGGGACGAAGGAAAGCATCTCCTCACTCGGGATGGAGGAGCTCAAAGCGATGCACACGGCCTACTATCAGCCCGAAAGCAGTATCGCGGTGATTGTCGGCGACCTCGACGCGGGGACGCTCGAACGCACGCTGACTTCCTGTGTCGATCTCCCGGAGCGGACGGCGCTGAGACCCGCCTACCCCTCCTATGATGAACCGCCCGAGGTGAAGAAGGAGAAGGAGGAGACGACGCTCGATGTATTGACACCCAGCGTGCTCATCGGCATCAAGCTGCCGCCCTTACCGGACTCCCCCTCCCGGCGTGTCCGCAATCACCTGAAGCTCTCCATGCTTCTCGATATGTTCTATGGCAAGAGCAGCGACCTCTATGAGACGATGCTCGAGAAGAACCTGATCAACGACTCCTACGGCCTTGAACTCGCCTACGAACGCCACTACGCCCATGTGCTCATCGGCAGCGAGAGCCCCTCCCCCGAACAATTCGAGACCTACATGCGCGATGCGCTGCACGCGCTTAATGACTTCGTCATCGACAAGACGGATTTCCGGCGCATCAAACGCCAGATGATCGGCAATTTCATCCGCGGCCTCGACAGCCTCGAGGCGCTGGCCCAGCAGTTCACGGAACATGCCGCTGAAGGGATGGTCTTCCACGATATCCTCGACATCGCGCAATCGATCACGCTCGAGGAGATCGAGCGGCTGCAGCGCAGCCTCGAGATGACAAACATAAGCAGCCACATCGCGAGGTCAAAACACTGAACTCTGCGGAAATCACCCTTCGTGTTGAAAAGACAGCCGGATTTTCGAAAGATCCGGCTGTTTTCAATAGTGCATGCGACTTTTGGCGCGATTATGCGCTTTCTTTATAAAAAAGGGCGTTTTGTGCAGGTTTGTCCTTTCTCCCCCTGATGCTAGCATGCAGGGGAAGGAGGGATCGTCTTGGTCAATCAAGTGATACTGGTCGGACGTCTTGTCTATGACCCCGAACTCAGGGAGACAACGAACGGGAAGAAAGTCTCGACCGTGACGCTGGCGCTGCAGCGAAGTTTCAAGAGCGCCGAGAGTGGCACATACGAGACGGATTTCATCAAGTGCACGCTCTGGAGCGGCATCGCGGAGAACACCGTCGAGCACTGCCGGAAAGGGTCGACGATCGGCGTTAAAGCCAGGCTCAGACAGCGCTTCTATGAGATCGACGAGGAGAAGTCGTTCTCCTATCCGGAGGTTGTCGTGGAGAAGATCAGCTTCATCAGCCCTAAACCCAAGGACTAGTGAAACAAGAGGGGACCGATTTTGCATCGGTCCCCTCTTGTTTTATGATATAATAAAAACAAACCGCTGAAGAAAGGATGACGAAACCATGGTGTCTTTCCAGACAGGCCTTCTCCTTGTGGCGGCGTTTATAAGCTTCGTTCCTGCCGTGCACCTTTTTTCCTACATGGATAACGTACGGTTTCGTTATCTGAGGCGTTTTGTATTCGCCATCGCGCTCTGGTCATGGTTGCTTTTATTCAAGCATATCGTCCCCACGGGCGGAGGGGCTTATATTGCCCAGCTACTCATCTATACCGTCGTACTCACTGTCGCCTACTACGGTTTCCGGACTGTCTTTCACTACATGGATGTCAGTTTCCCCGCCTGGATTGACAAGGCGGCAATCCTCGTCATTGCGGGTCATCTTCTCGTGCAACTCACGAATGACCTCCATGGTTGGGTGCTCGGCATGAGCATGGCGAATGCGGCGACGCTCGAAGATGTGCGCGAGGCCTCGCAGGGTGTTTTCTTCTATGTCCATACTGCGTTGTCGTACGTTCTGTTGACATCGGCGTTAGGAGGCCTTGTCTATTATCGCTTCACGAGCGGTGTGTGCTTTCTGCGGCGGAAATCGATGCTGGTGTTCGGTGTCGCGATTGTAGCAGCCGTGATCTTGAATGTCATACATGTCTTTTTCTATACCTTTTATGTCGACCCGACCTATCTTGCCGTTGTGCTTTTCAGCGTGCTCCTCTATGTTGTCGTTTTTCGCAGGGACCCGCACTACGCGCTCCGCCGTGAAGGCAGAAAGACTTTGCTCGGCGCCATGCGCGAAATGTATGTCTTCGCGACGGAGGACGACAGGGTCATCGAGTGCTCGGATGCGCTCACAGAGCGTTTCAATCTCGATGCGCGCAACCTTTCCGATCTCACTGCTCAACTTTCAGAGCGGGCCGTGCTCTATGATGATATCAACGCCCTTGAAGACAAACGCCATGACAAGCCCTACCTATACGTCATTGAAAAACCTATCGTGCTGCCGAATATCTATGGCACGAAGGGGAGGCTCTTCCTTCTCTACGACGAGACGGCATTCGTGACATTGATCGACCAGCTCGAATATCTGAAGAACACGGACATAATGACCGGTCTCTACAACCGCAACTACCTTGAAACCTTGAAAGAGAAACATGATGCCTCGGACACTGTCTTTGGCGTTGTGGTCTCGGACCTCGACGGTCTGAAAAGAATCAATGATACCCAAGGGCATCGTGCCGGGGATGCAATAATCAAACGTTACGCACATGTTCTCAAGGAAGTTGTGCCGGATGAAATGGATGCGGACATCATCCGTCATGGTGGCGACGAGTTCCTTATCACCGTCGTCGAGACGGATGAAACGACACTCGAAGCACTTGCCGATGCCATCCGGCGTTCCTGCGACAAGGACCGCGACAAGATCCCCGTCTCTATCGGGACAGCGAGGCGTTCTGGACAGGAACCCCTTGAACACACCATCCGCCGCGCCGACAGAAGGCTCTATGATGAAAAGAGAAAGCGACGCACGGGAAGCGATGAAAATATGAAGCGGATGATTGAAACCTGACATCCACAGAAACCTTGGAATATGATAGACTATCATGAAAAGACCAGGAGGGTTCCTAATGAAGATATATCACAATTTCCTGCGGCATATCCTCGATCACGGCAGGGAGAAGCCCGACCGTACGGGGACCGGGACGTATTCCGTCTTTGGCTATCAGATGCGGTTCAATCTCAGGGAGGGTTTCCCCTTGTTGACGACGAAGAAGGTGCATTTCAAGAGCATCCTGCATGAACTGCTCTGGTTCATCTCGGGCGATACCAATATCCGCTACCTTGTCAAGAACGGGGTCCGCATCTGGAATGAATGGCCCTATCAACGCTTCAAGGAGAGCGATGAGTATAATGGGGAAAGCATGAAGGAATTCATCGAACGCATCAAGCATGATGAGGCGTTCGCAGAAAAGCACGGCGACCTCGGCCCTGTCTACGGCAAGCAGTGGCGGCAGTTCGCCGGAAGCGAGATGAAAGTGGACCAGCTCGAGTGGGTGCTTGAAGAGATTCGACACAACCCCGATTCCCGCCGCCTCATCGTCAACAGCTGGCATCCGCCATCGCTCGGAAAGATGGCGCTGCCGCCCTGTCATACGATGTTTCAATTCTACGTCATCGACGGCGAACTCTCCTGCCAGCTCTATCAGAGGAGTGCCGATGCTTTCCTTGGTGTGCCGTTCAATATCGCCAGCTACGCACTGCTGACACAGATGGTCGCTCATGTAAGCGATCTCGAGGTAGGGGATTTCATCCATACCATCGGCGACGGGCATATCTATAAGAACCATCTCGACCAGGTCAGGACCCAGCTCTCAAGGACGCCGCGGGCGCTTCCCTCACTACACATCAGCCGAAGGGTGAGCGGCCTTTTCGACTTTCGCTATGAGGATTTCTCGCTTGAAGACTACAATCCCCATCCCGCCATAAAAGCCGAGGTGAGCGTCTGATGATCGCTATAATCGCGGCCATGGACAGAAACCGCCTGATCGGCAGGAACAATGCGCTGCCCTGGCATTTCAGCGAGGACCTTCGCTATTTCAAACGCACGACAAAGAACCATAAAGTCCTGATGGGTCGCAAGACCTATGAATCCATCGTCGATAAACTCGGTGGACCGCTTCCAAAGCGGGAGAACTATGTTCTCTCGAGAAGTGCGAACGGGTTCGAGGGGGCACATGTGGTCAGGGACCTCGATGCGTTTTTGACCAGTTTCCCCCCGGAGGAGAGACTCTTCGTCATCGGTGGACGTTCAGTCTATGAAGCGGCGCTTCCTTACGCCGACGAGCTCTACATCACCCATATCGATGATACGTTCACAGGGGACAGCTATTTCCCCGATGTGGACCTCTCCGCGTACCGGGTGCGCCATGAAGAATCGAAACCGCCGCTCTTGTTCAGAGTCTACGAACGGAAGGAGCGTTAAGATGCTTACAGTGCTGTTCTTTCTTTCCGTGGCTATTTTCACCGTTCTTTTCGCATTCATCTTCAACGCGTTCGAACTTTCGCTGATCGCTTTATTCTTATGGGTGGCAAGTCTTTTGATCGGGGTCATCATCTCCATCCTGATCTTGTTCGCATTCGTCTGGACGGTGCCGAAGGTCCGCAGGAAGGACCCCTTGGACATGACGAACCACCGCCTCGGCTTGAGCCTCATGCGGCTTCTGATCCGCGGACTCCGCCTCAAGGTCGATGTGAGCGGCAAAGAACACCTGCCGCCGCCGGAGGAGCCCTTCATCCTCATCAGCAACCATCAGACCGTCTACGACATCCTTGCGCTCAAAGTCGCGCTTTCGGACAGACCCCTGCTGTTCATCGCCAAGAAAGAGATCTTCTCGTGGCCGCTTGTCGGCAACATGACGGACCTCCTCGGCAACGTGCCCATCGAGCGCGAAAGCGACAGAAGCGCTGCCAAGGCGATCCTCGAAGGGATTAAGCGCTACAAGGACGGCGCCCCTGTATCGATCTTCCCCGAAGGGCACAGGACGAGTTCCAATGAAATGCTTCCCTTCAGGGCCGGGGCCTTCAAGCTCGCCATGAAGCCGAAGGCGCCCATTATCGTTGCAACGCTTTTCGATTTCTATAAGACGTGGAAGGGCTGGCCCTTCAGACGCAACCGCGCCCGGATCCACTTCCACCCGCCGATAAAGCCCTCCGAATACGAGGGCATGACGACACAGGCGCTCTCAGATGAGGTTCGTGCCACCATATCGGCGCAGATAGAGCGTTTCAGGAATACATGAAATGTGCGCGGAAGTCGAGAATATGTTATGATTACTTATGAAGGAGTGATACCATGAGAATGGTGGACATCATTGAGAAGAAACGCGACGGACATGCCCTTTCGAAGGCGGAGATCGATTATTTCATCGAGAACTACACGGAGGGTAATATCCCTGATTATCAGGCGAGCAGCCTGATGATGGCCATCTACTTTCAGTCGATGAGTGACGAAGAGGCGACACATCTCACCGAAGCCACCTTGAACAGCGGCGACATCATCGACCTCAGCGCCATCGAGGGCATCAAGGTCGACAAGCATTCGACCGGCGGCGTCGGCGACAAGACCTCGCTCGTCCTCGGACCTCTTGTCGCTGCGAACGGAGCGAAGGTCGCCAAGCTCTCCGGACGCGGCCTCGGCCATACGGGCGGAACGCTCGACAAGCTAGAGAGCATCCCGGGACTGAATGTCTCCCTATCCAGCGAAGCCTTCATCGAGCAGGTGAACGACATCAACATAGCCATCGCCGGCCAGACAGCCTCGCTCGCACCCGCGGACAAGCATCTCTACGCGCTACGCGATGTGAGCGGCACGGTGCCGAGCATCCCGCTGATCGCTGCATCGATCATGAGCAAGAAGCTCGCGAGCGGCTCCGATGTCATCGTGCTCGATGTCAAGATCGGCGAGGGCGCCTTCATGAAGACGCTCGATGATGCCAGGGAGCTCTCACGTCTCATGGTGAAGATCGGCAAGAACTTCAACAAGAAAGTCACCGCCTTCATCACCGATATGAGTCAGCCGCTCGGCAACGCCGTGGGCAACAAGCTTGAAGTCATCGAGGCCATCCAGACGCTGCAAGGCAACGGCCCCGAGGACCTTGAAGAGCTCTGCAAAGAGATCGGCAGCTATCTGATCAAGGATGCTGAACAGGCTGAAAGCGTTGATGCGGCGAGGTCACTGATTGAAAATAAAGTCGAGTCTCTCGAGGCTCGGGATGTGTTCAAGAAACTCATCAGCGCTCAAGGAGGGGAATATCCCGACCTCAACGATTTCATCAAGGTGCGCGACATCGTCGCGGTCAAGAGTGAAGATGCAGGATATGTCAAGCGCTTGAACGCGCTTGATATCGGTCTCTCTGCCATGCGTCTCGGCGCCGGCAGGGCGACGAAGGAGGACACCATAGACATGGATGTCGGCATCGTGCTCAACAAGAAGGTCGGCGACAAGGTCGAAGAAGGGGATGTCCTGGCCTACGTCTACAACAACAAGGACGACATCACAGAAGAGCTCAGGACAATCCTGAACGCATTCGAAATCAGCGAGTCGTACATCGAAAAACCGCCTCTCATCATCGATATCATCGAATAAACGCCTTAGGAGGGTATGTCATGAAGGACGCCATTCATTTCTACAAGAGCTATGACCTTAAAGAGACACGCCGTTTCTATGAGGACATTCTAAATCTGAAACTCTACAAGGACCAGGGCAAATGCCTCATCTTCGACATGAACGGTCACGGCAAGGTAGGGTTCTGTACGCATCACCCCAAGAACCATGCCGAATCCACATGCATCACTTTCGTGTATGAGCGCAAGCGTGAAGTCGAGCGTATGTACCATCGTCTGCGGACGGAAGTCGATGAGATCTCGGAGCCGACGCTCAATGACGAGTTCAAGATCTATCATTTCTTCACCAAGGACCCGGACGGACACACGCTCGAGTTCCAGGTGTTCTTGAGCTGAAACATAATGCTTGCGTCTTTGATGAACTGTGTTACAATGAACATGTCCATAAAATAAGGGGAGCTTAGAGTACTAGGCTGAGACATTCTTGATACTAGAATGGACCCAACCTGATCTGGGTAATGCCAGCGTAGGAAGCAATCTTTCACAAGCAGAGGGGTTCCTAGGCGGACCCCTTTTTTAGTCAAAGGAGTGATTCTGTGCAAAGTACGAGCCTTAGCACCAGAGAACTGGCCGATGTGGGGCTCCTGCTCGCCGTCGCCATCATCCTGCAGCTGCTTACATTCACCTTGGGACTTGTCCTCCCGACAGCCGGGAGCATAAGCCTCTCCATGCTGCCGCTCTTCATCATCGCATATCGTCATGGCTTCAAGCTGGGCGCATTGTCCGGCGTTCTCTACGGCCTTGTCGAGATGGCCATGTACACCGGATTCATCGGCGCACTCGCCGACAGCGCCGGCATGTTCATGGCGATCACCTTCGCCGATTATGTCCTTGCTTTCGGCATCATCGCCCTCGGCGCGTTGATTTTCAATATCGACCGCGGAAGCACTGCGCATTTTGTCGCCGGCATCGTTGTCGGCGGACTTCTCAGGTATATCGTTCATATCGTGAGCGGCGTGGTGCTCTTCGGAGAGTTCGTGAGAGCGGACTATCCCGAGACGAATGTCGTCATCGGCAGCGCCCTCATCAACGGCAGCTACATGATTCCCATCATCATCCTCACCGCCGTCATCGGCGGCCTCGTGTTCGCCAGGCTGAAAGACCGCCTCGCATTCACTGAATAGACGCATTCCCTTATTTTATCCGGACATCTTACCCTTCGGGGTGAAAAGCACCTTCACGGGTGCTTTTTTTATTACAACGTTTACCATTCCGCCGTTTTCTCCATTTACGAGCAATTCCCCCTTTTTGCCGGTGGCGCCTTTGTGTATAATGAAACTGGAGGGATTATATGAAAATTGTTTTCATCGGCAGCGAAGCCACTCCTTTCGCAAAGAGCGGAGGCCTGGCCGATGTGCTCGGCGCACTTCCCAAGGCGCTTGCCGTACTCGGTCATGACATCAGGGTGGTGCTCCCGAAGCACAATGTCGTCAAAGCTTATTATGATGAATGGCTTGAAGACCACGGCCACACGCGCGTGAAGATTCATGACAAGCGCGAGTACGCCGGTTTTCAGTCAATGACACGCGACGGCGTCACCTGGTATTTCGTCGACAATGAATATTATTTCGGCTATCGCGAGAACCTCTATGGCGATTTCGACGACGGGGAACGGTACGGGTTTTTCAACCACGCCGCCCTGGCGCTTGTTGATGCGCTTTGCCCCGATGCCGACGTATTGCATCTCAATGACTGGCAGACTGGACTTATCCCCTTTATCCTGGATGAGACGGACATGTACCCTTCCCTCTCCAATGTCCCGACATTGTTCACGATTCATAACATCGCCTATCAAGGTGCCTTCGACAAGGCGCTGTTCCCCTATCTCAACATCCCCTACGATGATGCGCTTGAATACGACAATCAGATCAACTTCCTCAAGACAGGCATTGTGAAGAGCGATCACTTGAGCACGGTCAGCCCTTCATATGCCGAGGAGCTCACCTATGCGTATTTCGGTTACGGCATGGAAGGGCTCCTGCAGGAGAGGAGCGACCGCCTGAAGGGCATCCTGAACGGCATAGATTACAGTGTGTTCAATCCTGAAGCGGACCCGCATATCGCAGAGAACTACAGCACCTACAATCACGTCAAGGGCAAGAACGCCAATAAAGAGGCCCTGCTCAACATGTTCTACCTCGAACCGCTCGACAAGCCCCTCATCTGTGTCGTCAGCCGTCTCACCGAGCAGAAGGGGTTCAACCTGTTGCGCGTCGCTCTGGAGTTCTTCCTCGAGCGGGAGGAGTTCCAGTTCATCGTCCTCGGCAGCGGCGATGAGGACATTAAGGGGTATTTCGAATACTTAAGGCGTAAACACCCTCATCTTATCGGGCTTTATTTCGGCCAAAGCGACAAGATCGCCAGGCAGATCTACGCCGGCGCCGACTTCCTGCTCATGCCATCGAAGTACGAGCCCTGCGGGCTCGCGCAGCTTATAGCCCTCCGCTACGGGGCCGTGCCCATCGTCCGCCAGACCGGCGGACTGAGGGACACCATCACCCCCTACAATAAATACAGCGGCGAGGGTAACGGGTTCGGATTTTTGAATTTCGACGGACAGGACCTCCGTCATGCGATAAGAGAGGCGCTCGATACCTATCAGAACACCCGCGCCTTCAGGCGCCTGCGGCGGCGCGGCATGAAACAGGATTTCAGCTGGAGCCACAGCGCAAAAGCCTATGCGTCGCTTTATGAAGACATGATAGGAGGAAGATAGATGAAGACACTCGCCTTGATCTTAGCGGGCGGAAGAGGCTCGCGACTAGACATCCTCAGTGAGCACCGCGTGAAGCCGGCGGTGCCTTTCGCCGGGAAATACCGCATCATCGACTTCACATTGAGCAATTGCAGCAACTCCGGAATCTATCATATCGGCATCCTCACGCAGTACCATCCCCTCTCCTTGAATGAGCATATCGGTGTGGGGAAGCCCTGGGACCTCGACAGAAGGGACACGAAGCTCACGCTTTTACAGCCCTATAAGGAATGGTATACGGGCACGGCCGATTCCGTCGCCCAGAATATCGAATACATAAAGCGCTCCGGCGCGGAGCGCGTGCTGGTCCTCTCGGGTGACCATGTCTATAAGATGGATTACAGGAAGATGCTCGCTGAACACGAAAAGAAAGGCGCCAAGCTCACGATCGCCGTTCAAGAGGTTCCCTGGGAGGAGACCCACCGTTTCGGCATCATGAGCACGGATGCCAACGGAAGGGTGACACGTTTCAGGGAGAAGCCCGAGGACGCCGACTCCAACCTCGCGTCGATGGGGATTTATGTCTTTGAGAAGGATTTCTTGATCTCGACGCTTCAGTCCTTGGAGCGTGAAGGCCTTGATTTCGGCAAGCACGTGGTCCCCTCGCTGATCGGCGACGAGGTCTACACCCATCTGTTCGACGGATACTGGAAGGATGTCGGTACCTATCAGGCCTATCTGGAAGCCAATCTGGAGCTCACGAACACCGTCGACAAGATCCCTCTGGACATGTATGACCGGTCCTGGCGGATCTTCACCAAGAGCGAGGAGCTCCCCTCGGTGAAGATCGGCAGCAAGGCCTCGATCAATCAAGCGCTCATCTCCAACGGCTCCATAGTCGCAGGCAATGTCGAACGCAGCGTGCTCGGACCCGGCGTTGTCGTTCATCCCAGGGCCTCCATCAAGCGGAGTGTGGTCATGAACGACACCGTTGTCGAAGCCGGTGCCCTCATCGAGGACGCCATCATCGATAAGAATGTCCACGTAGGGGAGAATGCGCGGATCGGCACGGGGGACGCCTCCGTTCCCAACGAAGAACGCCCCGACCTTCTCTCGAGCGGTCTGAACGTCCTCGGGAAGGGTGCGCACATAGAAGCGTCCGCGATCATCGAACGCAATTGCCGTATCTTCTCAAGACGCACCGTGAAAGGCCGCATCACGAGCGGCAGCACGCTTTGAAAAAGGTCAAGCCTTCACGCTTGACCTTTTATATAACGGTCCACAGCCTCGAGATAGTCGATTCGGGGTGCGAGTGTCTCCCTGACGATGTAGCCGTTCGCCGCGATCTCTTCGAGCGTCATTGACTTCCTCCCCGTCTTCGCCCGTTCTAGAAATTTCTCAAGCGTCTCGAAGGGCAGAAGGAAGATGGCGTCCTCGGCGGCGACGCGGATCAGCAGGAAGGCGATGCCGCCATGGCGGTGCACCGAGCGGAGATGCTCGATCTGATGCTGGTGGATGTTCTTGAGCGCATACGAGGTTTCGTGATGCGTCTCCTTGACGTCGAAATCGATGTAGCGGCCCTTGTATATCCCGTTGTAATCCGTTGTGGAGGGCCTTCGGTAGTAGGCTTCCGTTATCTTCGCCCGCGCCCTTTCAGGATAGTCGACGTTGACAATCTGGACCGGGGTCGGTTTTTTGTGAATGACGGCCCGGCCGCTCTCGCGGTAGTGCTGGTTGGAGGCGTCTATGAGTTTCTCGAGTGCCATGCCGCGGTTCTGCTTGCCGATTCTGGGGCGTTGATAGCGTTTCTTCGTGGTAGGGTATTTGATCACCGTCGCTCACCTCGGTTCCAGTGTATCATATGCGACGTGTAAATTCTTTGAAAAAATCCGGGGAAAACTGTGCGGAAGGCAGCGTGTTTTCTCTGTATATGTTATAATGATATGATATTGCAAGAGGAGGCAGCACTATGAGTCGCATCGATTTTTTCGCCCTCGGCGGTCTGGGGGAAGACGGCAAGAACATGTATTGTCTGGAGATCGACCAGGCCATCTACATTCTCGACGCCGGTCTTAAATACCCCACCGACGAGCTCTATGGCGTCGACGCCATTCTTCCCGATTATTCCTATCTCGTCCACAACCAGAGCCGCATCAAGGGCCTTTTTCTAAGCCACGGCCACGAAGACCACATAGGCGCCGCACCGAAGCTTTTGAAGGAGATCAACATCCCGGTGTACGGCACCTATTTCACGTTGGCGCTTCTCAAGGACGCGCTGAAAGAACAATCCCTCCCGGAGGAGGATTTCAAGCTCATAACCATCGACAAGGACAGCGTCTTTAATTTCAAGAACGTCGAAATATCTTTCTACCAGACGACGCACTCCATCCCCGAATCAGTCGGCATGGCGTTCAAGACGGAAGACGGCGTCATCGTCTACAGTCCCGACTACACCTTCGACCAGAACGTGAGCAGCGCCTATGCCACGTCCTTCGAGCGCCTCGCGCACATCGCACGCCAGGATGTCCTCGCGCTGCTTACTGAAACGCTCGGGGCCGAGGAGAGCGGATACTCCCACACCACGAGGGAGCTGGAATACCAGTTCAATCAAGCGTTTCTGAACGCGCCCGCAAGGGTTGTCATCTCGTGCTTCTCCACGGATATCTTCCGGATCCAGAAAGCGGTCGACATCGCCCTCGAGTACGACAGGAAGATTGCGATCATCGGCAGGAAGGCGCAGCGCATGGTCGATATCGCGATCAATCTGGGCGCCTTGAAGATTCCCAAAGAGAAACTCCTGACGTTGAAATTCATCGACGAGAAAAACAAGAACACACTCGAAGACGCCGTCGTGCTGGTCACCGGCGACCGTCATGAACCCTTCTACATGCTCCAGCGGATGGTGAGGAAACTCGACAGGCTGATCCATTTGAACGAGACCGACAATGTCATCCTCATGACCCCGCCGGTCCCGGGCACGGAGAAGATCGCCGCCAAAACGCTCGATATCCTGGCGCGGCATGACATCACCATCACCAAGATCGATCCCGCCACACTTCCCGCGGCGCATGCGAGGAGCGAGGACATCAAGCTGCTCACCAATATCCTGAGGCCCTCCCACATCATCCCCGTAATCGGGGAGTACCGCCATTTCTTCGCACTCGAACAGATTGCCGGGAGCCTCGGGTATGAGAGCGACCGTGTGCATACCCTCGACAACGGCCAGGTGTTCCGCTTTGAGGATGGGGAGCCGAAGGGCATCGTGCGCAGCGTCGATACCGACGACACGCTGGTCGACGGCATACTGGAGGGCGACCTCCACGATGTCGTGCTCAAGGACAGGGAGATTCTCTCCCAGGATGGGGTCATGCTTGTCATCGGCCACATCGACCCGAAGCAAAAATCCATGGTGGGGGAGCCTAACATCGTCTCGAGAGGGTTCGTCTTTATGAAGGAGAACGAAGCGATGATCGAGAAAGTCAAGGCCATCTATAAGGACGTCGCCGCCGAGAAGCTCAAGAAGAAGCGCATCGACTGGAAGGATTTCAAGGACACCGTGCGCAACGAGGTGAGCCGCTATCTCTCGAAAAGCACGAACCGCCGTCCGATCGTCATCCCCGTACTCATCGACGTGGTGAAAGAATGATCACCATCGAGATTTTCGCGGACGAACTGAACAAGGAGGATGTCGCGCATCTGACGCCGCATCGCGGCGCCCGGGCCATCATTGAGAAAGACGGCGAGGTCTGTCTTTTGTTCCATGAGCATTCCGGCCATGTCACACTTCCCGGCGGCGGCGTTCATCCCGATGAATCGCCTGAAGAGGCCGTAAGACGGGAGGTCCGTGAAGAGAGCGGCTGCGATGTGGAGCACGCGGAGCCATCGGTGAGGATCAAGGAGCACTTCGTTGATTCCGTGTGGCACCACGATTTCTTCCGCGTAAGGCCCGGCGAATGCAAGCGCCCCCTTGAACGCTCCGAGGAAGAAAAGCGCCTCGGTCTCACCCCCCGCTTCGTCCCCTTGGAGGAAGCGCTCGAATACCTGGGGAAGGAGACGGGCGACGCTGTGCTCAACCAGATCCAGCGGCGGGAGCTCATCGCGCTCATGCACAGCATCTAAAAAATATCGCTGTTTTTTATGTGCGGTTTCAACGGTATTTTATATAAGCCGATTTAGCGTTTGCATTTACAAACACGCGCCATGTGTTATAATTAACCGCGGATTAAATTTAGGAGGTACCCAAATGGCTAAAGTTGAATATCTAGACGACTCTCGCGTCAAGATCACCGTAGAGGTCAGCCCTGAACAGTTCGAAGAGGGATTGGACCACGCCTATGAGAAGATCAAGGACGATGTCGAGATTGAAGGATTCAGGAAAGGACAGGCACCCCGTGCCGTCTATGAACAGAAAAAAGGCGTTGAAACGCTTTACGAAGACGCGCTGAACCACGTCATCCAGCAGACCTACACCGAAGCGGTCACCGATGAGAACCTCGCGGTGGTCTCCCAGCCCCAGATCGACCTCGATGTGCATAACATCGAAAAGGGCAAGCCGTTCACGTATACGGCAACGGTCGCGATCAAGCCCGAAGTGACCCTGGGTCAGTATAAAGGGTTCGAATACGAAAAACCCGAAGACACAGTCTCTGAAGAAGATATTCAGAAGGAGATCGACAAGCTCCGTGAACAGCAAGCGGAACTCGTCGTCAAGGAAGAAGGCACTATCGAGGAAGGCGACACCGTTGTCCTTGATTTCGAAGGCTTCATCGACGGTGAGCCGTTCGAAGGCGGCAATGCCGAGAACCAGGAGATTGAAATCGGCGCGCAGCGCTTCATCCCCGGCTTCGAGGAACAGCTCGTCGGCATGAAGGCTGGCGACGAAGGCGAGATCGAAGTGTCGTTCCCTGAAGACTATCAGGTCGAGAAGCTCGCCGGACAGGACGCCACGTTCAAAGTAAAGATCCATGAAGTCAAAGTCAAAGAGACGCCGGAACTCGACGATGAATTCGTCAAGGACCTCGACAAGGAGAACATCGAGACGGTCGAGGATCTGAAGGAAGACACCCGCAAGAACCTCGAAGAACAGAAACAGAAGACAAACGAAAACAAGATCATCGACTTCGCCGTCGAGAAAGCCAGCGAGGAAGCGGACATGACCATCGCCGACGAGATGATTGAAGAAGAGAAGAACCGCATGAAGGACAACACCAAGCGTCAGGCCCAGCAATACGGCATCGACCTCGACACCTACCTTCAGCTCACCGGTATGGACAAAGAGGAATTCGAAGAGAACCTTCGCCGCGATGCGAAACGCTCCATCCGCTATAACCTCACCATCGACGCCATCGCGAAGGCCGAGGGCATCGAAGCGAGCGACGAAGAAGTGGAAGAGAAGCTCAAGGAGCTCGTCGAGCAGCACGACATGGATGTCGAACAGGTGCGCAGCCAGGTACAGGATTCGGCTGTCCGCCAGGAGGTCATCTTCAAGAAGACCATTGATTTCCTTGTTGACAATCTTGAAATCAAATGAACCGCAAAAAACCCTTCCGCGGAAGTGTTTTTTTAGGGAGTGACGTATGATTAAACTCGCCGTGTTCGACCTTGACAACACTCTGCTTCATAGCGACAAGCATCTCTCCGAGCGCACCGTCGAAGCCCTGAGCGCCCTCGATGCACGCGGCGTCGATGTCGCTGTGGCCACGGGCCGCACCGAATCGACGGCCCGCCCTTTCATAGAGCGCATCGGCGTCGTCTCCGCCGCCATCTACAATAACGGCGCGATCATCGAGGCGGACACGACGCTCGTCGAGACAATCATTGAAAAGGATGCCCAGAGGAAGGTCCTCGAAGACGCATTCGAGGCGGGTGTCAGTGTCGCGATCTATCAAAGAGAGCGCATCGTCGGCCCGGACAGTGAGCGCATGCGGCTGATTGAAGCGTTCGCAAGGTCGGCCGGCGCTTCCTTCGATATCAAATACACCGATGATTTCGAGTATCTGTGCGGCATCGATGCCTACAAGATTCTTGTCGAACTCAAGACCCAGAAGCAGGAAGAAGCGCTCCAGAAACGCTTTGAGCCTCTCTCCGCCCATGTAACGAAGAGCCAGGACACCTTCCTCGACATCACACCTATAGGCGCGGACAAGGGCACGGCCATACGCCGCTTGATTGCCTATTACGGTCTGAGTTCCGAAGAGGTCGCCGTATTCGGCGACAACGACAACGATGAAGAGATGCTGCAAGCGGTTCGTTTTTCATTCGCGATGAAAAATGGTACAATTAAGGCGAAACAGGCGGCGACATTCGTGACACGTCTTGAAGCTGACAGGGACGGGGTCGCGGATACGCTCGCCCATCATGACATCTTTAAAGAAGGTGAAAACCGATGAAACGGACTGTGACCATCACAGATGAAGCGGGAATGCATGCCCGTCCCGCCTCTCAGCTATCCAAGAAAGCGGGCACTTACGAAAACACCATCCAGATCTCCTATCAGGACAACGAGGCGAACCTCAAGAGCGTCATGGGCGTGATGTCACTCGGCATCCCGCAGAACGCCGAAGTGACACTAGAAGCCGACGGCGATGACGCAGAGGAAGTGCTCGACACACTCGTCGAGACGATGAAGGAACTCGGTCTGACGGAGTGATAGTGTGTTTTCGGACACACTATTTTTTTACCTTTTTCATTGCCTAAACGCTAAATGATTTGTATAATGCATAATAAATGCGCATGCACTCATGTCAGTGTTAATAAATTGCACAGTGACGCAGGATACGGTATATTTGCCATAGCGCACACTGTTAAATGAGGTGACCATATGTTTGATTCCCAAGAACAAGTACAACAATCGCTCCCGAGCATCGCCATACGCGGTCTCGCTCCCTTTCCCAACACGGACGTACGCACCGAGGTGGGGCGTTCGCTTTCCAAGAGCGCGCTCTTAGAAGCTGAACGCAATCACGACAGCTATGTGCTGCTTCTCATACAGAAGGATCCGAACGTCGAGGAACCCGGCGAGTCGGATATGCTTTCGTGGGGCGTCGTCGCGAAGATCGGCATCAAGATCAAGCTGCCCAACGGCAACTTCAAGGTCAAGTTCGACCCCATCGTACGGGCGGAGATCGAGGAATACGAGCAGACGGACCCCTATATGAACGTCCGTTTCGAGACCCGTCCCTCGGTATTCAAGGACCAGGATGAAGAGGTCGCGCTCGTCCGCATGATCCAAAAGCAGGTCACTGAGAACGCGCAGTCCCTCCTCAACAACCCCAAGCAGTGCCTCGAGGCGATCCAGTCCGGCATCAGCAGCGACAAGCTCGTCGACAAGCTCGCGAGCAACCTGAAGATCGCCGAGAATGAAAAATTCAAATACCTCGAGACCGACTCTGTCGAACAGCGTCTCAACTATCTCCTGCAGGACATGGAGAAAGAGCGCCACATGAGCGAGATCGAGGAGAAGATCAACCGCACCGTCAAGAAGAACATCGACGAGAACCAGCGCGAGTACTATCTTCGCGAGAAGCTCCGCGCCATCCAGGAAGAACTCGGCGACAAGGCCAAGAAGGAATCCGAGATAGAAGACCTCCGCGAGAAGATCAAAGCCAAGGGCATGCCGGAGCATATCGAGGAGAAGGCCCTCTATGAGCTCTCTCGCTACGAATCGCTCCCCGCATCCAGCGGCGAGAGCGGCGTGATCCGCACATACCTCGACTTCCTCATCGACCTCCCCTGGCAGGAGAAAAGCGAGGACGAGACCGATATCAGGAAGGCCCAGCGGACACTTGAAGAGACGCATTACGGGCTTGAGAAGGTCAAGGAGCGCATCGTTGAATATCTCTCCGTCAAGCTCCTGACCGGCAAGAATCCCCAGACCATCCTCTGCCTCGTCGGCCCGCCCGGCGTCGGCAAGACATCGCTCGCCCAGTCCGTCGCCACGGCGCTCAACCGCAAGTTCGTCAAGCAGTCGCTCGGCGGCATCAAGGACGAATCGGAGATCCGCGGACACAGGCGGACCTACCTCGGCGCGCTCCCCGGCCGCATTCTTCAAGGCATGCGCAAGGCCAAGGTCATCAACCCGCTGTTCCTCCTCGATGAGATCGACAAACTCGGCTACGACTACAAGGGCGACCCCTCGTCCGCAATGCTCGAGGTCCTCGACCCCGGCCAGAACAAATATTTCAGCGACCACTATCTAGAAGACCAATACGACCTCTCGCAGGTCCTCTTCATCACGACCGGCAACTACCTCGGCAACATCCCCGCACCCCTCAGGGACCGCATGGAGATCATCGAGCTCTCGAGCTACACCGAGATCGAAAAATATAACATCGCCAAGCGCCATCTCATCCACAAGCAGCTCGAGACGCACGGACTTGAAGAGAAGAAACTCTCCATCTCCGAGGACGCCATCATGCGCATGATCCGCGAGTACACGCGTGAGGCCGGCGTCAGACAGCTCGACAGGGTCATCGGCAAGATCGTACGCAAGGCCATCAAGCGCATCCTCGCCAAGGAGGAGAAGGAAGTCGACGTCACGAAGGACAACCTCGAGGACTTCCTCGGCAAGCCCAAGTATGTCCGCTCCGCGACCGACAAGGAACCGCAGGTGGGCCTCGCGACCGGCCTCGCCTATACCCAGTTCGGCGGCGACACGCTCGCCGTTGAAGTCGCCTACTACAAAGGCAACGGCAAGCTCTCGCTCACCGGACAGCTCGGCGATGTCATGAAGGAATCCGCCGAGGCGGCGCTCTCCTATGTCAAGGCCAACCACGAGACCTTCGGCGTCAGCAAGGACATCTTCGAAAACAGCAACGTCCATATCCACGTGCCCGAGGGCTCGATCCCCAAGGACGGACCAAGCGCAGGCATCACCATCGCCATCGCCCTGATCAGCGCCCTCACCAACAAGAAAGTCGACCCCACCATCGGCATGACGGGCGAGATTACGCTCCGCGGACGCATCCTTCCGGTAGGCGGCCTTAAAGAGAAGGCCATCGCCGCGCACAGGGGCGGTCTCAAGAAAATCCTCATCCCCGAGGAGAATTCCCGCGACATCGACGATGTCCCCGATGAAGTACGCGAAGCCATCGACATCCAGACAGTCGACAGCGTAGGCGCCGTGCTTGAACAATCACTGATCCAGCAATAAGGCAATCTCCGGATTGCCTTTTCTTCATGAAGAGGTGAAGCCATGTACAAAGTCGAACAGCCGAAGATCGTCGCCACGCCGTCGGATTTCCCCGAGGACGGCCTCGATGAATATCTCCTCCTCGGCAGAAGCAATGTCGGCAAGAGCACGCTCATCAACACCGTCCTGAACCGCAATATCGCCTATATCTCCCAGAAGCCCGGGCGCACGCGCACGCTCAATTTCTACCGTGTCGACCGCGCCTTCTATATCGTCGACGCACCGGGGTATGGCTACGCGAAGAAGAGCAAGCGCGAGCGCGAGACCTTCGGCGAGATGGTCGAGACCTATATCGCCACCCGTGGTGTCTTGAGACACGCCCTTTTGCTTGTGGACTTCCGGCATCCGCCCCTCGAGGACGATCTGTTGATGGCTGAATACCTAGCGCATCACAACGTCCCCTTCACCATCGTCGCCACCAAGACGGACAAGATCTCCAAGGGCAGGCGAAAGCACTACATCGAGCGCCTCGAGTCCCATTTCACCGAAGACATCGACGTCATCCCCTTCTCGAAGGATGGGATGAATGTCGAGCAAGTCCGCGGAATCTTCACCGAAGACAGCGCCTCATTGAGAGAGGGAGCTTGACAACTCGTTCAGTATGATATAGTATTATATTAAAATGCCAAAGCCAAAACCGGGGTGACCCGGCGGCGGAAAGCTAGAGGGTCTCATCGAGACAGCCAGCTTCCATTCAATCGAATGCGCAGCTTTTTAATAGCTGCGCCATGGAGGAGATGGCTTTGAATCAAAAAGGACTGACGATTTTTGAAGTTCTGATCGTCATCGTGTTGCTTGCGATCGTTGCAGGGGTGTCCTACCCCGTAGCGTCGAGGACTCTTGAGAACACCCAGAAGGACACCGTGCTCCAGCAGGCCCGGGAGATTGAATATGCCGCGGGCGAGTACTGCCGAAGCATAGGGCATCATAGCTGCGAAACAGGAGATGTCTTATTGGAGTCTCAACTGGATGACTTCGTGAATAACATTGAGGATGATTATGCCTATTTTGTCCGCGTGCAGAACCTGCGGGCCTTCGAAGTCGTATACGCCAAGGAGGGTGAATTGTCATTCCCTTATGATGAGGATGGCATTCGCATCGTTTCAGGAAAGGTCCCTTCGAGCGGTGAGCAGGACCATGTCCATCGTGCACAGCATACTCCCGCAATTCCCGATGAAGACGAAGAAAGCGATCAGGAAGCCTCATCATGGTCTACTGAAACAACTTACACAGAAGGCGAGGAAGTCATCCACAATGGCACGGTTTATTATGCCCAATGGTGGACAGAGGGGACGGAACCGGGGACCGACCCCGTCTGGCAGGCCGTATCCGACAACTGGCATCAACATAATTGGTATGAAGAAGGCGATGAAATAGAGTATGAGGGGACATTGTACCGTGCACAATATTGGAATGAAGGAGAACCTCCCTCTGACTCCTATGCATGGAATGCCCTCACTAGTGAATGGCATCCTACGAACACCTATGATGCCGGAGATACAGTCATTTATGAAGGGGAGACATACGAGGCCCACGAATGGAACCAAGGCGAATCGCCGGAAGCGTCCTACAGCTGGCAGGCCCTGACCGATGAATGGCGCTACTATAACACCTATGAGGCCGGCGATGAAGTCGTATATCAGGGGAGTTCTTATGAAGCTTCATGGTGGAGTCAAGGCGACCGTCCGGATCAAAGCCTAGTGTGGCAAGCATCATCCACTGAACAATGGCATCCGAATTCTATCTATGAAGAAGGCGATGAAGTCACACATGGCGGCGACCGTTTTGTGGCTCAGTACTGGACGGAGGGAGACCCTCCGCAATCCAATCATGGCGAACCCGGGCACCCCTGGGAGCGCATCGATTAAAAAGGCGCGGATACATTCCGCGCTTTTTTCAACCTGGCGTTGAAAAGCCCTTCACGGTGTGATACACTACGAATAACACGAAGATGAGGAAGAGTAGGCGGGTAAGTCTTGAAGAGAGCCGGTGGAGCTGCGAACCGGTAGACGGACCGTTGAACGTCACCTCGGAGTGGTCCGGTGATACGTAGTCGGACCCGTCGACGGCGTTAACGTCTCGAGCGCCGGCACGAAGCCGGAATAAAGGTGGTACCGCGAACAGAGTTTCGTCCTTGTGTCTTTTGACATAAGGCGTTTTTTATAGGAGGAATGCAAGATGGACATGGCGAAGAAGTATGAGCACAAACAAGTAGAAGCGGACACGTATGAATGGTGGAAGAAGCAGGGGTTCTTCAAAAGCGGGGATTCTGAGAAGCCTCCCTATACGATTGTGATCCCGCCCCCGAATGTCACGGGGAACCTTCACCTCGGACACGCGTGGGACAACACTCTTCAGGACCTCATCATCCGCAAGAAGCGCATGGAAGGCTATGATGCGCTCTATCTCCCCGGCATGGACCATGCCGGCATCGCCACACAGGCGAAGATTGACGCACTGATCCGCGAGCGCGGTGACGACCCGCGCGCAATCGGACGCGAGGCGTTTTTAGAAGAGGCGTGGTCGTGGAAGGAGCGCTACGCCGATATCATCCGCTCGCAGTGGGCGGCCCTCGGCATCAGCGTGGATTACGACAAGGAGCGGTTCACGCTGGATGAAGGGCTTTCCAGTGCGGTCAACGAAGTATTCATCCGCCTTTATGAGAAAGGGCTCATATACCGCAAGGCCCGCATCATCAACTGGGATGTGCAGGCGAAGACCGCGCTCTCCAATATCGAAGTCGAGTATGAAGAAGTGGAGGACAAGCTCTATTATTTCCGTTACTGTCTCGAGGACAAGAGCGATTACATCCTGATCGCCACCACGCGTCCGGAGACCATGTTTGCCGACACCGCGCTCATGATCCACCCTGATGATAGTGAACGGCGCAAGCATCTCGGGAAAAAGGTTCTGATTCCGGGGACGGAGCGCGCCATCCCCATCATCGCCGATGAACAGGTCGACAGGGAGTTCGGCACCGGTGCCGTCAAAGTCACCCCCGCACATGACCCGAACGACTTCGAGGTGGGTGAGCGCCATGACCTTGAGAAACCGCTATGCATGGAGGAGGACGGCCGCATGAACGACATGGCCGGCCCTTATGAGGGCATGGATCGTTTCGAGTGCCGGAAGGCTTTGCTTGATGATTTAAAGGATGAAGGCCTCCTCGAGAAGGTCGAGGACCATGTGCATAACGTCGGTCACAGCGAACGCACGGGCGTCCCCGTCGAGCCGCGACTTTCCCTTCAGTGGTTCGTCAGGATGAGGCCGCTCGCGGATCAGGCGCTCGAACATTCAGCTGCCGAGTTCATCCCGTCCCGTTTCGAGAAGACCTTCCGCCGCTGGATGGAGGAGGTGCAGGACTGGTGCATCTCCCGACAGCTCTGGTGGGGGCATCGCATTCCGGCCTACTACAGCGAGGACGGCGATGTCTATGTCGGTGACAATCCGCCCGAAGGGTACGAACAGGACGAGGATGTCCTCGATACCTGGTTCTCTTCAGCGCTCTGGCCCTTCTCTACGCTCGGATGGCCTGAAGAGACCGAGGATTTCAAACGCTACTACCCCACACAGACGATGATCACGGGCTATGACATCATATTCTTCTGGGTCGCCCGGATGATCTTTCAGGGCCTCGAGTTCACCGGCGAGACACCGTTCAAACACGTTCTCATCCACGGCCTCATCCGCGACCGCTACGGCCGCAAGATGAGCAAGTCCCTCGGTAACGGCGTCGACCCCATGGACATCAAGGAGAGCCACGGCATCGACACGCTCCGTTATTTCCTCACCACCAACTCCGCCCCCGGGCAGGACCTTCGCTTCGAGATGGAGAAGGTCGAATCCAGCTGGAATTTCATCAACAAGCTCTGGAACATCTCCCGCTTCACCCTCATGCACATCGAGGACATGAGCGAGGAGGACGCACGCATCGACCCTGACGCCCTGGATGTCAAGGACCGCTGGATCCTCACGCGTCTCAAGGAGACCATCGAGGCGGTGAACCGCCAGTACGACGCCTTTGAATTCGGCGAGGCCGCGAAGGACCTCTATAAATTCAGCTGGGAGGAGGTCGCCTCCTGGTATGTCGAAGTCAGCAAGCTCGCTCTCAGGAAGGAAGGTACGGAGAAATCGGCCACGAAAGCCGTGCTCTATCACGTGTGGCGCGCCGTGCTCAAGCTCTTGCACCCGTTCATGCCCTTCGTGACGGAATCGATCTATCAGCGCCTCCCCGTGCGCGACGCCGAATCGATCATGGTCGCCCCCTGGCCTGAAGCGGATGCATTCATCAGGGATGAGGAGGCCGTCGAGCAGTTCGACATCGTGAAAGCCCTGATTCATCGCGTGCGCAAGGTCCGCAATGAATACCAGGTCGCGAACAGTCAGCCGGTCGATATCCATATCGCCTGCGATGCAAACACGGAGAAGATCCTCACCGCGCACCGCGAGCTCTTCGACGCCTTCATCACGCCCGGACGCTTTGAAATCGCTCGGGACATCGAGATGCAGAAGGAGAACGTCTCCTTCGTCGACGCCCGCTTCACGCTCTATATCCCCCTCGGAGACCTCGTCGACCTAAGCGCCGAGCTCGAGCGGCAGCGCGAAGAACTCAAGCGGCTCGAAGGCGAGATCAAGCGCGCCGAGGGCATGCTGGGCAATGAGAAGTTCGTCGAGAAGGCCCCGAAGGAGAAAGTCGAAGAAGAACGCAGGAAGCTCGAACGCTATAAAAAAGAACATGCGCTCGTCAAGAAGCGTATCGAGGAACTCAGACGCGATGTTTGATACTTTGAAAGACGCGCAGTCCTGGATTGAATCAGTCAAGAAGTTCGGCGATAAATACGACCTCACGCGCATGCAGAAGGCCTGCGAGATGCTCGGGCATCCCGAAATCAGCTTCAAGACCATCCATATCGGCGGGACGAACGGCAAGGGCTCGACCCTCACGTTCTTAAAACAGATGCTCATGGAGGCCGGCTACAACGTCGGCACCTTCACGAGCCCCTACGTTGTAAGCTTCAACGAACGCATCGCCATCAATGATGCTCCGATTCCAAATGACGCCCTGAAGCATTACATCGAAGAGGTCTACACCCTGCAGGCGTCCTACAAGGAGCGTTACAACGATCAGATCACGTTTTTCGAGATGGTGACGCTCATCAGTTTTCTCTATTTCAAGGCCTCCGATGTGGATGTGGTCCTTTATGAAGTCGGCCTCGGCGGCACGCTCGATGCGACGAATGTCATTTCGCCTGTCCTGAGTGTCATCACGAGCGTCGGATACGACCACATGCACATTCTCGGCGATACGCTCGAGAGCATCGCCGAGAACAAGCTCGGCATTGTCAAGGACGGCGTTCCGCTCGTAAGCGGCGTCAAGGACCCCGTCCTTCTAGAACAGTTCCGTTCGCATGCGAAAAGCAAGAAAAGCCCGGTCTACTTCACCAAGGATTACCCCCTTGAACACGTCGACCTCGGCCTTCCCACTGTCATCGTCTATAGGAATGAACGCTACAATGTATCCATGCTCGGCATGCATCAGGTTGAAAACGCCCATACGGCACTCTTAGCCGCTGATATCCTCGCTAAACGCGATGATTTCCACCTTTCGCTTGAGGCTAAGAAAAAAGGGCTTGAAAAGGCGCACCTTCCCGGCCGCTTTGAACGATTCGGCAATGTCATCCTCGATGGCGCCCACAACATAAGCAGCCTTGAGAGGAGCCTTGAAGCGCTCCGCACCTATTATCCCGATGCGACGATCCGCATCCTCTTCAATGTGATGAAGGATAAAGCGTATGTCCCGATGCTCAAGCGCATCGAGACGTTCGCGGACGAACTCTATGTGACGGAGATCCCCTATCCGCGCAGCGAGAAAGCGGATGTCCTCGCCGAACAGAGCGACCACAACAACGTCCATGCTTTCAAGGATTACAGGGAGGCCTATGAACATGCCAGACCGGATGGCGAGAACGCCATCCTCTATGCGACCGGGTCGCTCTATTTCATCAGTGCCCTCCGACGTTTCATGACATCGTGAATACCATGGCACGCGCTATTAAAAAATGTCAGCGACTGGGATGACTTAGTCCCAGACGCTGACATTTTGCGTAGGTAATCAGGTATTCAGATGTTTATCCTTGAAGGCTTGGACGATGCGTCTCACTTCCTCCGGGCCGTCTGCCTTCAGCGCATCGTCGGCGAGGGTGGATAGCTGTTCCAGGCGCAGGCGGCTGAGCGCTTCGCGGATGGGCAGGATGCGCGCCGGGGACATGCTCAGTTCATCGAGTCCGAGGCCGAAGAGGATGAGCGCGGCGTCGAAGTCGCCGGCCATCTCGCCGCATACGCCGATTTCAGTGTCGGTCTCTTGGGCGGCGTCGGTGACATCCTTGATCAGTGAGAGAAGCACCGGGTCGAGGGGGCGGTAGAGGTAGGCGACGTGCTCGTTCATGCGGTCGGCGGCGTAGACGTATTGAATCAGGTCGTTGGTGCCGATGCTGAAGAAATCGCAGTGCTTACCGAGCGCGCGTGCGTTGAGCGCCGCGGCCGGGATTTCAATCATGATGCCGACCTTGACATTCCGCTGATAGTCCTTTCCTTCCTTCTCTAGCTCACTTTCTGCGCGCGCGAGGGATTCTTTCGCGCGCTTCAACTCCTCAACGGTCGCGATCATGGGGAACATGATGCGGAGTTCCTTTTGGTCCTTCGCGGCGCGAAGAAGCGCGCGAAGCTGCGTGTTGAAGAGTTCGGGTTCGCTCAGTGTGAGGTGCACGGCGCGGTGCCCGAGGAAGGGATTCGCCTCTTCGGGCATCTCGAGATAGGGGAGCGCCTTGTCGCCGCCGATATCGAGCGTGCGCACGATGACAGGCTGGATGGTGTCGAACACTTCTTTATAGGCTTCGAGCTGCGTGCCTTCATCAGGCATTGAGGCAGTGTCCATGAAGAGGAACTCCGTGCGGAAGAGCCCGATGCCTTCGGCGCCGTGTTCGTTCGTGGCGATGAGCTCCTTGGGGGTGCCGATATTGGCGTAAAGCGGCATCGCCTTGCCGTCGGCGGTCTCAGTTTTCTTCTTTGCAAAGGGTTTTAACCGTTCGCGCTCCGCTTCCTGCGCCCGTATCTTCTCTTTCGCATCCGCGAGCGTCTTTTCGTCAGGATTGACGTGGAGCTCGCCTTCATGGGCGTCCAGCAGCAATGTATCCTTCTCCTCGACATTTTCAAGCGCTCCCTCCACGCCCACGAGCGCGGGGATGCCGAGGGCCCTGGCGATGATGGCGGTGTGGGAGGTGGTGCCGCCCGCTTCAGTGACGAACCCCCGGACGTGTTCGATATTGAGTCCGGCGGTGTCGCTCGGCGCAAGATCGCGCGCGACGATGATGCTCGCCGAATCGAGCAGGGAGAGGTCCTTGACGGGCTTGTCCAGAAGATGCCCGAGCACGCGCTGCTGGATGTCCTTGATGTCGGCGGCGCGGGCCGCGAAATAATCGTCCTCCATATTCTCGAACATCTCTATGAACTGTTCCGTCACTTCCTGGAATGCATAGGCGGCTTTGACGCCGTCGTTTTCAATCTTGCTTTCGACCTGTTGCTTGATCTCGACATCATTCGCCATCTCGATGTGGGCGTCGAAGATGGCTGCGTGCTCCTCGCCGAGGGACTCCGTCGACTTCTCACGGATGGTCCTGAGTTCTTCCGTGCTCTTTTCGATGGCTTCGCGGAAAGCATCGATGCATGTATTCACATCTTCACAGTGTTCTTTATCGGCCTTCAATGTCTCCTTTTCAACGACAACGGCTTCACCGATGCCATAGCCTGTGCTTGCGACTTTACCTTTCATTGAATCGCCTCCTTCAAATCAATTCTAACACAATATGCAGTACCTCGACAAAAGACATGAGCGTATATAGCCAAAAGATTAAAAAAACGCTATAATATGAGAGGTGATGCGTATGTCCAGACTGGTAAGACCCTTGATGCTTGCGCTTTTTTTCATGTTCGGGCACACCTTTATCTTCGGTGGGCTCGTATTTTTGCATCCGGTCATCATGGAAGGCGACGTCACCTACGATGTGGAAACGTTCATGGAAGACAACGAGGAGACTACCTACGCCTATGCGTTCGACGACCGCGGTCTGGCTTTGGATCTCAGACTGGCCCTTATAGAGGAGGCCGAGGAAACGGTCGATGTCTCCTACTATACCGTGCACGACGGTGAAAGCAGGGACATTTTCTATGGGGCGCTTCTGGATGCGGCGGACAGGGGCGTGCAGGTACGCCTCGTATTGGACGCCGTGTTCCACACGCAGTATTTTGAATCGGGAAGGCGCTACGAGGCGCTGATCAGTCACGAGAATGTGGAGGCGGCCCTGTACGAACCGTATAATCCGCTCCTCCCCCACACCCTGCAAAACCGTCTGCACGACAAGCTGATCATCGTCGATGAGACTTATGGAATGAGCGGCGGCAGGAATATCGGTGACCGCTATTTCATGGAGAAGGACGACCCCGCCGATGAGACTCGCGACCGGGATGTCGTGGTGTTCGGGGAGTCCGGCACGCATGAGACCGTGCGTGAGATGTCCGCCTATTACGAGGAACTCTTCAATTCGAGGTTTTCATGGACATCTTCCGCTGAGGAACGCCTCGCGCTTTTGGAAAGAAGAACCCTCATGCAGGATGCATATGAAGCGCACAGCGAACGCAGGGATGTCCCGAGAGCCTATGAGACCATGCGGGAGGAAGCGCTTGAGGTCGAACACACCTCCTTTCTCCGAAACCCTTTGACGCGCTTCGAGAAGGAGCCGGTGATGCTCGGGACTTTTGCGGAACTCGCCGAAACAAGGGATGAATGGTTTGTCCAGAGCCCCTACATCGTCTTCTCCGAGCAGATGCTTGAATTGATCCCCGACACTGAACAGCGGGATGTCCGCATGTTGACGAATGCGCCGGCGACCAACCCCAATCCATTCACCACCGCTGGGTATCTTCGATACCGGGAGCCCTTGGCGGAGCGCACTACACTCTATGAGTATCAAGGTGTGGACAGTCTGCACGCGAAAACGATGACCTTCGGAGACGACATAAGCATCATCGGTGCTTATAATCTGGACCCGCGGAGCACGTATCTGAGCACCGAGAGCGCCATTCTGATACGGGATGAAGCGTTTCATGAGCACCTTCACGATATACTGAAGGACTCGCTCGATGAATCGCTTATCGTAGGTCCGGACGGTGAATATGTCGATGACGGCGGCGAGGCGCTCGAGAAGTCATGGCCGTGGCGCGTCCTTCTTATCATGCTTTACGGCCTTACATACTGGTTCGACCCATTGTTATAAAGGAGACCCCTGCATATGGAAAAACTCACAGACCCGAAAAAGTTCGCGCACGACCTTTCTCGCTGGTATCGTCTCAACCGGCGGGACCTCCCTTTCAGGCATCGCCGGGACCCCTACGAGATTCTCGTGAGCGAACTCATGCTCCAACAGACACAGATCGCCACGATGCTTCCCTACTACGAACGTTTCATGCAGCGCTTCCCGGATGTCAACACGCTTGCGGACGCTCCTTTCGAAACTGTCCTCAAGATGTGGGAGGGGCTCGGCTATTACAGCCGCGCCCGCTATCTGCATGAAACTGCACGGACGATCGTCTATGAATACGGCGCCTTTCCAGATACTTTCGAGGAGATGAAGAAACTCAAGGGCGTCGGACGCTACACTGCCGGCGCCATCCTCTCCATAGCCTTCGAAAAGCCCATCCCTGCCGTCGATGGCAATGTGATGCGTGTGATGAGCCGGATCCTGCTTTATGAGAAGGACGTGCGCAAGGTGAAACATATGCGGGAGATCGAGGATGTGCTGAAGACACCGATCGCGCAGACCACGCCGAGTGATTTCACCCAGGGGCTCATGGAGGTCGGCGCGCTCATATGTCTGAAGCGGCCGCGGTGCGGCGAATGTCCACTGCCGGCTCATTGCTTCGCATACAAACAAAAAAGGCAGGATGAATTCCCTTTCAAGAGCGCATCGCGTCGTAAAACGCATGAACACTATATTACATTGCTAGTTGATGCCGGCAACGGATACTTCCTGCGCAAGCGTCCCAAAGCCGGCCTGCTTGCGAACATGTATGAATTCCCTCAATACACCGGCACCCTTGAACAGGCGATCGGAGCGTTCGAGGAGGATTATGGAGTGAAACTCTCCGAACCCGAGTTCATGCAGACCTTCACACACACCTTCACGCACAAGGTCTGGCATATGCATGTCTATAAGGCAAGCAGCCCGCGGAGAAGCCCCTTCGCGCATGCTCTTGCAACGTTCCCTCATGCCATCTCCAGGGCGCACAGAAAAATCATCGATGCGCTTGAGGAGTAATTCCCTGCTTTCGGATGAATTATTCGTCCGAAAGGAGAGATATCATGTTTTTGATTAAAGAGATGCCATTCAAGGAACGTCCGAGAGAACGTTTTCTCCGTTACGGCCGTGAAGCCCTCTCCACCCAGGAGCTCATCGCCATCATCCTTCGCACCGGCACCAGACAGTGCTCGGTGCTTGAACTGTCCCAGCGCATCACCTGTCAATACAAGACACTCAAGAAGCTCAGTCAGACGAATGTACGTGAACTCACACGGTCAAAGGGCATGGGGGAGGCCAAGGCGATCCAGCTGCTCGCCGCACTCGAGATCGGCCGTCGTCTGATAAGCGAATCGTTTCCCGAGCAAATAACGCTCCTCTCCCCTGATAAAGTCTACGAATTCATGAAGACGGACCTCGAGATGTGCACGCAGGAGACCTTCCATTCCCTTTATCTCGATACAAAGGGCGCCCTCATCGAAAAGCAGAAGCTCTTCGTCGGTTCGCTCTCTTCGGCGCTTGTGCATCCACGTGAGCTTTTCAAGCACGCAGTCACCCTCAGTGCGGCATCCATTGTGCTCGTCCACAATCATCCTTCTGGCGACCCCACCCCTTCGGAAAGCGACCGGCGCATCACCAACGTCATGGTCGAGAACGGCAAGCTGATGGATATAGCCATCCTGGACCACATCATCATCGGCAAGGGCGAGTACTTTTCCTTCAAAGCACGGGGAGAAATGTAAAAGAGGTCTAAAAACCTTTACAACCGGCGGCATATCCTGTATAATGTAAAAAGCTGTTCAGACCAGCATCCAAATGCCAGGCAGCATACCGCTCAGAACGGGTATTAAAGCATAGCCACCCCTATGGCGAGTCTTATGAATGAGGAGGTGCTCAGGCATGTACGCAGTGATCGAGACCGGCGGCAAACAGCTCCGCGTCGAGAAGGGCGCAGAGGTGTTCGTTGAAAAGATTGACGCCGAAGAGGGCGACACGGTGACGTTCGACGAGGTTCTTCTGATCGGTGGCGATACCCCGGTCATCGGGAATCCCTACGTTGAAAACGCCCAAGTGAAGGCGAAAGTCCTGAAACATGGCAAGCAGAAGAAAATCACCGTCTTCAAATACAAGCCCAAGAAGATGTATCACCGCAAACAAGGCCACAGACAGCCTTACACCAAGCTTGAAATCACAGACATCACCAGTTAAGTTAAAATATCGCGAATGCACACGGAGGTGACGAACGATGTTGATAGATATTCAATTGATGCCATTCATGGCGACGAAAAAAGGTGTCGGCTCGACGAAGAACGGGCGCGATTCCGAAGCGAAACGCCTCGGTTCCAAACGTGCGGACGGGCAGAGAATCAAGGCCGGTTCCATCATCTACCGTCAACGGGGCACCAAGGTGCACCCCGGTATGAACGTGGGCATCGGCGGCGACGATACGCTCTTCAGCAAAGTCGATGGCATTGTCCGCTTTGAACGCATGGGCAGGGACAAGAAACGCGCATCCGTATATCCCGAGTAATCACAACCGCCGGCATCCCGGCGGTTTTTTTGTGCGCAGCGGCCAGTCCATGCCTCTTTTTCGGGTGAATTCTTCCTTAAATCTTCAAGGTATAGTATAATGACTTCTAGGTGAAAATATGATACGACAAGCTGAAAAAGAAGACTTGAATGCCATCGATGCATTGAGCGCACGTTCGATTGAAGCGATGCACGCTGAAGGCATTGATCAGTGGGACCTCTCCTATCCGAGACGCCGGCATTTTGAAACGGACATTGAAAGGGGCGCGCTCTATGTGCACACCGCCGCCGGCCGTATCAATGGTGTAATGGCGGTGCAGGAAGAAGACGAGGAAGCCTATCGCGTCATTGGATGGCAAAGGCAAAAGAGCCTGATCATCCACCGTTTCATCGTGGACCCGTCGCTTAAGCGCCGCGGTGTGGGGAGCGCGCTTCTTCTTTATGCCATCAAGCTCGGACAAGCTCGGGGTAGGGCGTCCATCAAGATCGACACCTATCCCGCCAACAACCCTATGCGCAGACTCCTCGCCCATCATCAGTTCGAATACCGCGGCTACATAGCCTCCATCCACCGGCTGGCCTATGAGCGATTGATCGATAAGAGCTTCTTGAACCGCATACTCATCCTGGGCAGCCCGGGGACGGGCAAGACGACACTGGCGAGAAGGCTCGGCAGTGTGTTGAATCTCCCCATCCTTCATCTCGATACAATCTATTGGCGGAGGGAATGGACAGCCATCCCGCCTGAAGAGTTCAAGGCCAAGCTCCGGGCATTCATGAAGGACCACCAGCAATTCGTCATGGACGGCAACTATCTGCATACGCCGACCTTTGAAGACCGCCTTGCATGCGCGGATACAGTGATTCTTCTGAAATATGACCGCAAGGAGGCGTTGAAGGGGATCAGGGAGCGCGAAGCCAGATACAGACACACCTACAGGAGCGACATGGCCACGGGATGTATCGAGGAGATCGACCAGGCGTTCCTCAAGTACGTGTCATTCTTCGACAGACACCGCAAATATATCGAGGGGCGGCTTAATGCGCTCCGTCACAAGAAACACATCCTCGCCTTCTCTAGTGCGAAGGCGCTTGAAGACTACCTTGAAACGATTCAAAAATAGGGCGTGAGATTATGTTTGTAGATCATGTGACCATCGACATAGAAAGCGGAAAAGGCGGGGACGGCATGCATGCCTTCCGCCGGGAGAAATACGTGCCCAAAGGCGGTCCCTCCGGCGGCGACGGCGGCCGTGGCGGCGATGTCGTCTTCGAAGGGGACGAGGGGCTCTCGACGCTCCTCGAATTCCACTACGACCGTCACAGGAAGGCGGAGGACGGCGGCAACGGAAAAGCGAAGAAGATGCACGGCAGGGACGGAGAGGACCTCGTGCTTAAAGTCCCTGTCGGCACTACGATATTCAACGCGGGAAACGGCAAGGTGCTCGCCGACATCACGGAGGACAAGCAGCGCGCCACGGTGCTCAGGGGCGGCCGGGGCGGCCGCGGCAACGCCCGTTTCGCGAGCAGCCGCAACACGGCGCCGACCTTGAAGGAGAACGGCGAGCCGGGAAGGGCGCTCTCGATCCGCATGGAGCTGAAACTGCTCGCGGATGTCGGCCTGATCGGCATGCCGAGCGTCGGCAAGAGCACCCTGATCAGTGTCATTTCCGCCAGCAAGCCCAGGATTGCATCCTATCCGTTCACGACTCTGCAGCCGAATCTAGGCGTCGTCGGCCTCGAGGACGGAAGAAGCTTCGTCGCCGCCGATATGCCCGGCCTGATTGAAGGGGCCTCTGCCGGCCGCGGTCTCGGACAGCAGTTCCTTCGGCACATCGAGCGCACAAGAGTGCTTCTTCATGTGGTGGATATGAGCGCTTTCGAGGGCCGGGACCCTTATGAGGACTACAAGGCCGTCAATGCCGAACTGTCCGCCTATGACTATCAGCTCGAACAGCGTCCCCAGATCATTGTCGCGAACAAGATGGACATGCCGGGCGCAGATGAACATCTGGAAAGATTCAAATCCCTTCATGAAGGGGACTCGCCCATAATCCCCATCAGCGCCTACACGAAAAGAAACGTCGAGACGCTGCTTTATCAGACCGCCGACCTCCTTGAAAAGGCGCCGGCGTTCCCCCTCTATGAACCGGACGCCTATGCGGATTATGTGACCTACACGTTCGAGGACGAGCCCGAGCCCTTCGAGATCGAAAAAGGGGACGACGGCGTATTCGATGTCAAGGGCGAACGTGTCGAGAAACTCTATAAGATGACCGATTTCTCGAACGATGAAGCGATCAGACGCTTCGCGAGACAGCTCCGCGACATGGGGGTTGAAGATAAGCTGAAGGACCTCGGGGTCGAGCCCGGCGACACAGTGAGAATCATGGGCCAGCCCTTTGAGATGTTTGAATAGTTTGTGAACGAACGGAGGTGCCGTATGGACGGACAGCGCGCACTCAGGGAACTCCTTGAACAGGGGTCCCCCAAAGCCCTTCAAAACCAAATACTCGATTATCATCCTGCGGATGTCGCCGAGGTTTTCAGAAAGCTCTCCCGTGAAAGGCAGTTTCAGATTGTCATGGACCTCAACCACCATGAACTCGCCGCATTGTTCGAGTACCTCGACAATGCCATACTGCGGCCATTGATCGAGGAGATGGACAATGACAAGACGGCGCGTATCCTCGCGACGATGACAGCCGATGAAGCCTCCCAGATGCTCAAGGGGCTGCATGAGAGACTCAGGCAGGACTGTCTTGAGGGGCTCAAGGATTATGATGAGAAGGTGCATCAGCAGCTTAGCACCATGGTGCAGTACCCCCTTGATTCTGCCGGGGCGATCATGAAGGACGATTATATCAAGATTCTCGACCAGGCCCGTGTCAAGGATGCCTGGGAGGCGCTTGAAGAAAAGGCGCAACGGACCAACCACAGTCGACTCTTCGTGGTCGATGATGATGATTTTATCGTGGGTGCAGTGCGCATCAACCGCCTGTTGCTTGCGGATGAAGAGTCGCGCATCGATGATGTGATGTTCCCCGATGCCACCACGGTGCATTATGCGGACACCACGGTGACGGCCGCGCGGACGATGCAGAAATACAGCATCCCCATCCTTCCGGTCGTCAATCAGAACAACCGCCTGCTAGGCGTTGTCACGCTCGACGATGCGCTCAGGGACCTGAGGGAGGAGACGCGGTCGGATTACAGCCGGCTCACATCATTCCCGGGCCTTGTGAAACGACGTGCGTTCGATTCCGTGCCTGCACGGTGGCTGCCGCTGCTCTGGCACAGCGTATTATCGCTTCTTTGCGTGTTCCTCATCATGCAGGTGGCCCCGGAGAACACCGCAGCCATGCTGCCTGTCTTTTTCCTTCCCATCGTGCTCGGCATGGCCGGAAACACCGCCTCGAACTCCTTCACGCTGACGCTTCGCGGCATCGACAAACGTTTCTACAGCCATCCGAGCGGCGCGCGCGCTCATCTTTTGAAAGAAACGGCATTCGCCGTGACAAGCGGCCTTCTGATCGGTCTCGCAGTCGCGATATTCGCCGGCGTCGTGATGCGCCTTTATACCGTGCCGGAGACCGGCTCTTTGAATGTTTATGATCTTTTGACGTTGTCGGCCTTGATCGGTGCGGCGACCTGGGGCGCCGTCATTTTGAGCGCCCTGGCGGGGCTCTTCATTCCGTTCGCACACAAAAAGATTCGCCGCGGCGCCTGGCTGTCCCTTCCGTTCCTCCACGTGCTGGCGGACATCCTGAGTACAGCGGTCTATATCGCTAGTCTCTATGCATTCCTCTCCTGGGGGTGGACGCTATGAGAAAACGCAAGCTGACACGCCTCAGCCGGAATAAATCAGCGGAGATCCACGGCCTTATCAAGCATGAGCGGCGGGACAACATTCTCCGGACCCGCTTGAACAAGTATCACCCATACGACTTGAAAGAGGCGCTGCTGATGATGCGCCACGCCGAGCGCGCACGCCTCTATGACTATCTGAATGAAAAGACGCTCGCCGATGTATTCGCACACCTGCCCGAACGCAAGGCGAGGGAGCTTTTGAATGATGTATCCGTCGCCTACGGTGCTAAACTCCTCGAGATCATGGCGCCGGATGACGCTGTCGACATCCTGCAGTCGATGAGACACAAGGATGCCATCGAATACATGGCGCTTATCAAGCATGATCATCGTAACGCGCTCCGCAGGCTTTCGAGCTACAAGCACCACACCGTCGGCAGCGAGATGACCTCCGATTTCATCGCTCTCGAGCCCGACACCACTGTATCCGAGGCGTTCAAGGCGCTTCATGAAAATGCTGAAGAGGTCGAGGCCATAGATACGTTGTTCATTGTCGATGAAGCGAATCGCCTCGAAGGCATCGTCGAGCTCAAGCAACTCCTGGATGCTTCCAAAGGAAGTGTGCTGCGCGATGTCATGACCGATGTATACCGGTTCGTGTTTACAGAGGCGAACATCTATGACGCCGTCGAGATGATGGACAGATACAATCTTCATGTCCTCCCGGCCATCAATAAAAAGCAGAGCATCGAGGGTGTCCTGACGCTGACCGACGCCATCGACGTCGTCGAGGAATCTGCGCTCGCCGACACCGACCGCTATAGCGGCCTACCGACCGGCGATGCGGTGTTCGAGAGTGCCTCAAAACACCTGAAGCGCCGCCTGCCATGGTTTTTTGTCATGATGGCGTGGCTGTTCGCGGCCTCGGGACTGCTTTTCCTCCTGGACGCGCACTTCAGCGATGTCTGGCTGTTTGTCGCGTTCCTGCCCTTCGTGCTCGCCACCAGCAACCATTTGACATCACAGTCCCTCGCGCAATCGATCGTGAAGGTCCGGCGTCATGTGCTCAGGCCCGCCGGCGCGAAAATGCGTTATTTCCTGGAAGAGACCACAGTGACGGCCTTGACCGCAGTCTTTCTCGGCGCTCTGGCCCTGTTGCTTGCGTGGGGGGTTTCGAATGTTGACCCTGAAGCGCTCACCGGGTCCCTCTCCAGCATTGAGTTCGCCATGATCATCGCCGCGAGTGTCGCTTTAAGCGGCCTCGTGGCCTCTATGCTCGCCGCCGCATTGCCGCTTTGGTTCCGGCGGAGAAAGACAACACCTGCGCTGTTCGGCGCGCCGATGATGCATTCTATATCCGATTTCATCTCGGTCGTCATCTATGTAATAATCGTTCTGACGTTCAGCACCATCACTTAAAGTTCCTACACAAACTAAAAGGGAGTGGCTGCGTATGTATAGCTATCTGCAAGGCATTGTCACGGAGATCGAGCCGGAAAAGGTCACGCTCGATGTAGGGGGGATCGGTTTCCATATCGTCGTCCCCAATCCCTTTGAGTTCGAACAGGGCTCGGAGAAAAAGGTCTATGTCTACCAGCATGTCCGCGAGGACGCCCATACACTCTATGGCTTCCCCTCCCTCAGGGAGAAACGCCTGTTCGACCAGCTGCTCTCTGTCAAGGGCATCGGTCCGAAGAGCGCCCTCGCCCTGATCGCCGCCGCCGAGGTCGATGAGATCATCAAGGCGATCGAGACATCGGATGCGAAGTATCTCAACCGTTTCCCCGGCATAGGGCCCAAGGCCAGCCAGCAGATCGTCCTCGATTTGAAAGGCAAAGTCGAGACCGACAGACTCACGGTGAAGGCACAGCGGAAACTCGATGAAGTCGAGGATGCACTCAGGGCCCTCGGCTACAAGAACAAGGAGATCGAGCGCGCTACGAAGAAACTCGACCGTAAGAAGAGCACCGCCGAGCTGATCAAGGATGCGCTCCGGGAGATCGCAAGCAAATGAGCGCCGCATTCAAAGCCGCGCAGTACGCCCACCACAAGCAGGAGTGGGCACGTTATATCGAAGAGAGGGACGTCTCGCTCGCCGAGACTGAGCGCGACCTCTATGATAAAGCGCATGAAGAGGAAGACTCGCCGTTCGTGCGCTACACGCGCATCGAGAGACACCCGGAAGTCTCCGCCCTGAAGGACAAGCTGGACACGCTTGAAGGGCTCCCCAAGGACAGCCTGCTCACCCTGGCGCGCGCGATGCGCCCCGTCGTCGAGAAGTTGATGCAGCTGCGCACCCATCTCTCGCAGCGAGAGGGCGCCGATGACTACCCCGACTTTATCCTTGCGCTAAGCGGCATCAATGAAGGCACCGCGCGCGAACTGCTCGAGGATGTGAAAGTGACGCACATCGATGACGCCCTTGACATTGTGAGGGAAGAGAACATCGCCTGGGAATCCTATTTCGACGACCTGCGCCGGATAGAGCCTTTCGATGAGGCCCTGGATGCCGAAGATGTCCTGCGCAAGGTGGAAAACGCCCTGAAGACGGACCTCGCATCCCGTCTGACACTGCACATATCCTCCGCAGGAATCGCCGGGTTCGCCCGGACATTTTCCGATGCATCAGTCCATGTGCATGCAAGACCGTTGGAGAATCCCGCCGCCCTCAAGACGTTTTTACACGAACTTTCTCATGCGCTGTTGTATATCGAAAGAGCGTCGGATTCACAGGATGATTTTTTAATTCCACAGATCGATGAAATGGCGGCCACCGTCATCGAACATTGCCTCATACAAATAATTTGTACACAAACAGAGCCCGATGCAATTGAAAAGGTTAATGCACTTGAGTATTCGAGACTCGCTCTGAGCGCACTCTTTGAACTCGACCTCTGGGACAGGGTGTCCGCCCCTGAAGCCGCATTCGCCGGACGTTACGGAGAATTGATGCCCATCGAGCATCCTGACTACTGGACACTCGATTCATTCCGCAGCCTCGATCCGTTCATGGTCCAGTATTATGCAATTGGAAGGCGGCAGGCGTTCGATGTTCTGAAGACCTTGGAAGATGTAACGGATAAAAGCGCCTTTGTGCTGAAGCTCGCTAGAACCCCTGAAACAACGATTCTCCCTGGAGTGAATGCATAAAAAAACTCCGCCTAGGAAGGCGAAGTGTGGAATAGACGCTTGATGCCGGCGTGGGCGAGCCCGTTCCCGAGCCCCAGCATCAGAAGCAGCCGCGCCTTGGGTCCTGAAAGACGGCCGCCGAGGATGCATCCATGTCGGACAAGATCCTTCCCGCCGCCTTCATAGCCATAGCTGTCGAGCACCCGCCCGGAAGGCGCTCGGGAGGTGATGACGACTTCCAAGCCCGTTTCCCGGGCTTTTTTTATACCCTCGGCGAAGGAGGGGGGGAGATTTCCGCGTCCTAGCGCCTCGAGAACGAGGCCCTTATAGCCTGCATTGATGTAGAAATCGATGATATCGCGCTTTATGCCGCTGTATGCCCTGATCAACGCTACATCCTCGGAGAAGGTGTTCGCCAGATTGTAACCGGCTCTCACAGCCATTGACCTGTAATAAAGCACCTCATCCTCGTCGATGATGCCCAGGGGGCCGAAATCGATGCTTTTAAAGGTATCGAGGCTTAACGTATGCGTCTTGGCGACTTCGCAGGCCGCATGGATCTCATAGTGCATCACCACGAGAACACCGCGTTTCCTAGACTCGGGGTCTGAAGCGACCTTGATGCTTGAAGCGAGATTCGTGAGGCCGTCATAACCGAGCTCGCTCGCGTTTTTCATCGATCCCGTGACCACAATGGGCTTTTCACTGTCATTGACAGCATCCAGATAGAAGGCGGTCTCCTCTAAAGTGTCAGTCCCATGGACGACGACGACGCCGGAATATTCGTCATCCTTCAAAAACGTGTCAATTTTTTCTTTGAGGCTGGACATATGGCCAGGAGTGATATGAGGACTGGGAAGCCTTGAAAATTCATGAGACTCGAGATTTTCAAGGCCAGTGGCCTTTTTCAATGTAGAAACAAGATCATCAGCGCTCAGACTTGGAACCGCACCTTCGGATGACGAAGTCACAGTCATTCCGATCGTCCCGCCGGTAAAGATCAGCGCCACACGATTCATAGCATCACCTCAAAAGCTATTGTAACATGTCCAGACGTTCAGGAGATAATAAATTCACGGACCATCGACGCTCAGATCAAAAATCCGGATATTATATTAACACCCGTCACTCGACAACCGTATTGCAACATTATAAAATATGATTTACGCTGAAAATACCCTTGAAACCTTTCTTTAGACAATCAAATAAGTTAACATAATATATATTATAAGAAGTAAGATGCCTTTTATAAAACCCGCTTCTTCCGGAGCGAATCCTACAAACTTGAATGATATGACTATGTTTATTTGGGGCGCACCAACCTCCCCCGACCCTAAGAACATAGTCAAATTTTTAAGATGACCATATTTAATGACCGCCTCTTGTTCTCTCGGGATTGAAAAGAATGGATGCTGTAGAATCGATTTTTATCTATCAAGGATAATCACATATCCTTTACACGCAAAAATCGATGAGCGTCCAAATTTGAACCTGTATTATTTAAGTTCAGGATATTGCGTGATCTTCAGATTCCAGTCCTCGATAAGTTGTTCAGCTTTCCGCATGGCATCGTCATATAGCTGGTCCGGATCGTGTGCGTCAGAGTTCAGGACGATTGAGGCGCCTTTCGCCTGCGCCATCCTGAAGAAAGGCTCCCTCGGGTAGGCATAGTGCAGTCCGTCCTGGCTTTTCCGCTTGCCTCTTCTGATGCCGTTGGCATTGAATTCCAGCGCCACGTTGTGTTCGACGGCGGCATCTATGATAATCTCCGAGGCATTCGCGGCGTATCGATCGAAGGACGGATAGCTTCCCAGGAAGATGTCGGGATGAGCGACGATGGAGAAACAATTCGTCTGAATCGCCTCTCTCACAGTGTGCGCATAAGTGATGAGGGATTTACCCTTTCTAAGGTCGAACGTGTAGTGTTCGCCGGATTTGGTGGGGTAGCGCGAGGTATAGTGCTGTCCGAGGATCAGATAATCGACTTCTCTGAGCCAGCGCTCCGGTTCGCCAGGGTCCTTGGGGTTGTATTCGGCCTCCAGCCCGGATAAAAGCTTGATGTGTCCCTTGAAACGCTGGAAATTGTGTTCCAGGTCCTTCAGATACGTCGCGAAATCCTCTTCGTCCATGCGCGCCCTGTCGTTGAAGACGCGGCTAGGGACATGGTCGGTGAACCCCAGGAAGTCGAATCCGAGTTCTATGGCTTTCTGTATATAGGCTTCTGCGTCGCCGTCGGCGTGTTTGCAGAGCTCGTGATGCGTGTGGTAGTTGGTTTTGATGCCCATGGGTCTCATCCTCGCTTTATGTATAAGGCCATTATATCAGTTTCATGCATCCTTTTCCATCCAGCCGCCATAAACCCTTGCAAAAGTGTTATAATACGACATGCAAAGGGGTTGATACTATGCAGAAGCGTCCGCTGGCCTACCGTGTACGTCCTGAGAACTTCGGGGATATCATCGGCCAGGACCATCTCGTCGGACCGGAAGGCGTCATCAGGAAGATGGTCGAGAACGGCCAGTATTTCAGCTTGATTCTCTATGGTCCTCCGGGAATCGGCAAGACGACCATCGCGCAGGTCGTCGCCGCGCACTACGGGCTCAACACCTATACATTCAACGCCAGCACGGACACCAAGGCGGCGCTCAAGGAGATCGTCGAGCAGGCGAAACGTTATGGTGCGCTCATGATTGTCGATGAGATTCACCGGATGAAGAAGGATATCCAGGATTTTTTATTGCCCGAAGTCGAGACCGGTAACGTCATCCTTATAGGTTTGACCACTAACAATCCATATCACAGCGTGAACCCGGCAGTTCGTTCACGAACTCATATTTTGAAGCTGAAGCCGATCACTGAAAATGATCTTTTAAGATTCTTGAAGAAGATTCATGCTGATGAAAAAAATGGTTTGAGTACAAAATTATTCGATGATGTCTTCACATACATCGTACGTTCTAGCAACCGTGAAATCCGTACCGCGATCAACATGCTTGAACTGATCGATATCGCCTATCCCGGACAGGATGTCGATATCGATGCGGCGAAGAAAATCATATTGAAGCCCGCTCTTTCCCTTGATAAGGACGAGGACAACTATTATAACATCCTATCGGCCTTGCAGAAGTCCATCCGCGGCAGCGATGTGGATGCAAGCCTCCATTACCTAGCGCGTCTCGTCGAGATGGAGGATCTGGACAGCATTCTCAGGCGCCTGACGGTTATTGCATATGAAGATGTCGGACTGGCGAACCCTTCTGTCTTCGCCAAGATGGACGCATGTGCGAATGCGTGCGAGCGCGTAGGCTTCCCCGAGGCCCGGATTCCCTTGAGTGCGATTGTCATCGACCTCGCGCTCTCCCCGAAGTCCAACAGCGCCTACAAAGCCATGGATGAAGCGCTTGAATCCCTTCGAAAGGGCGATATGAAGAAAGTGCCGAATCATCTGATCAACATCGACAACTTCGAAGAAAAGCCTTCCTACCTCTATCCGCATGATTACGAGAACCATATCGTCCGCCAGCGGTATCTTCCCGAAGGCGTCGCGGGCGGTTACTACACACCCGCCGAGACCGGAAAGTACGAGCGGCGTCTGAAAGAGCGCTATGAAGCCATAATGAAGATACTGAAAAAGCAGGACCGCTGAACGGTCTTTTCAAGGCCGGGTCGACCACAGGCCATTTTAAAAGGCGCGTTGCAATGACCTCTTGCAACGCGCCTCTTCTTTAGCGGCGTGCGCCGTGGCGCCGAGGGCATCAATGTTTCAAGCGATGCATGCGGTAACGGCCCTTCCTGATGATTTCCACATCGTTCTCTTTAGCGAGCCTCTGCATAAAGGCGTCGATGTCCTCCCTGCCGCGGTCCTTCAAAAACCCCTCGATTTCGAACTGATGCATCGGATGGCGGCGGATGAGCCCTTTGATCGCCTGCATGTCGTCTTCCGCGTAGCTTTGATAGCACGGTGCGCTGAGATAGTCTATGGGGATGCCGCCAAGGGTCTTCTGGATGTGTTTCATGCGCTCTGTGTCCGGTGCGCGGACATCTGTCTCTGTCGGCGGACGGACAGGGGTGTTGAGATAGAGTCTGTCGTAATGAATGCCCTGAAGCTTCTCCTTAAGCTTTTCAAGCGCCTCGTCCGTATCATTCATGTCCTTGACGAACATGATTTCCAGCCAGAGTTCTCCGCTGTAGGCTTTGGAAAAGGTCCTGATGCCGTCATAGTACGCTTCAAAGGAAAGGCCGCCGTAGGGGCGATTGATGCGTTTGAAGGACGTCTCGTCGAAGGCATCGAGCGACGGGGAGACGATATCCGCTTCGTATATGTCGGTCCGCACCGTTTTTTCATGCAGCATCGCTCCGTTGGTGATCAGTGCGACGGGTCGAGAGGTGCGGCTTTTAAGCGCGCGTATGAGCGATATGATGTCTTTGTGCAGGAGCGGTTCACCGTCGCCGACGATGCTCACGACATCGAAATGCTCGCCGCACTCGAGCACCGTTTCGAATTCATCGATGATCGCTTGCAGCGGGACGTGCTCCTCCCGTTTATGGTCGCTGTAGCGCGTTTTGCCGAGCTGACAGTAGACACAGCCGAAGTTGCAGGTGTTGTCGACGACGGGGCTGATGCCGAGGGAGAGTCCGAACCGCCGGGAATTAATCGGGCCGTAGATATAGTTGAATTCCATCGTCTCGCCTCCTTCATCTATCATCTTATCCTTTATGGATGTGTTTATCAATTAAAAACGCCACCAGCGTGGCGTTTTTTCATCAGAGTGTGAAGTCGCCCTCCTTGAAGAGCCTTCTTTTGCGGAAATAGAAATCGATCGCTAGGACAAGGGCGAAGGGCAGAATGAAATGAATCAGGCCGATGCCGATGAATACGGTCGGTGCGTACCCCATCTCGTCGAAGATGCCGATCTGCCCGACGAAGGCGCTCGTCCCCATGCCGCTGCCGATGGGCGTGCTCCGGAGGGTGAAGGCGAGCGTGGAAATCGGGCCGATGATGGCGGAGGCGATGATGGGCGGAATCCATATGAGGGGTTTCCTCAGGATGTTCTTGAACTGCAGCATCGAGGTGCCTAAAGCGACGGAGATGACACCGCCGACGTTGTTGTCCTTCCTCGCCATGACCGCGAAGCCGATCATCTGCGCGGCGCCGCCGGCCACGGCAGCCCCGCCGGCGATGCCCCCGAGCTCGATGGAGACCGCGATGGCGGCGCTCGAGATGGGGGAGGTCAGCGCCATGCCCATGATGGTGGCGATGACGACGCCCATGATGAAGGGCTGATACTCTGTCGCGTGCTCGATGAAATCGCCGATTGCGCTCATGAAGGTGGATACGGGACCACCGATCAGATACGCGATGACGAAGGCGACGATTCCCGATACGAAGGGGATGAGTATGATATCGAAGGGGGTGCGCTTTCTGAGGATGAACTTGACAGCCTCGATCGCGCCCACCGTGGTCACATAGGCGACGACCGGATCGCCGCTAGGCATTTCGAGGACGGTGACGAGCACTTCCGAGGAGACGCCGCCGGCGGCCGCGCCGCCGATCAGGGCCAGGCCCTTGAGACCCAGGCTCCAGGCGATGCCGACACCGATTCCGACGCCCATCAGTCCCTTCAGAATGCCCGCGAGGTCCAATAGAAGCGTTATATTGGTGAGAATCCCAATCTGTTCTATGATGACGCCGATGATGAGCGTCGAGAACAACCCGAGCGCCATGCCGTTCATTGTCTTGATCAGATAGTTCAGTATGCGTCTGCCTAGCGTGCCTGCGTCCATGTCAACACCCTTTGCGAATTTTTTGAACACCGAAAACAATTGTAACATAGGTTGATGAAAAAGATGAAACCATTTTTGAAAATCCCTATAAAAAAGCACTTCCGAAGAAGCGCTTTATAGGATGTCCTTGAGTTCCCGGATGTCGTCGATCCTCATGTCGGCGACAGAGAGTTCTTCATCGTCGCCGAATCCATAACGGGCGCCGATGGTGTGGATGCCGTTGTAGCGTCCGGCCTCGATGTCATGGTGGCGGTCGCCGACGATGACCATGTCGTCCTTGAAGTCCCTCTTGGTGAGTTCGAGGACTTTGTACTTCTCTTCGATGCCTTCATAGGTCTCTGAACAGACCATTCGTGTGAAATAGCGGTCCAGGCCGAACAGTTCATTGTGTGCGCGCATGTAGTAGTCCTTGCAGTTGCTGATAAAGACGAGGTCATAGCCGCGCGAATTGAGGGTATTGAGTGTCTCGAGGGCGCCTTCGAAGAGTTCCGGCCTGCCTTCTCTTATGAAGCGGTCCATCGCATTGCTCAGACGTTTAGAGGCGGCGCTCTTGATCGCTTCAGGGATGTCGCGTCCGAAGATGTCCCACATCTCCTTCGGTGTCAGGCCGAGGAATTTCTCAATATCCTCGTCCTTCCACTCCTTGTCTTCGAACCCGTATTCCTCGACGAGGTATCGGTAGGCCTCGCGGAAGGCCGGGGCGTAGACGCGCATGCTGTTGTGCAGCGTGCCGTCGTAATCTAGAAAGACGGTGCGGATCTGCCTCGGGTCCATCTTAGAACGCCTTGAACAGATTCGCCATCTCGATGGCGCTCATGGCTGCGTCATAGCCTTTGTTGCCGGCCTTTGTACCGCTGCGCTCGATGGCCTGTTCGATGGTGTCGGTGGTCAGCACGCCGTAGATGATCGGAGTCTCTGTGTCGAGGGAGGCGTTCGCGATGCCCTTGGTGACCTCGCTTGCGACATACTCGAAATGCGGCGTGTCCCCGCGGATGACGGTGCCGAGGGTGAGGACCACGTCGTAGCGTCCGCTCTTCGCGGCGCGCTTGGCGACGAGGGGGATCTCGAACGCTCCGGGGACCCAGGTGACTTCAAGTGTCTCTTCCTCCATGCCGTGGCGCTTCAGTGCGTCGAAAGCGCCATCGAGGAGCTTGTTGCCGATGAACTCGTTGAAGCGGCCGATGACGATGCCGACCTTGAGCCCTTTCGCATCAAAATTGCCTTCAAATGTCTTCATTCTTCATCCTCCTTGAATTTTAGGTAGTGGCCAAGCTTGTTCTTCTTTGTCTTCAGATAGTATTCGTTGCGTTCGTTGTGGTTCATCTGGATGCCGACGCGCTCGACGATCTCGAGGCCGTAGCCGCTCAGTCCGCTCAATTTCCTGGGATTGTTGGTCATCAGCTTGAGCTTGCGGGCGCCGAGGTCCCTCAGAATCTGCGCGCCGATGCCGTAATCCCTCGCGTCCGGCGGGAAGCCGAGGGCTTCGTTGGCCTCGACGGTGTCCATGCCCTCATCCTGAAGATGATAGGCCTTGATCTTGTTGATGAGGCCGATGCCGCGGCCTTCCTGTCGCATATAGAGCAATATGCCGCGCCCTTCTCTTTGTATCTTGTGCATGGCGGCGTTCAGCTGCTCGCCGCAGTCGCAGCGCTTGGAGCTGAAGGCATCGCCCGTGAGACACTCCGAATGCACCCGTACGAGGACGGGGGTCTCTGCATCGACCTCGCCCTTGAGAAGTGCGACATGGTGTTCGCCGCTCAATGTGTTCTCATAGCCGAAGAGCTTGAACTCCCCGTGCTCGGTCGGGAGGTCGCTCTCGGCGGTACGGCGGATGTAGATGTCCTCCTTCCGCCTGTAGGCGATGAGGTCGGCGATGGTGATGAGTTTGAGGTCGTGCCGTCTTGCGTATTCCTTGAGGTCGGGGACGCGCGCCATGGTGCCGTCGTCGTTCATGATCTCGCAGATGACGCCTGCGGGCTTGAGCCCGGCGATGCGGGCGAGGTCGACGGCGGCCTCCGTGTGGCCGGCGCGCTTGAGGACGCCTCCGTCCCGTGCGATCAGGGGGAAGACATGCCCGGGCTTCTTGAAATCCTCGGGGCCCGCATCATCCTTGAGCGCTCTTTGGATGGTGTGCGCACGTTCGAAGGCGCTGATGCCGGTCCTCGTGTCGATGGCGTCGATGGATTCCGTGAACGCGGTATGCAGCGAATCGGTATTGTTGTCGACCATCTTGTCGATGCCGAGGCGTTTCAAGCGGTCCTGCTCCATGGGCATGCAGATGAGGCCTCGTCCGTATGTGGCCATGAAATTGATCGCTTCCGGCGAGGCGTGCTGTGCCGCCATGAGCAGATCCCCCTCGTTCTCGCGGTCCTCATCGTCGACGACGATGACCATCTCGCCTGCCTTGATGGCGTCGACGGCTTCTTCTATCGTGTTGAATCCCATCCAATCCTCCTTATCTGTAGCCGTGTTTTTTCAATGTCTGATCAAGCGTGCTTCCCTTGTAAGGCTTGACAAGCCGCTCGACGTATTTCCCGACGATATCGCATTCGAGATTGACGTAATCTCCCTGCCGTTTGCTGAGAAGCGTGGTTTCATCCTTTGTATGGGGAATGATGGAGACTGTGAAGGATGATGCCTTCGCTTCGGCGACGGTAAGGCTGATGCCGTCTACGGCGATGGAGCCCTTGTCGACGATATAGCGCATGAGAGCTTCTTCCGTCTCGATCTCCACCCAGGAGGCGATATCGTCCTTCCACACGGCATTGATCCGCCCCGTGCCGTCGACGTGCCCGGCCACGATGTGGCCGCCCAGTCGGTCGGAGGCCTTGAGGGCGCGTTCGAGGTTGACCTTTCCCCCGGGGCGCGCTGCGGCGAAGGTGCTCCTCTCGAGCGTCTCGTGCATCGTGTCGACGGTGAATGAGGCGTCGTTCATGTCCGTCACCGTCAGACAGATGCCGTCGCAGGAAATGCTGTCGCCGATTCTGGTCTCCTCGAGCACTTTCTGTGCGGCGATCGTGAGCCGCGCGCTCTTCGAGGAGCGTTTGATGGATTTCAGCGTGCCGATCTCTTCTATGAGTCCTGTGAACATTGAACCACCTCGATATCATAAGTGATGAGCACATCACCTTCGAATGTATCTATCGATTTCCGTTTCAAAGCGCAGGCGTCCTTCACTGACGCCACACCCGTACCGTCAAGGGGGGTGGGCGCCCTTTTTCCGCCGATGAACTTGGGCGCGATGAATACATAGGCCCGGTGCACGATACCTGCGCGGAGGGCGCTTTCATTGAGTCGGCTGCCGCCCTCTAGAAGCACGCTGTCTATGCCGCGCGCTCCGAGCGTACGCATGAGTGCGCTCAGATCGATTGCGCCGTCCTTTTCGGGCATGTGGAGCACTTCGGCGCCGGCGCGCTCGTAGGATTCCATTCTCTCTTTTGATGCACGCGAGGTGACGATGATCGTCTCGGCGTCATCACTGAAGATTTTCGTCGACGGTCCGATGTCGCCGCGCCGGTCGAGGATGATACGCACAGGATGAGCGGTCTCCCTGCCTTCAATCCGGCTAGTTAACCGGGGGTCGTCAGCCAAGACGGTCCCGGCGCCGACCATGATGGCCATGGCGCGATGCCTGAGTTCGTGGGCGAACTGTCTGGAAGCGGCGTTGGTGATCCACTTTGAATCCCCTGTCCGCGTCGCAATCTTGCCATCAGCGCTCATCGCGGTCTTCAGCATGACGAACGGTGTTCCCTTTTTTATGTAATGAAAGAAAAAGGCATTGAGTTCCCGGTTGCGCGCGTCATCGACGTCGGCTTCGACCTCGATGCCGGCGTTTCTGAGCTTTTCGACCCCGCTGCCCGCGACTTCGGGGTTGGGGTCTTTTGAAGCGATGATGACCTTTTCGATGCCGGCGTCGATGATGGCGTCCGTGCAGGGCGGGGTCTTGCCGTGATGCGAACAGGGTTCGAGGGTCACATGCATTGTGGCATGCCTGCAGTCGCCGGCGTCCCTGATGGCGTTCACCTCTGCATGCGGGCCGCCGTATTCCGCATGATACCCTTCCCCTATGATGGTGCCGTTTCTGACGATGACAGCACCCACGAGCGGGTTGGGGTTGACGAATCCGCGTCCTTTTTCAGCGAGTTCGAACGCACGCTGCATGTAGTCCATAATCATCCCGTCCAATCAAAGAAAAATGCCCTGAAAAGACATTCAGGGCATAGAAAAAGCAAAGCGTTCACATCTTCTCCCATCCAGACTCTGACTGTCGGTATGGGAATCTCACCCATTCAGCTTGCGCTCGCGGACTGTACCGCCGGTCGGGAGTTTCACCCTGCCCTGAAGATGTCTATCCGTATTATAGAGAAACTTGCGCATAAAGTCAATTCAAATCACTTGAAAGTGCGCGCGGCATCGAGCGCCTTGCGCCATCCCTCGATTCCTTTCTTTCTCTCGCTATCCTCCATCGAGGGCGAAAATGTCCGGTTCTTCTGCCATATGGCCTCGATCTTTGCTTGAGAGGACCAGAAGCCGACCGCGAGGCCTGCGAGGTAGGCGGCGCCGAGCGCGGTGGTCTCCTGCACTTCGGCCCGGTCGACAGTGAGGCCGAGGATATCGGATTGAAACTGCATCAGGAAGTCATTGACCGTCGCGCCGCCGTCGACGCGGAACGACGCGATGGGAAGTCCGGTGTCCTCCTCCATCGCCCTGAGGACATCCATCGACTGATAGGCGATCGATTCAAGCGTCGCCCGGGCGAGATGAGCCCTGCCCGCCCCTCTTGTCAGTCCGAGGAGCGTGCCCCGGGCGCGGCTGTCCCAATGCGGCGTGCCAAGGCCGACAAAGGCGGGGACGAAATAGACGCCCTCGTTATCGTCAAGCGATTCAGCCAGGGTTTCCGTCTCGGCGGCTTCCTCGATGATGCCGAGTTCGTCGCGCAGCCATTGCACAGCGGAGCCACTGACGAATATACTGCCCTCGAGCGCGTAGGTGAGGCGGCCGTCCTTCTCCCAGGCAATGGTGGTGAGCAGGCCGTGGTCGCTTTCAATAGGCGTGTCCCCCGTATTCATCAGCATGAAGTTGCCGGTGCCGTAGGTATTCTTGACCATGCCCTTTTCAAAGCATGCCTGTCCGAAGAGCGCCGCCTGCTGGTCGCCGGCGATGCCGGCGATGGGGACTTCCTCGCCGAAGAAGTGATACGGGACGGTGTGGCCGTAGACGTGCGAGGATGCCTTCACCTCCGGCAGCATCGACGACGGGATGTCGAGGATGTCGAGGAGTTCCTCGTCCCATTTTCTTTCCTTGATATTGAAAAGAAGCGTCCTGGAGGCGTTCGAGACGTCGGTGACATGCACCGCGCCGCCGGTGAGCTTGTAGATGAGCCAGCTGTCGATGGTGCCGAAGCGCAGTCTGCCGGCGTCTGCCTTTTCCCTCGCGCCCTCGACGTTGTCGAGCATCCATCTGATCTTGGTGCCGGAGAAATAGGGGTCGAGCAGAAGCCCCGTCTTCTTTCTGAAGGTGGGCTCGTAGCCGGCGTCCTTCAACTCATCGCAGATGGGCTGGCTCTGCCTCGATTGCCAGACAAGGGCGCTGCCGATGGGCTTGCCGGTCTCGGCGTCCCAGACAACGGTCGTCTCGCGCTGGTTCGTGATGCCGATTCCCGCGACCTGCCTGGCTTCGATGTCCGCTTCGACGAGTGTGCTGGCGATGACGGAGAGCGTCGAGAGCCAGATCTCGTCGGGATTGTGGTTGACCCATCCGGGCTTGGGATAGATCTGTTCGATCTCCTTGGATGCGGAAGCGACGGGCCGGCTGTTTTCATCAAAGAGGATGGCACGGGTGCTCGTCGTGCCCTGGTCGATGGCCATAATGTAGTTCTTCATGGGTATTCTCCTTTCAAAAAGGGCATTGCATGTGCAATTATACCATACAATGCCCTTTCCTGTGCTAGGTCATTCAATCCTTAGAAGAGGATGTAGTTGAATTCGGTCGCGGTGTTCGCCACAGTGATGGCGCCGAAGAGAAGGGCATTGACGAAGCCTGCGAGCCAGATGTTGCCGGTGCGCAGATAGAGAAGCCTTCCGAAGATGGCGGCGAGGATGAGGATCGGGACGATGGGGAAGAGCACGATGTAGCCGAGTGCCATATCCCATTGCCAGAGCGCGCCGGTGGCGAAGAACGTGATATACTGGATCAACATGACAATGACGATACCGAGGACGTTGACCGCCGCGATGATCGCCGTTGTCGCCCATTCTGGGAGTTCCTTGAAACGGCTGTTGGCATTGATGAAGGCGTTGATGGTGAAGAAGACGGCCAGGATCAATGCGTAGCGGATGATGGTCATGAACTTGATGTTTTCGAATGTGCGGATGTTGAAGGTCCAGATCCTGAAGTCGGTGGTGAAGATGCCGTGGATGAGGAACAGCACGAGATAGAGCGCGCCGACCGTGAGGAAGGTGAGCAGCACTGTCTTGCCGAAGTTCTTCTTCGTGATGCACAGCACGCTCGCCGGAGCGTCGCCTTCGCGTTTGCCGACCAGGTAATGCCCGATCAGGAAGATGACGAGCGAGATGACGCCGATCGCCGTGGCCCAGAGGACGACAGGGTTCGTCGTCGGCTGCGGGAAGCGTTCAGTCGTGGGGAAGAAGTTCGTGCCCCATCCATAGGCGTCGGTGTAGAAATAACGAATGAGGAATCCGGCGAGGAGCGTGATGATTGCGCCGGCGCCGAAGAACTGTACGTAGCGCTTCCAGCCCGTGAGCGACGTTTCCTCCTTGGGTTCTCCCTTGAGTGATCCGAAGAATTTCGTGTTGAGGAGTAGGTCGACGAAGGGGACGAGCAGAAGGAAGAAACCGACCATGCCGACGAAGTTGAAGAATTCCTTCACGTTCCACACCTGCGAATCCTCTTCAACATAATCGAAGCCGTCCGGAGCCCCCATCGCGGCATAGAAGAACTCCGTGATGTATTCCGCGCTTTCAGTGGACCAGTGGTTGCGGGGGTGGATCTCATCCGGTTGATAGATGACCCTGAAGGGCTCATCGGCGGGATTCTCATGATCGAACTCCTCGACGCCCTGCGCTGTGTAGAAGGCGCCCATCTCGACTTCATCATCATCGAACCCTTCATAAAGGCCTTCGATGAAACTGATGGCGGTGGGGCTTTCAAGAAAGTCCTTCGGCAGGTATTCGTACTTCATGTCGTTCTCATAGTTCGGATCGTTCGGGTCGAGCGCTTCATTGTGCTCCGCTTCCTCGCTGCCAGGTGTGGATTCCTTGTAGAAGAATTCATCGTACTTGGCGGCCAGGTTCCCCACCGAGGTCTGCTGGGGCGCGGCATAGAAATCGGACCAGGCCTGGATGAGGGCGGAATCGATCTTGTTCGCCTCATCCCCCGCGGCGAACGCCGCGGCGTGTTCTTCAGGCGTCGCGGTGTCGGGGTCGATGCCTTCATCCTCATAGTAGGCTTCGATGGCCGCGCCCTCCTCCTGTGCGTAATGCACGAGGGTCATCGCCACATCGAAACCGCCCATGGAGTGTCCGGTGATGCCGATCTTATCCCGATCGACATACTCCTTCTCATAGATCCACTCGACCGCGTTCACCATGCCGGTCTGATCCCCCACAAGCGGGTCGTCGACCCCTTCAGGCAGGGCGCTGTGTCCGTGGCCCAGCCGGTCGACGCTCAGCACGATGAACCCTCTCCTCGCGAGTTCGACGGCGTTCTGCGCCTGCAGTTCGCGGTTGTTCAGATACCCGTGGGAGGTGATGACGGCGGGCAATGGATTGTCCTCATCCGCCTCTTCGGGCTTATAGAGCAGTGCGCTGTACTGCACACCGTCCCCGAAATCCTCCCTGATGTCCTCGATTTCCACGTTGTAGAAGTTCGTCTGCAACATGGATGCGAAGATCCCGCTCACGAGAATCAGACCGAGCGATACAGCGAGCAGGATCAGCGTACGTTTTCTCACATTCATCATTTACCTCCTATTTTTATATTCAATAAATAAAGGGACCCTGAAACAAAGCGCTCATGAAGCGCTGTTTTCGGATCCCTCTCAGTCTCTTTCGCATTATGAAATTGTCTGACACAAGTCATTATAACATGATACCGCTTTCCTAAAAAGATGTTTTTCATTTTTCAATCCGTCTCGAGGCCACGATGTCCGCGTCCGTTCCGGCGACATTCTCGATGATGACATCGCCTGTCTCGACGGGCGGTGTCAGGTCGATCTCATCAAGCGCCCGCATGATGTCGAAACGCTTTGCTTTCGGGATCGGCGCGGAGGTCTTGACGCTCAGACGGTTGAACACTTCGCTATGGATGCGCACTGTGCTGGTGATCTGCCGTTCAGGGTTCGTCATCTCCTTTTTCGCGTAGGGGATGCCGCGCTTGCAGCGGTTCCCGGAGACGTTCAACGCTTCATCGACGGTGAGGTGGCACCCTACCGGACATACGATACAGATCAGTTCCTTTTTCATGAGGATCCCTCCAGAATGATCTCCACACCGCTTCCTCGAGCGATGCGCCCGCCCTCCACAACGAGGTGCTCCATCTCGGCGGGATTGATGAAGCGCCTTTTGAAGCGTTCGATCGTCTCACCGCGTTGCTTGATGAGAAAAGTCCCCTTCTCATAAGCGTGCCTGCTTCTTAGGGAGAAGGTCACGCTTTTGTCAAGGTAATCCCCGTTCAGCCGCTGAGGCAGGGCGTAGCTGATAGTCTCTCCTGTCACCACATCGACCTGCTTCTCCCGCGGCGGCACCTCGCCCTTGACGTAAGCGGCCGCTTGCAGGGCGGCGCGCAGGCTCTCCTCTGTCACGAAGTCCACAAGGTCATGGATATGCAGCGCGTTGCCGGCCGCGAAGAGGCCGTCCTGCGTCGTCTGGTAGGTCTGGTCGACGATTGCGCCGTTGGTGCGCGGGTCGATCGCATAATGGACATCACCTAGCGTGGCAATGTCGGGAATCAGCCCCACCGACAAAAGCAGGGTGTCGACCTCGAAATGCTTCTCTGTCGCTTCCTTCACCTGCATGGCATCATCGACCTCCGCGATGGTGATGCCTTCGAGATTTTCATCGCCCCGCACGTCAGTGACTGTATGGGAGAGATAGAGCGGGATGTCGAAATCGTGCAGGCACTGGACGACATTGCGCGTGAGACCTCCGGGATGCGGCTTGATCTCAGCGACCCCTTTCACCTCGGCACCCTCCAATGTGAGGCGCCGCGCCATGATCAATCCGATGTCGCCGCTTCCGAGGATGAAGACCTTCCGACCCACCATGTAGCCTTCGATATTGAGATAGCGCTGCGCCTTGCCGGCGGTATGGACGCCCTTCGGCCTCTCGCCCGGCAGACGGATGCCGCCGGCGGTGCGTTCATAGCTTCCAGAGGTGAGAATGACGGCATTCGCTTCTATCGTCCTCTCCCCTTCTTCTGCATTCGTATATCTGATGGTGAACCGACCGCCTAGCTTTTTATAGTCGAGCGCCGTGGTGTCGGTCTTGATGGTGACGCCGCTCCGCTCTATGTCATCGATCGCCCGCATGGCGTATTCGGGGCCAGTGAGCTCCTCTTTGTAATGGTGCAGGCCGAAGCCGTGGTGGATGCATTGGTTGAGGATCCCTCCCAGAAAGGGTTCCCGCTCCAAGAGCACAACGTCCATGCCGAGCCGGTCGGCTTTTTCCGCGGCGGCGAGGCCGCCCGCGCCGCCGCCGATGACGGCGATGTCGAAATGTTTCATGGTTTCACCTTCGTTTCCTTGAGGAAGATGGGGGTCCCTTGTTCGTAATAATCGATGTCGAGCGGCGAAGTGCCGTGCTCACGGGCGAGGACCTTGATGATTTCGCCTTCGCAGTAGCCGCCCTGGCAGAGTCCGCTGCCGGCGCGGGCGCGCTTCTTGACGCCTTTCACGCTCGTAGCGCCGAGCGTCCGTCCGATATGGTCGACGACGTCCCCTTCCGTGATGCGTTCGCACTTGCATATGATGCGTCCGTAACGGCCGTCGGCCTTGAAGCGCGCATTTTTGTCAACGTCGTCCAATGTCTTGTAGAGCGGTTTTGTCTTTCTTTTGGGATTGAAATGCGGATTCGAATCAAGCGGACGGCGTGGTCTGATGAATGTATCGACGACGTAGGCCGCGATCGCCGGCGCGGCAGTGAGCCCGGGGGAGTCGATGCCGCCGACATGGATGAAACGTTCATCCGCTTTGGAAGGCTGTATGTAGAAATCCTCATGCGAAGAACTCGCCCGCACGCCGGCGAACGTCCGGATGGTCTCTTCGTAGGGGATCTTCTCGAGGAGGCTGCCCGCACCGGTCTTGATGCGCTCCATCCCCTGCTTTGTGGTCGGGACGGCTTCCAGGGACTCCTGCGCGGTGTTCGTGGGGCCGAGGAGGATCTCGCCGTGCGTCTGGGGCGTGATCAGAACGCCTTTGCCCTTCTCGCTCGGGACAGGGTAGAGGGCGTGCTTGATGAGACCTTCGTTGCGGCGGTCGAGTACCATGTATTCGCCCCTCCTCGGCGTGATGCGGAAGGGCGGTTCCTCTTCGGCCATGGCCGCGATGCGCTCAGCGAAGGCGCCCGCCGCATTGATGACGTACTCGGCGCGGAAGACGCCCCGGTCGGTGTGGACGGCGAAGCCTTCACTTTCTTGATCGATGCGGGTCACTTCTGTGTTCTTATGGAAGGCGACGCCGTTGTCGATGGCGTTCTCCATCGCGGCGATGGCGACCTCCCAGGGGAACGTGACCATTGTCGTCGGCAGGTCCAGCCCGGCTGCGACGCGCGAGGCGAGGCCGGGCTCCCTTTCCAAAAGCGCTGCACGTTCAAACCAGCGAACGGAGGGGACGTTGTTATCCAGGGCATTCCTGTATTTGTCCATGAGCGCCTTGCGCTCATCGTCCCCCGCAAGCAGAAGGCCGCCGCTCTTTAGAAGCGGAAACTCCAGCGTCTCTGCGAGGTCGGGGTACATGGCGTTGCCTTCCACACAGAGCTTCGCCTTCAATGTATTCGCCTCGGGGTCGTGTCCGCTGTGGACGAGGGCGCTGTTCGCGAGCGTGGCGTGATTGCCGACATCGCTCTCTTTTTCGATCACGACGGTGTCCACATCATATTTGGCGAGCTCCCTGGCGATGAACGCCCCGGTGATGCCGGCGCCGATGATCAGAAAATCCTTCATGTCATGTCTCCTTTCATTGAACTGAGAAAAAGCGCAAAAACATCGCGTGTTCTTGCGCTCTCGGTCTCTCGTCTTTATTAAATTGTGTGTCCTGTCATTCCGACCAGAGCTCGAAATTCGAGGTGGTGACCGCCGCGGCGCCCGCCGCAAGGCAGCTCCGGATCTCTTCCTTTGTCTCGATGAGTCCGCCCATGAGTATCTCGGCGGATGTGTGGCCCCTGATGGTGTCGATGATCTCGCTGTGCTTCGCGGGAAGGACCTCCACTGCGTCCGGGGCGCTCCGTTTCAATATCTCGAGGCTTTGTGAGAGGGAGATGGAGTCCTTGAGGAAGAACCTCATGATGCCTATCACCCCCCGCTTCTTGCAGAGGTCTATGACGCGGGGTTTCGTGGTGATGACCCCGTCGACCTTGAAATGCTGGATGAGATAGATCGCGCCGTATTCGTCGCTGCTCAGGCCCTTGATCATGTCCAGATGGATGAGAATCTTCTTGTCCGCGTGCTGCATGGCTTCTATCAAGGAAGGGAGTTGCGCGAGCTGGAAATTCATCAGGATGCCGTAGGGCATCGAGGTCTTTAAGAATTTCCTGAGGTCCTGATGGGAACTGATGGCGGGGAGAATCTTCTGCGATTCAAACATGGCGGCCTCCTGATGTAGGATAAAAAACGAGAGAATAAGCCCGATATTGTCGGTTGCGCTTACTCTCTCGGCTCTCTTTTATTAACTTTATGTACAGTATAAGACATCCATCGCCATAATGCAAGCCCTTTTCTCATTTCGGTGGTGTAAAATCGTGTAGATATACAATACATGTGAGACCTTCGCTTGAATAAATAAAAGGTGGTCCGTATCCTATGAGTGTAACGACCAAACCACACTAAGGGAGGATACGAACCACATGTGTAGTATAGCAC
>PWEL01000022.1 GCA_003553945.1 Mollicutes bacterium | reverse complement strand
GCTGTAGCCAAAGTGATAGAGGACGTCGAGAGTAGGAAGAGGACGGAAGTGATCGTGAAGGGTCCTGGGAAACTGGAGTATCGGTCAGGGTGATGATATGACAAAGTGTTATTTTTAACAAATGTGTCATGATCTATTTCACCTTCTATGAAGACAGGGGGATTTGGATTGTTCTGACGAATGTGATTATCTATCTTCATAAATTGATCGGGCGTTTTTTAAAGCAGTTCTTTTCTTCTTCCAAAGCCCAGTTTTTTTTAATATCTTTACAATCTCATGTCTAACATTCTCTTTTAATTCGCTTTCCTCAAGTTCTTTCCATCTCTCTGCCAACATCATTGGTGCACCGTTGACTACTGCCATCACCTCGGGTTCAACATCGAATTTTTTTGCGAATTTTTCGATCTTTTTATCCAATAAATTATGTTCTTCCTCTATTTCTCGGGCAGTATTTATTATCCATTCCTTTTCTGGGCTCTTAGCCATTTCCAACTCGAATCTTCCATAGCCAACAGCTGTTTTCGCACCAACACCTAAGTACTCAAATGCTTCCTTTAACATAGAATATAGTTTTTCACAATCTTCATGATCGTTCTGTTTTCGAGGAAAAATCCCTATCTGAAATCTCTGGTTTTCTTTAACAACCATAAATGGTATAGGATTAGGATCGTGCCAGTCCGCAGGTGGTTCATCGCCACCGTAGTAAGGGCCATAATGTAGTGTCATAACATCACTTTTGAGTTCTACTGGTTCAATGGGAATTGCATCAAGTATCACAACGGTTCCCACTTTTTTTTCATCACCAAACAATTTCTCTATATCCTGTGATTTGTCCCAGTTTTCACCCCATTCTCTAATCATCCCTTTGATAGATGAACCAGGCAGGTATGGAACTCCAAGAGTGTGGTGCCATTTGAATCCGTTTTCAACAGGATGATTTAGCCCCAGACCGGTGACGAATGGTGACCTATTCTGGATGGTTATTACCATGCCACCATTCTCTTCTATTAGAGTTCTTTGTCTATTTGTAAAGTCCAAAAGGTGAGATGGCTCACCAATATCCTTTTTTTGATGCTTAGTTATATTATCAATCCATTGGGTTTTTCCTTTTTCTTCTATTTCCTTGAAATCTCCAGACCATTGATCGAAAAATTTATCGTACCATAACCCCACATTCGCGGTTTCAGGCATCTCATCCATTTCAAGATTATACAGCGGTCTTGTCATATCAGCCACCCTTTTCTATATACGCCTTGCTGAACTTCTTCAACCATACGAGATATGCTAATGCTTCCCTCTGAGCCTTGATATACTTTTCTTGATCATTTTCAGTAATATTCTCCATGAGATCACCTGATCCATACACTGTTTTGTTCAACCATTCCTCGACAATATCATGCAATAATTCGTGAGCTTGTGCATCAGATTTTCCTTCATCTTTGTTTGATTGATATAATTCCATAGCCATCGCTTGGCCAAGGCCGTTCATCACTATTGTCGCAGGAAGCCTTTCTACATAGCTCCTGAATTTTTCAGAACTACTATCATCCTTGACAGAGTTCACTTTATCAAGAGCGTGCTTAGCCCTTTCTATATCCAGATCTCGTGGACCTTCTGTCAAAAATCTCACCACCCATCTATAAGCTTAAGCGCAAACCAACCTTGGCCGACAGTTTCATTACCTCCAACCTGCAGATACGAACGCTCTTTGTTGATATAGGATACGAAGTCATCAAGAGAGTCACCTCTATCAAAAACTAGAGTGTAGAATAGCGTATCCGGTACAATAGTTTCTTCGTACCAAAGATTATCGCTGGTTTTCTCATCGGTCAATTTATTCCTTGCGTGGATAGCAAGACCGTATTTAGCGAACCATTCGAAGTCGTCCTCATCAAGTATCACCAATTGTTTTTCTAGTCGTTTTTTTACATCTTCGTGTGGTATGAATTTTTCGATCAGTTTTACCACATCATTGAGATCTGTTGATTCTATTTCAAATTCTCTTTCCTCTAGTATCAAACTTTCACTATCATCTTCTTTCGAACATAACGCTTTTCCTGGTTTGATACCTGTAGGTATCTCAAAGTCAATTTCATCGCCTGCGCGTTTCATATCTCTTTTCAACGTCTCAAGTATATATGTCGAGGTTACCCATTTATATGGGCCCGACAGACTTCTAACGGGTAGCAATAGCATTCGTGCATCAGATATTATTAGATCACCCGCACTATCCGCTTCACCGAAGATACTATCTATATCGGCATCATCGTATCTTTCACTATTACTCATCAACGACCTGAAAGCTCCTTTCAACGAAGAACCGTATATGATCGGATTCTCCGTGGTCGATTCGCGAGCAACGGGTAGGTCAACGAAACCGGTTTCTCTACCGCATCCTGTGTGGACACATGTTTCTGCTAACATTCCTAAGACTATATTTTTCATTTTTTTTCCTCCTTTTTCCATACACCTATGACCATTTCACCAAATCCAAAATCGGTATAGTCACCTATCTTTTCACCATGAAGGGTTTTTAGATCATCGAAATAGTTTTCATCCGTTTCACAGAAGAAAACAGAACCATTGGGATAGAATGACTGTAACGGTATCGATGTGTTTTTCAAAGAGTTCCATCCGCCTATTCTTTTGGGCTTATCCGTACATACGGTTACTATGTCTGCTCCGGTTTTCTCTTTGATTTTTTTCTCTAAGATGGAGAGATCCTTGAAAAAAGCGGGTGTCATTAAGTTGATGGTAAATCTTATTTTACCATCATCTGCATCAATCGATGGGATTTGTGGTATGATTTCATCTCTACTTTTTCCATCAACATCCATATTTGCAAGTCCGCTTTCACCACCGAGAGCCAGCGCTTTAATGTTTGTTAGTTCAGAAGGTGCGTTCTCGACATAAATAGATAATGCTGTATCGTCCAACAAACGGATACGTTCCGTGGTATATATCGCATCATCACCAGTTGTCGATGTTTCGTCGTCGAGCTTTATGCCTTCCCTGAACTCTTCTTTCCACAGCATATCAGAGCCTATCACATCTGATGGAACATCTCCGTTCAATACTCTTTTTATATCTGTTTTATTGATATAGGTGTTCCTGATCACCTTTACCCCTTCCTTTTCGATAGTAGGTATACGTTTTTTTCCTATGTCACATGTTATTTGGCTATCGCTAGGTTGTAAGAAGTGAATTTTTTTACCATCTCTTTCTCTGACCAGATTTAGAGGTGCGGGAAATAAGAAATCATCTCCTTTCATCAACCTAGGACCTGTGAATTTCAAGGGAGATAGATCGTCACCATCTCCCAGTATCCTTTTGATCTCCTCGTTCCATCTACTATCCCCATTCCAACCTATTTCCCTTGCCAGCGCAGCACGGATCGCACCTACGATGGTTCTGTTGGATGGTGGGAATACCGATTCCATATCTAAATTGGATTCACCCGCATTGAATGGTGCTCCGCTTCCAAAAAACCAGGTATCTACAGGTGTAAATTTTATTAAACCATTCATTTGCTCACCTCGTTTCCGTAAAGTTGAAGAAATTTTAGCATCCTGATACCATCTATACAGAGGGAATCTTTGGATCTATCTTCGTTGTTTTTGGTAAAACATAAATTGAGTAACTGTTTGACTTTTTCCTTTTTTCGATCATCGGGATTATCGATCTCTGCCGTTAACAAATCTACTAACACATCTTGTGAGAACTTAGAATCCAATTCAGTAATATCTCCGGGATTCCACGGTTCATTTTTTGATAGACGGGTGATCAGTTCCATAACATTGTAGAGATAAGAATTCGAGAAATAGTTCTCTTTTAGATCAGAAAGTATTTGGTCGGATATTTCATCAAGATGATCCCATGTAGTGCACCATTGAAAATTCTTACCGCTGCTCTTCATAGCACTCACCGCTATACTGCTCCTACCGTTTTGATCTTTAGCGATTTTGTCCAACAGATTATGACTTTCCTCAATGATACGCTGCAGGGGTAGATTGTAGTGAGCGTAAATCAAACCTGCGGAGATGGTTGCCTCCATTTCTTGTTTTTTAAATATGCCTTTGAATTTTGTGGATATTTCTTTAGAACAGTTCATAGCGGTCGACGTGGGTAATATTGCCATAACATCATCTCCACCGGCGTAGATAGTTACACCATCATGGGCATTTACTGTTTTCACTGCTTCGTTTGCAAAATCAACTAAAGCTTCTGATATCGCTCTTCGCTGTTCTATATCACTATGGTGAAGCATCCTTCCGATCCTATCCCCATCCATTACTAGCATCGAATAGAAGGGGTGGGGTTTATGGTCTCTTTGTAACTTTTTCAGTGCAGAACTCAATTCTTCACGGTTTTGACCGTATTCTTCTTTTTTCAAATTATCTTCAAAAAAGAGATTGGCATCCAACTGTATGAATTCACTTTCTGAGCTCGAGAGTGAAATGATATGTTTGTGAACATCTTCCCTTTTATAGTCACTAGATATATCCAATACGTTTCTAGCATACTCTTCTCCCTTATCAGGATGATTGTTATGAACTTCTTTGATCCAAGGTAAGGCGGCCATATATACTGTTGATGGCCAGTGTTTCACGTCAGTTTCAAATTCTTTGATTATCCATGGAATCATCCTTTTGACCAATGCCATGGCACACAGCCTTTCTTTTTCCTTCAAAATATGGATGCCCGGTAGATGATCATGATCTCTTAATAGGGACCAGAATTCCTCCTGTTTTTTTCGGTATCGAGAACGATCGTATCCCGATAATTCCTGCCAATCACCCATTGAGGTACATTTGTCACCGCCTTCATCAGGGGGGAAGTGTGTCCTCCAATTCTTTCTCTGATCTAATATACTATCGTCTTCGCCTAATGCCCACATTATCTCCCAATATCCTTCTATCTGACGATCCCATATCTCCTTAGTGTTCTTGCCTTTGCTTTCTACAGCAACAATATAATTACGCCATATCTCGTCAGCCAATTCTTTCCAAGCGTTTTTTACCGCTAATTCCGCGGATTTTGCTATGCTCTCAGCATCGTATTCATCAACTATAGCTGTAAATCTGTTAGGCAGTGTTCCAACGATCGGCGAAGTTTTTTTCTCTTTTATGTAGCTGATAAGAGCATCATCTTCAACATTTGGAGTTACGATTTCTCCACCAGAGTTCTGTATATCTACTATCGCATGTCCCGATAGGTAAGATATGATATACGAACCGCCCCAGAAGTCAGCTGTGCGTCTTGCTTTTGATATGAAAGATTGAACTGGAGAAATGGAGAAATGAAGTTTTATCATTCTATTTCACCTCCTACAGATTTCAGAAAATTTTGTATCGGTTCAGTAACTATCTTTTCATTTCCTGGTTCAAACTTTGCATTTATAAAAGAAACAACAGGCAAGTAACTTTTATCACCGAGATGCTGTACATGCAGAAAAAGTGGGCTTGCACGACGAGAATCACCTTTTTTGCGAGGTAGACCAAAATATTTTCTATTCTTTTTATCGCTTTGTTTGATCGATTCTTTGTATTTTTTTCCAAGATATTTGTGTGCGCTTTCAGAACTGGTTTTCACATCCCCTACATGAATTTTTGTATGCTTCGAAAAGGCCGTATAGGGTGGAATATCTTTGGAGCTAGAGTAGTCTGATATTATACCACTTATTTCCTTCTTATATTCACTGATGGACCTGGGAGCGGACCAACTAATCTCATCACCTTCGAGTTTCTCTAAGGTCAGACTTCCCCAACCCTTTCGCGACCTTCCTCCGACACCTCCCAGCAATCCTAGTGTTTTAAATGCAGTTGGTAATAACATCTTCTCCGTATCCTCCCTAAATAGAAGTTCCAATGTAAATGTTCCTCCTGCAGACAAGAACTCTTTTTTGGGTTTATTTTCAGTCAGTCCATAACCAGCGTATTTTTTCCATTGTGAACGGAAATTCTTTACTTCCTCGATCTCAAGATTAGAATCTCCTTTGTATATCATCACTTTGGACTGGCCCTCTTCTGTAGAACCGAACAGACTTTCTTCCTCTTTTTTAACACAGTTCACATCTCCATACCACCCCAATGCCAGCGCACGCCACCAAAATCTGAGTGCTCCTTTGATGCTTGGAACACGCAGTTCTGCTTTCGTCTGATCTGCACCCGACATGAACATAGGCGTTACTATCCTAAATTTTGCTTCGATCTTTTCCATTCTCTATCCTCCTTCTTCGTTTCCATCTAATCGTATCATCTTTCCTAGCACATAGGGGTTTTCCTGTTGCTCCTGGAACTCTCTTTCGTCAACCATGGCAACCCACTCAACTCTTCTCCCCTTGCCTTCGGCCTCATCGGCTAGTTTCTTTATCACCCACTGCATGAAGGTGGTACCACCGGTGATGTTGCAATATACCTCATCGGCGCTGATCAGATCTTTTGAATGTTTTTTGACTATACCGTCCACCTCTTCAAACCCCGTATATGGATCGTTCATCACGGAAAAATGGACCCTATCTGGATCATATCCTGCCTTTTCAACTACTTCATCCACAAAACCAACAGTTTCTTTCGATGCTATAACTATACATCTTTCGGGTCTTTTTGTCATCTCTTTCAGAGCGGTATAAAGAAGACCCTTAGACTTACCGAGAGACGTGATAAGGTAAGTACCCCCGCCACCACCGAATTCAAGATCCAAAAAATCGTCGTTATCTAGATTTCTTCTGACGATTTTCCACCTTTCTATGATCTTATCATGGTAGTCATCTATCTTTACTTCTTCTACCTTAAAGCCATTATGTGCAAAATCATTCCTTATCTTAGAAAGAACATCCCAACATTTTATGAGTTCCCGCTGCTCTCCTTCAAAAAACTCGCTGTCGTCCTGTAAAATATTTTTCATGATGTTTAGTTTTCTTCCTATCGTTTCACGTCCAAGACAGTCCTCTTTATCATGATAACTTAGCCAATCACATTTTACTCCACTTTCCCCCATTTTCAACATCAGCCAACTTAATATAAATTCTCTTATTACACCAGCAGCATTAGATACGTGTCCTGAATCGAGATAACTCTCTATTATATTCATCTGTCTTTGCATTTCATCACTGTCAAGAGTAACTTTACTCTTAAAGTTGGTACTCGGATTGGATGCCAACGCAAAATCTTCAACGCTAGATTGGACCTTGGTGATCAGTTCACGCATCAATGGAATACCCAATGCCTCGTCTGGATCCTTGATTTGAGATATATGATCTAATAGCTCCGTAGATATCTTTTCCATCTCTAATGGTAACCCAGCATAATATCTACGGGTGAAGCGTGCAGATTTTTCTGCTATATGTTCCAAATTCTCTTTTTCCTTTTTTACATCTTTCGTATCATCACGATCAATATCGCTCCTTTTCACCATCAGAGCTCTAAGTAACTTGGCGTTATATTCTTCTTTGAATGACCTCACCCCATGGAACCATTCAGTTAGCTCCAATATCACTGACAGATCAACCAAGGGCGCCATCCCATCTTCGTCCTTAGCTTCAAGCATCCCATACCATATCCCACGTATTTCTACATCTTCCAATGCGGATAGATACAGTGCTGAAGAATAAAAGATAAAAGGGATGTTCCTGAAAGAATGTGTGAGATCCATCGTTAAGGCAGAAGGTTTCACTTCGTTAGCTTTGTTAAGGATCCTTCGCATGACTTGATAAAGTTCATCCTTTGAGCTACCTCTGGGTATTTCGATAGCATACAGAGGCACATCTGTATTTTTTTCTAAAATCGGATATGTCTCTTTGATTGCTTTCTCGGTGCACAATGCATAGATTTCATCAGGTTTTTCTTCAGAGGACAATAGATCGATCAATGCTATTGTAGACAGTCCACTCTTCGATTGTTTTCCATTCAATTTGTAGATTGTTTCTATGCTTTTAACACCTAATGAGCATAGCAGTATATGTTTCCCTTCTTTTACTTCCTTATCATTTTCAGAATCTACCTGCATTTTTGTCACTCCCTAAATGCTTCCCGGCAGGATTTACCCCTCCTGTATCCCTCCTTTTAATTATAAGTTTTACCCTCATTCCCATCTTACAACACCTGCAAAAAACCACATCCAAAGGACGAATCTGGACCGCAGCCAATGGTCAAAGCTACACCCAAAAGCCATTCCCCGGTCTTATCGATATCATCGATCTCGTATTCCACCACACCGGTATAACTGTTGAACTGTGTTTTGTCGCTCCTTTTCGAGCGTCGTTGTAGCTTATGGTAATGGCGGTCATGATCTTTTATTTCGGCATCGACTTCGAACTCCGGTACTCTTTCACCGTCACCGTACTCGTTCACGAAATGGATCAATCTGTACCTCGCTAAAGAAAGTAAATAATCCATTGAAGGAGGAAAATCCTTTCCTGTAAAAGGCGTTTTGAAACCGATCTTGAGTTTCTCTTTCCAGATGGGACCGATATCCTCGACATCGATGGTTTTCAAATTATCCAATTTGATGCTCTCACCGTCGTAGACCTCTTTTTTGGAGAACTGACAGACCGCTCTATCGACCAAAAAACGATTCTGTCCATAATACCTCATGCTCCCTATCCCCTGCTGTCCCCCCAATCGTAGTCCCAGAAGCACATGGGGAAGATATTTTTTGAAGTCCCCGAAGAAGAGGAGTTCGACATCCAGGTGTCCGTCTTCGTCGAACTTCATCTCTTTTCCAAAGAACGGAGGGGCGAGTATGATTGGTTTTTGAGGCGGAGCATGTCCTCTATCCGCTTCCTTTCGCATGTACATGTAATAAAAGAGACAGCTCTCCTTGGTATCACATCCCTCGCAGGATCGCTGGAGATCGTTACAGAGCACTTTCCTGATCTCGTTACCGAACATACCTCTAAATGCGGACCCCATCCAATAGGGAAGCTTTGCAGGGGTTGTGAATTGAAGCTTCAGTTGTAGTTTTGATGTGGGTAGCATGTATATCATCACCTTAATGTGTCAAGGCCTTTCCCACGTACGTAAGATTATATCTTGCATCGTATTTTGAGTCCTTTTTTACAAGGAATCTGCATTTTAATTCGGAAAGATGCCTACTTATTGTCGAGACATTCCTATCTAACTCATTGGCTAAATCTTTAGTCGTTAAACCACTTTGCTTTTTAAGCAAATAGAGTATCTTTCTTTTGGTGGATGATATATCAGGAGCACATGTAGGTAGTGAAACCTCCGTGATATACCCATTTGCTTCATTTATCGTCCTGAAAGATTCGATTTTGTCTTTAAAAATAATTCCCAATATAGTAAATGCCACGCATACTGACCGAACACCCCCGGTTGCATCCAGGTAGTATTGGTATTTTTGTTCTTTAATCATTTCTCCAATATCTTCTACAATGGACCCTATATCATTTGCATCTACCCCTAATACTTCTTTATCTATATCTACACCTTTACTCTTTAATCCAGACAAGAAACTTTCAACATCTTTTACAGCGCTCTCGTTTCTTGGACTAACAGGCTCAGGTTGTACAAGTACAATCAAATCACCCCCTTTCAAGCTGTATTCCGAATAAGCTCGGAACACCCCTGATAGGTCGAAACCAAATGATATTATAACACATTTTTTCATCCACATTCCTCCACATATTTTTGAACTAAAGCATCCAAACCAATGACTAAACACTGTTCTCTATATTGTGAGTTGTAGATTCGAGGAAACCTCCAGTCCGAGAGGTCAAAAGTTGAGATAGGATGGGCAATTTTTTCATGGAAAGGTTTCTCAGCCATCTTTTCTACTTTTTCATTCCCAAGCTGAAGGCTAAGAGTTGTATTTTTACCTTCAGTTCTAGTATAAAGAATCTTCCTTGTATTTTTATTGAGTAAAGGTCCGCTCCAAGTACCTTTAACCCTTGTTTTACCACCATATTC
>PWEL01000003.1 GCA_003553945.1 Mollicutes bacterium | reverse complement strand
GGATGGTCTGTCTTAAGGGTGATAAAATTGATTCTGTGCTTCTCGAAAAAGCGGTTGAAGGCTCCAAGCAGGTCGATCCCGCGGGAGAACTGGTTAAAGCTGCATTAGCTGTAGGCACTTCGTTCGGAGTGCCCCTGGAAGCTTTATCGTAAAATTACAGGTAGCTGTAAGAGGCAGTATTTTTCCGGTTCATAAATTGCCCAGTTCCGTATACTCATCCTTTTTACCAAACTTTTGATTTGACTTCTTTTTTTAGTTCAAAGCTACCCGGCAGACGGGGGATGAACTTTTAAGAATGCAAGTTCACGGGCAATACTTTTACAGAAAAGGGTTTGTTTCCTTAATATTACTGTATAGGCAACATGTTGGGAATAATTATATTAACGCAATTTTTTGTTCAACTGAGAGACCACCAATTTCAAATCATGAATCAATTGATCAAGCCTTTCATTTGACAACCGAAATGAAGGACCGGCTACACTAAGCGCGCCTTTAACTTTTTTATCCCCAGACAATATAGGTACAGCGATACAGCGAACTCCCGGAATATATTCCTCATCATCGAGGCAGTACCCTTGTTCTCTAATCTTTTTTAATTCAGATAACAAATTCTGCTTATCGGTTATTGTTTTGGAAGTATATTGCTCAAATTTAATATTGTCCAAAATACTGTGATCATTTAGATGGCTGAGTATTGCTTTTCCTAATCCAGAACAGTAAACTGGCACCCGAGTGCCTATCCTTAAATCCGTTCTTAAAAAGTTACTACTTTCAATTTTATCCAGGTAGGCAACCTGATTGCCGGTTAAAACACCCAGGTTCACAGTTTCCCCTGTTTGCTGGCTTAATTCTTCCAGGTAAGGCCTTACAATACTATGCAGTTCGATTTTTTCTTGGGTTCTGGAACCAAGTTCAATTAATTTAAAACCCGGCGAATAATTATGGTAGCGCTCATTTTTTACAAGGTATCCTCTGTTACTTAGAGTCTGTAATATTCTGTAAATAACTGTTTTGTTGATATGCAAATCTTTTGATAAGCCTGTTACTGTTACTTCTCTATGACTATGTTCTAAAATATGTTCTAGGACCATTAAGGCTCTATCAACAACCTTTAAAGTAGGTTTATTTTCTTCTTCACTTTTTTTCATTTAACTAAAATACTCCTTCTAAATATTTTAGGTCTATTCCCTTTACTTTTTCTTTAGCTTTTATCAACCGAGTAATTAATTCGTTATAAGGTGTCGCCACTCCCACTTCTTTACCTTTATGGGTTATTGCTCCGTTTATAAAATCTATTTCCGTTTTTCTGCCCTTTAAGATATCTTGCAACATTGAGGATTTGTTTTCTCCTGTAGCCTTGGCAATTGACTTAACGTGTCCAATTGGGTCATTATGTGAAAGTATAATGTTACTTTTTTTTGCTACTTCCCAGGCTTCTCCGACTAGTAAATCTATGAGCTCCTCAGTTTCGTTGTTTTCCAATAGAATACCATTTTTAACCAACAACAAGGCAGTAAGTGGATTAATCCCGACATTGACTAACAATTTATCCCAGATCAATCCCTCTATTCTATCTCTAAGTTCTGTATCCAAACCGGATGCATGGAAAATGGAAGCCAACTCTTCTTCATCTTTCGTATTTATACCATCTATCCTGCCAATGATTGTTTTTCCTTTACCCGCATGGTTGATTTGTCCGGGCCCTCTGACATTTGCACCATGCGCAGTAGTTCCAGCTAGTATTTGAGTTCTAGAAACAAACCTTTCCAAGATATCAACATTGCCGACTCCGTTTTGCAAAGTAAGGAGCTTTGTTTTATCCCCAATAAGATGAATACAGTTTTCTAAAACTAATCCAGTGTGGTATGATTTCACAAAGACCAGGATTAAATCCATGGTATTTTCAATATCTAAAGGGTTCAATGTAGCTTTTATTTCTACGGTCTCAAAATGGTCATCGTAAAATATTTTCAATCCATGTTGATTGATTGCATCAACATGCTCCTGCCAAACATCAATCAGCCAAACATCCTGGCCTCCCTTAGCTAAATGAGCACCATACAAAGAGCCCATCGCCCCTGCACCGAGAACCGCTACTTTCAATTTACCAAACCCTCCTCTTTGAGGGCTTGTTTTACATTTTGCAAATCTTCTTCTTTCATCAAGAAGCTATGTTCAATAGTAGGGAATTTTTCGGTTTTCACTTCTTGAACAAAATCATCTAGTGAATTTTTGACCTGTTCACCCAGGCTGGCATATTTTTTTGCAAACTTCGGAACAAATTTATCAAAAAGGCCGAGCATATCATGAAGCACCAAAACTTGGCCGTTACAATGTAAACCAGCGCCTATGCCAATAGTGGGTATATTTATGTTTTCTGTAACCAATTTTGCAAGTTCAGCAGGTATCGCTTCAATCAAAATTCCAAAAGCACCAGCTTGCTCAAGTGCTTTAGCATCTTTCACAATTTGTTTGGCTATCCCTACATCTTTACCTTGAACCTTGAAACCACCCAACATTGAGGCAGTCTGAGGAGTAAGGCCAATATGCCCTAAAACAGGAATGCCGGCATTAACAATCCTCTTAACGGTTTCCTGCATTCTTTCTCCGCCTTCAAGCTTAACTCCATCAACACCACCTTCTTTCATAAGGCGGCCGGCATTTTCCACAGCTTTTTCGCCGGATACTTCATAACTCATGAAAGGCATGTCACCGAGAACAAAAGTATTTTTTGCCGCCTTTGTTACAGCTTTACAAAAGACAATCATCTCATCCATAGTAATTGAGATAGTTCCTTCATTGCCCATCATTACCATGGAAGCAGAATCGCCAACCAATACCAGTTCAATGCCAGTTTTATCAACCTGGCTCATCATTCCATAATCATATACTGTAGACATACTTATTTTTTCTCCGTTCATTTTCATTCGCTTAAAATCTAAAATAGTTGGTTTACTCATTATAATCCTCCCGATTCTATTTTGGGAATAATCTATAAATACTTAAATTTCATTTTACAGTTTCTAAACTTTTCCTTCTGGAGATAGCTTTTTCCGGCTATGTTGATGGACTTTAGCGGTTTATTTATTGGCTCTGATGGTCCTTATCTGGATGTACTATTCACTATGTCCATGTTCATAGCCTTATTGCTCAGTCTGTTCCAATATTTGGCTGACATGGTCTTCTGCATTGCAGCCTACTTTCGGATGCTTTTTATGGCTCTCTGTGTTTTGCCAATTAAGTTAACAATAATGTTGGATGTATAAAAAACTGGTACCAAGACGACTTCAAAAAGACACGCTGCTTAACTTACTATTCCGGTCTTGTTAAGACTTGTAGACTAACATATTATAGCCGCATTAAAAGCATTATCCAGCTTTTTGATTGCTTCATCAATTTCTTCTTTGGTTATATTTAGGGCCGGTGTAATGCGAATTACATTTCCATAAAGACCGCCTTTGCCTATCAAAAGGCCTTGTTTTTTTGTTTCCTCGAACAGTTTATTGACCATTTCCGCATCTGGTTCTTTATTCTCTTTCACAATTTCCATGCCCAGGATCAAGCCCATACCTCTAATCTCTCCGATTACACGGTATTTATCCTGTAGTTCCTTTAATTTGTCACGCAGGTAATCACCCATAATCCTACAATTTTCCTGGATGTTGTTTTCTTCAATATAGTCTAATGTTGCCAGAGCTCCTGCCATACTTACAGGGTTGCCTCCAAATGTAGAGATATGCTGGCCTTTAAAGTGGTCGGCAATTTCAGGGTTGGCGATGGTAATTCCAACAGGCAAACCATTGGCAGCCCCTTTAGCCATGGTCATTATGTCAGGTTCCACTCCCCACTGCTCAATTCCAAACATTTTACCTCCCGTTCGTCCCCAACCGGTCTGTACCTCGTCACTGATAAATAGCCCCCCGTATTTTCGTATGATATGCTCCACTTCCTTATAATACTCCATCGGAGGAGTGATAAAACCACCAACGCCCATGATAGGTTCTGCTAAAAAGGCAGCAATTTTTCCCCTGGTGCAAGTTTTTATTAGCTCCTCGACATCTTTGGCACATATCAGATCGCATCCAGGGTAGCTTTTATCAAACGGACAGCGATAGCAGTAAGGAGCATAGGCAAACTTCAAATACCCATAATTGGCTCCTAGTCTAAATGGACTCAAAGCAGTCATAGCCATAGTTAAAGAACTTGCCCCACTATAAGCATGTCGTCGAGTAATAATCTCCTCATTCCCGGTAGCTAATTGTGCTAAAAGAACTGCATGCTCATCAGCTTCACTGCCGCTATTAGTAAAAATGCTTTTTTGCAGTTTTCCCGGGGTTATCTGCGCCAATTTTTCTGCATAAAGAAGAGCGGGTTTATTTTGATACAGGGTGGAACAATGTTGAAGGGTACGGTACTGCTCCACTACTTTTTCCGTTATTTCTTTCCTGCAGTGCCCTAAACCAACCGTTAAAATACCACCAAAAAAATCTAAATAATCGTTTCCCTCAATATCAGTTAGCTGGTTATCCATCCCTTTTTCCAGCACCAGTGGCTCCTGATAGTAATTTGAAACACATGGAAAGATATATTTGTTATGTTTTTCATAAAATTTCTTTTTCAAGTTAATCCTCCTTTTAAATTAAAATATTTTTTTAAGGATAATTATAAAGATTTCTTTTATAAAACTGTTTTCTTAAATAGACGGCTGAACAAATTAACCTTGAAAGTTACAATTTTATAATGTTTAAATCCAAACCAAAATGTTAGATCCTGTGCCGGTATTTGGAAGGATCATACTTTCAAATATTATATTTTTCTTTTTCGTTTAGCAATTTAACAGCAGAAAGTGCCATTATTTTAACGGCCTGTTTCAGCTCTGATATACAAATGTACTCATCTGATTTGTGAGCATGAGCCAAAGCTCCAGGTCCGTAAACAATGCATTGTTCTAAGCCACCCTGGTTTACAACGAATCGTTGGTCATCGCTTCCCGGGCTAATAGAGAACTCCATTTCTCGATTTAGCACATCTTGACCACTTGACAAAAAAACTTTCACCAGTGGTGTATCATCTGGAACCACCAAAGGATCAACCTGGTGAAGTATATTTAAATTATAATCAGAATCTTTGTTTCTTGATTTCCAGTCTTCGCACACCTGAATTAAAGTTTCTTTTGCCCAATCTAAATTTTGTTCTGGGATCAACCTCCAATCAAAACAAGCCTTGCATTCTGCCGGCACAGTATTCACCTTATTCCCCGCTTCTATTACAGTACAGGCCAAAGTGCTTTCTCGGCATTTTTCTGGCTGAATAGGATAACTTGATTTATCTTTAATTAAAGGAAATATATTATTCTCGATTTCGTTTATTAATGACCGCATTTTATCAATGGCATTAACACCTTCAGAAGGCATGGAACCATGGCTTTGCTTCCCTTTAGTGGTTAGTTCAAACCACAAGGTTCCCCTATGCCCCAAGCAAACCTTATCAAAATCTAAACATTCGGTGATCACACAGTAATCAGTGTTGCTGGAATCCAGGTAACCATTATCCACTAAATAGCCTAGTCCGCCAAATCCACCAGTCTCTTCATCAGGGGTTGCACTGGACAATATCTTACCATAAAGATCAATACCTGTTAGTTTTAAGGCTGCTACGGCATATATTTGGGCAGCAATTCCTGATTTTTGATCCGAGGATCCTCTACCAAAGATTTTACCATCCTTAATTTCCCCTGAATAAGGATTGACGGTCCAACCCGAACCAGCTGGAACCACATCATAATGGCCTGAAAAATGAAGCACAGGTTTTTGTTCGCTTCCGTAAACCCCTATTACGCTTACCCTGGGTGATTCTTCACCATGAGGGGCAAGCTTTTTGGTCATTCCTTTAGGAACCTCCACATAATCAACCTTAAAACCAATCTCCTCCATTTTATTTCCTATAAATTTAGCACATTCCATGTAATGTTTTCCTGGGGGATTTTCTGTAGGAATCTTTATCATGCCTTGTAAAAATTCAACGAGTTCTCCTTCCAAACTGTCAACAGCTTCATCAATTATTTTCGGTAAATTCTTATTCAAAGCAAACTCTCCTCCTCTACAATACATCGTACTATGGTGATTTAATGATGATCTTGACGTGGTTTTTGCTCTCTTTCTCTAAATTCATTAATTAAGGCAGTTAAATTCTCAATAACAGCATTAAAAATCACCCATACTTTTTCAAAGCCAGCAAAAACAGGGTCACCTATCACCCCTGTTGCAAAATATGAGGATAGCCAATCTCTCATTGCTAGGGGTGATGGCCTTATTGTAACAACCCAGTGAAAATCAGACTTGGGGAATCCAATGTTCCTGGTTGCTCTTACCATTTTTACCCTTTCTCTTGCCTGATATATATATAAACTGATGCTTCCATTTCGCATGCATGGGCAATACCGCCCGACCACTCAGATTCTCTAACTTTATCTATAGCTTCATTGGCCACTTTATATGAGATAAAACTTCCACAGATAGCTCCCGTTTTCAAGACTGTTCTTCTTGCAGTATCATCAAGATAAGGAGCATTAGATCCATGCCCATTAATTATAAGAATCCTATTAATACCGAGATCAACTTTTCTGGTAAGAATATTTTATTCTCCTTTATGCTATGCGTAAACAATATATAGTCATGTAGATACTTAATTACAATGAATCATATATATACTGCACAAGAATCGGCTTGTTTAATGGTTAATAGTTTCATTTTGTTAAGTAAGCTTAACCTTAACCGACTTATTTCAGACACAAATATTACTCATATGCCTTGTGCTATGATTTAGTCTTCAAGTTTTTCTTCAGATTCAATCTTCCGCTATAAAATGTTTTTTAACTAAGTTCGAATAATCTTGTTTTATAGCAAGCTTTAACCACTTCTCTGGCGACCGAGACAGGCAATTAATAAGTGGTGAGGGAAAGGGAAGAAATCTTCCCTTTCCCGATTAGGAGCTTAATTTATTATATACCCCAGAACTTTTCAACTACTTCATCGCTGGGCTTCTTAGTCACCAATGCAACAATTACAAAAGCAGCCAGTGATAAAACCAGTGGGAGAACTATAGTGTGCAATCCCAGCGGTCTAGGCCACATAATGTCAAAAGAAATGTAAGATGCTATACCGACAATAATTGAGGCAAATGCTCCAGGTGTGTTGGCTCGTTTCCAGTATAATCCCAGTATAATCGGCCACAAAAACGTAGTCTTAAGGCCAGCAGCGGCATATAAATTTAACCACACCATTAGTTCAGGTGGATCAAAGGCAGCGATAAAAACGGCAATACCAATAAGGGCTGCAAAAATAAAGGTGATTGTTGAAGTTCTCTTAGCTTTAGGATTGATAATATTCAGATAGACATCATTTACGATAGCGCCCAGACCAATCAAAAGTTGAGAGTCAACAGAAGACATAATAGCAGCTAGCGGACCGGCGAGAATTAAACCTGCAACCCAGTTCGGGAATAACATAGTAGTAACTTTTGGAACCACGAGATCTCCTGATTCTATGCCTGGTACAAGCACTACTCCGAAGGCGCCCAGTAAATGCATACCCAGTAGCAAGATCATAGCAACAACTGTGCCATAAATTATACCGAGTTTCAGACTTTTAGAATCTCGATAACTCATAGCCCTGGTTGCTACCTGGGGAAGGCCAACAATTGAGAATCCTACCAATATCCAAAATGATGTTACCCAGGCAATTGAAGTGAATTCTGGATCAGGCCCTGTTGGTGAAATTAGCCCAGGATCCATAGCACGCATTTCCTGTATAATATTAGGTATTCCTCCTCCAGCTATGATAGCAGCAATAATTACTGCAAAAACACCAACGGTCATAACGATTCCCTGAAGGGCATCGGAATATGCAACAGCCCTGAAACCTCCAATGATTGTATAGACTAATATTGTAACAGCAAAGAACACAAGACCCACTTCATAAGGGATATTTAACGCACCCTCTAAAATTCTTGTAGCACCAATCACCTGGGCCGTCATAGCAGCTGAAATAAAAAAGACAATAGATAGAGATACTAAGACAATTAAAAACTTGTTTTCATAACGCTCCTTTAAAAAGTCAGTTACAGTAACAGCATTAATTTTTCTCGCAACAATAGCAAACTTTTTACCTAAAACCCCCAGTGTAAAATACCCAGTAGGCATTTGAGACATAGCGAGAAATACCCAGGCCATCCCAAAGGTGTAGGCAGTTCCTGGACCTCCTATGAAACTACCCGCGCTTAAATATGTAGCCACGAGAGTCATTGCCAGTACAAAACCACCGAGAGTTCTGTCACTCATTAAATATTCCTGTAAGAAACCCTTGCCTACTCTAGCAGTGGCACGTCCTACAAATTTCATACTATAAAATCCAATCACGTAAACAAATATAAAATAAATGATGATAGGGAAAAGGACATCCCAACGTATTCCTTCAAAAGTCATCTGTCCATCCCCTCCTCATATTTCTTTGCTTCTTCCGGATCCAACTTGTCGAGTGGCATATCTTTAAAATATTTGTAAACTATCAATATAGTTAATCCAACGAACAATAATCCCCCGACGATGCAGCTCATAAAAAACCACATTGGAAATCCCATCACATAAGAATATTCGGATGGGTCCCTTAGGCCCAATCCATAACCCCAAGCAAACCACCATATTAAATTGGCAATACCTAAAACACAAACAATTATAGCTTCTTTATTGCACTGTTTATACCTCGGATCTTCCATAAAAGTTTTTTTAGCAGAGCTTTGCCTTTCATTACCTAAACTATTACCCAAAATTCGTCACTCCTTTCGAAACATCCATAAATTTAGGGTATAAATCTAAAACCAGGCCTTAGATTAATCTTTCATTAATCACCTCCAAATAAATGTTCTGCTCATTTACCGCCTTCTTATCATGCTTAGCAATTCAAGCATAAAACTTAAATTCTTAAGATAGAAATTAACACTAATTTTGAATATTTCTATGTAATATTGTTTCGCTTATAGAAAAGATGTTTTTTGTTTTTCAATTTCTAATATTATTCTACTTAATTTTAAATTTTCCTGCTAAAAAATTTTTTTAACAAAACTAAAATACTCTTCTAAAACCAAAAACAAACAAGAAATTACACTAAAAAGCAATATATTTGGATATGCGCTAATTTCAACAAACTAAAGTAAGAGTTTCTTTTGAAGTTAGAGATATGTAAGCGCTTTTTTAAATGTTCATCAAGTAGGATTATTTGAATAGAGGAGCACATTAGGCTGTGATCAGAACAGTTTGAAACAATTAGAAAGGTTAAATTATGATACTATATTTCCGGTTTTTAATATTGAGATGAATAGAGAGTGTGAATCTGGCTAATCCTGTTGTCCTGGGTCACCCATAAAAGACTACTGAAAGTGTTGTGATTAAGCTTATCGTTAATCATGGCTATGATCCCTTTGATTTTCTAATGTTTTACCTGGTTGGTTGGAAAGGTTCCAATTTACCGGCGATTAGCAGTGGCTCAAACTAATGCACAATATACTTTGGATGATGCTGGATATTTTTTAAAACCGGGCTATCTAATAGAGTTCTTTTTGAAATATAATAAAGTATGCCTCTACCTTGTGCTTAACCTCTTAATTTATGAGCACCTTAATTAGTTACTAATTATGGCTAAGGCTAGTGATCGGGAGGAGAAAACTCAAGCTCTGCTTAGTTCTTTGCATTGTTATTGACAATAAAAAAACCTTTTTAAACTCCCCAGTTTGGCCTATTTGATTAGGTGTATCAGCCAGTCCAAACTGTCCAGTTGATATTAAGAGAGCCTGTCAGGAAGTTACCGAGTAAACTGTCCATAGATAGTATATAATAGATTTGTTTTTAAAAGGGGAAGAGCTATTAAAAAATCTATGGAAAGGAAAAGCGCCCCTTTTAGAGGTACTGTCCTAACAACAGCACCAAGGGCGCTCCCACAAAGTATGTATATCTTAACAGATTACTACTTAGAAGAAAACCCCCAGAAGAATATTTTTTGTTAGGAGCAGGGAAAAGGTCAATTCACCCTGCTGTGAT
>PWEL01000008.1 GCA_003553945.1 Mollicutes bacterium | reverse complement strand
AGGACCAGTTTGATGAGTACCAGGTACACCACCATACTTATCATAAGCCATAAATCGCACCTCCTAATATTTAGAGGGGGGCCGCTTAGGAGGTTAAGCCGCCTATCGGCCGCCCCCACTCCATTAATTTACTAGCTAGAAGCTTGGCAACCATAGATAAAGGTTGCATCGTCCCAGCCAAAACTAAAGCGGTTAACTACCTTATACTTAGCCACTTCAGTGTCGAACATCTTTTCTGATTCGAGTTCTGCCTTACGACGATCAAACCAGGTCAAGAAGTTCTTCATCCTCTGGCGATCAACCATAAACCAGGATTTACCGTTCTTCAAGAAGGGATACTCAATCACATTCACAGAACCTTTCCAGATGTTTACGTTGTTGTCAGAAGTGTCCGGCTCTTTATCACTATCCGCAATAACCAACGCAGCTTTACGTTTAGAAGGAGCAACGATAAGAGTATCTGGATTGACAGCAAGTAAGTTACCCTTGTCATCTGTCCACTCCTTCATAGCGTTACGAACTTTTTCTACGTTGTCAGCGTTAAGATCAAGGTCGTCCGCATTCTTCCAAGTATCAGAATTAGACGGAGACAGTTCGTGACTACTCGAACAAAGAGCAGCCCCGTCAGGACCCGCGTAAAGAGAATCAAATGCGTTGTTAAATACACTTGCACCGTAGAACTGGCGGGTGTAATAAACCGATTGAGACAAGTTCTTGACCTTTTTCTTGATCTCTGCGTAGAGATCATCATCAAGAAGTTCTCGCTCGATCTTAAGACCCTTCGAATACTTACGGTGAGTGTATGTCATCTTCCAACCTTTATGAACATCTTCGTAAGACACCTGGCGTCCAGAGTCATCCCAAGGCTCCATCAGCCCGAGACTACCAACGCCCAGTGAAAATTCCTGAGCTTTCTTAGATGTTTCCATGTTATAGAAAGTATCTAGAAAGTCAGGTAGACTCTCCTTGTGTTTGTTAAATATAGTTCTAAGTCCAGGGAGTAATAGATCTCCCCAGTTATCTGAGATTATCATTCTTTTTCACCTCACCTTATTATTAATTTAGTCTTACAGGTGTAATGGACCATTAAGCATTACGTCCAACATCTTGGCTTTAGGATTAACACCTACTACCTTAATTGGGTTCTCAGTTGCACTAAGAGCCTCACCAACATCTACTTTCATACCATCAGAGTCTACTTTAGCACCAACTGAACCTATGTTGATACCAGCCGAGTTTACATCGGCGGAAAGCAAGAAGGCCTTGGTATCAGTAGTAGTATTGGCTTCAATATCACCGATCCAGGAAATGGTATTACCACTATCATCAGCCTCGGTGATTGTCTTCATGTGACCTGCACCGGGACCTTCATAGATATACATCAAAGTACCCCGGATGTTATTAGCATTAGTTACTGCAGCTAAATCAAGGCGAGTTTTAGTACCTTCACTAGCACCTACTATCTCTTCTTCGTTAGTGAAAGATACACGGTAGATGTTACCGGGATTGCAGTATACCATGCCATAAGTAACTTCATCACTGGGGTTATCGGCCTGCTTAATACCCTCAGCCATTACTCCTATAAGCACATCCTCGTCGATCTGCTCAGAGTCTGTGAAAGGCATTAGTTTGCCACTATGAGCAACAGCCTGTCCAAACTGATGAAGACAGACTAGCTGACCTTTCTTAAACTCCTGGTCTGGTTTTAATTCGTAAGGAACGGGGTTGCCAGAGAACCCGAATATATTGTAGTTAAATTCAAGTCCCACTGTAGTTCTTTCAGCAGTATAACTCATTCTTTGTCACCTCACAATTAATGTTTATTTGCCTCGAGCCTTTTTATGCTCTTTTTGTTTCTCATTAGCAAATTCCTTGAAGGAAAGGCCCAAGTTCTTCGCTAACACTTTTTCTGTCTTACTCAAAGTATTATATGATTCGGACCCACCTCCTGAACCGCCTTTTTCCGGCTTAGTTTTACCCTTCCTCTTGTTCTTGGCCAACACCTTCTGCTCCGCGTCCTTCTCATAGTCAATACTACCTTCTAACATAGCTTGACCTAGAACATACTTCATCGCAGGTTCAAAGTTAAGTGAAGAACCATTTTGAGCAAACTCATCGATTTTACTTTCATATTGTTTAACAAGAGGATTAGAAAGGTGTCTTTGTTTATCACGGTCATATTGAACCATGCGTTGGGTTTGTTCATTTTGTTGTTTCTGTTGACCGAGCTCTTTCTCCATAACATTAGCTTTTTGTTCATTTTCAAGAATACGGTTAGCTTCATCCTCTGAGATTCCCCAATCATCAGCTCTAGCTTTTACTTGAGCTTGTTTAACGTGGGTGATAATCCCGTCAGTATCCATCCCAGTCAGCTGTTCCAATTGACCAAGTTTATTGTTCAACTGGTTATATTGTTCTCTGAACTGTCGGTCTTTTCTAGCTAACCTATCTTGGACTATTTTATTTACTTCTTCTTCACTAAAAGTTTTCTGTTCTTTTGGTTGAGTCTTCTGATCGCCCTCTTCCTGTTTAGGGACTTGTTGGTATTTAGGTTTCTGTTGTTCTTCAGTTTCTTCCTCTTCTTCGTCAGTTTCGTCTTCGTCAGTTTCGTCTTCATCAGTTTCGTCTTCTTCATCATCTTCATCATCTTCTTCGTCTCCAAACAACCTAGACAACTCTTCTTCCCGATCTTCTTCTACATCGGGTTCATCTACATCGTCCACCTGGGCGTCTGGTGGTTCTGGGTTCTTAGTTTTTCCTCCGCCATTACTAAACCTAATTGCTAAACTCTCCATAAGATCTTTCATTGTTTTACCTCCGTTTTAGCGCCGTCGCGCGTTATTTTAAATTCCTGGGACTTTCCCCGTAGTCAGCTCTATGAGCAGTCTTACCGGCTTTGGTCGCCGTGACCCTGTTTCATGCTTTCTCTTACTGTATTAACCACGTTCATCTGTTCATCAGGTGTTAAAGCTAAAAACTGTTCCGCAGTATCAGGATGAGACTCAAAAATAGCCTCTAAATGTGCAGCTGCTGCTTCTTCCACAGCTTCATCTGCGTTTGCTTGGCTTTCAGCTTCCATCTCAGCTTCTGCTGACATCTGCTCTTCTTGCTGCTGTTGCTGAATCATTTGTTGTTCCTGCTGCATTTGTTGTTCCATTTGAGCTTTTTTCTTTTCTGCTTTCTCCTTCATCTCTTCGTAAGGTGGGAATTTACCCCGATCTACCACATACCAGAAAACCTCCTCGTCAATCATCTGAGTAGAGAATAACTCCTTGGCGAGTTCCAAGTAAAACATTCGGTCTGATGGCATCGTGGTTGAAGCCTTACAGAAAGAATCATACTGCGGACTATAAATTTCATAGTCTTCATCCAGATCATACCCCTCTAGTTCTGCTCTTTCTTCACCTCCCCAATCTTCAAATTCCCCCCAATCCATCTCTGTTGAGGGAGGACCAAAGAAGTAGACCTTTTTAAAGTCAGCAGGATCATAAGTCCCATACTTAGGTTCCTTACCATGCTCAGCCTCATCATCATCTCGTCTATCTTCTCCTAATATCCTATATGCTCTCTTTTCACTATAACAGAGAGTTATAAGGTGGTTTACATAAGTACCCATTTCTTGGTAACCTTCCAGAATAGCTTCTTCTGCTGATCGCAGTCGAACTTGAGCTCTAGCAGCTAATAAGTCTAAAGCCCTAAATGCTGTAACACTACCCGGTGTTCTACCCTGAGAAATATCAAATCTCCCAACCAGAGTCTCCATCACATTCTGGAGACGAGTAGTCTCGTGTGGTAGAGATTCGGGAACACCTTTTCCGTAGTGTTTTACCACAGCTTGGGGGTCCTTTGCTGGAATCCACACTCCGGGCATAGTACCATAGTCTTCAATAAATTTTCTCTGCCTCGGAGTAAAAGCTTGCTCCAAGAATAAGGTCTGACCTAAAGCCGACTGCATGTGACTCTCAATAATCAGTTCGGCAGTTTTGTTTAATGTAATTTGAGGATTTTTTAATGTAAATAATTCCCCAAAACCCCAAACGCTGTTCTCTCTGGGATAACGTGCTTTAAAGATAAAGGGAAACTTTGGATCTTCACCAGGCTCAAAGTAAACATAATTATCGTGAGCAAGATATTTTCCCTCTTCTCCAGCCCACCAAATAACATGAAGACCAGGACCCTCGTTCTTTTCTCCTCGGTTTCGGATCATGGGTTCACCTTTATACCAAGTCTCAACAAGTAAAGCTCTATTCTCTCCCTCTTCCGTTAAAGCAAGAGTTCCTTGTTCCTCCCCAATAATTAGATCTTCATCAACAATATCCTGATCTACTTCCACATCAAACTTTTCTTTGATATATTCCTGTGTGGGATAATAAGCTTTGTGAATACGTCGGCCTTCTTCAATATCTTCAAAACACCTAGCATCAGGAAAAATAGATCTAGGATGAGATGCTATAACCCTAATGTCTCCTTCCCACCTATTAGGGCCTTTTCCTCCCCTCCAAGAAGGATCCCAAAATTGGTGCCAGATTCCTGTTCCATACGCGAAGAAATATTTTAACCACTTAGCTTTTTCGCTATTAAATTTGTTTTTGTAGAATAGAAATTTCTTCATATCAGTCATCTTAGCAGAACCCTGTTCATCATTAGGGTTTTGAGGATAATCTATAAGTTCTACTTCTTCTGCAAACTCTGCAACTAATCCTTCAACTAAAGCAAAACAAATATTTTCAACCGTATTTGGGTGAGCTTTCTTTTGAGTAGGAGTTCTTAAAACTTGTCCTGTAGGTCCTGTTAAATCCCAATGCTGCCCTGTATAAAGCTTATGCATTTCTTCAAACTCATCAGTAATAAAGGATTTATGGTCTTTATCAATATCAAACCACTTCCTACATTTCTGCACTTCTTCATAATGCTTATCTAGATCTCTATCTTCTGTACTTAACTTAGCTTCTGTTTTAGCCATTAACGACGCCCCCTCCGTGAAGCCGCCATCATTGCCAACCTTTTTCTGAGAGCCAATTGGTCCATTTGTGTGCTGGGTCTTGCAGGACCCCCTTGAGGTTGACCTTGAGGTTGCCGTTGGGGTTGAGCAGGTGTACTAAAGTCTTGTCTTTGGGGTTGGGGTTGAACAGGCGTACTAAATGCTTGCCGTTGGGGCTGTCGTTGAGGAGACCCCACTGGTTGTGTATCATACGGCCTACCAAAACCAGTTTGTTGGGGCTGTTGCTGTTGTCTAGCTCCTTCCTGAGTAGCCCATCCGGGAGCCTGTGGTTTTAACAAAGCTTTAGCCCAACCAGGAACACCAGTTTTCTGAGGACTATCTCCTCTATTACGAGGCATAGCGTCCTGGCTGTTTTGAGGCCTTCCGGGACTACGGGGGATACCCGATGCCGGTTCTCTCGTTCGAGAATGGTCAATATTTGTACTGGATTTAAATCTTGTATTACCCCCAAATTGGTCAGGCATATCATTACCTCCTTACAAACTCAGTCTCTTTCACTTCTAACTCATAATCATTCGTTAAAATTCCTTCAACTCTCACAGACACAGTCTGGTTTGTGGCAAGATATCTTAACTCATCAGGACAGAGTCTTCGAGGTATAACAACCGGAGGATGTTCTCCATCACATTGAGCATAAGTTTTCTTGAAAGTATCGGGTTTACAGGGATACTGTTCACCTACAACCCCCGTAATAATCCAGTCTCCGGGACTTGCTGTCATGGTGCCTTCCGGAGTCTCTATTTGAAACTCTTTATCAGTTTGATATGCTTTTACTACTACAGGTTTTTTAACGAAGAAACCCTCTTCCACAGGTTCTTGTTGTTCCTCTTCTTCTGCTGTCTGGTCTTCTACGACTTCCTCTTCGGTAACTTCCTCTTCGGTAAGAAGTTCCCCTTCCATCGGATCAGGATTTGTTTCCATTTCTTCCTCTTCAGCCATGTGACTGAATATACATGCTCTTTTCTTCTTTTTACTTGAGTGTTCCGTTCCACAATTTGGACAGATGTGGACTGCCATGTTTTAAAGCCTCCTTAGCTCCAAAATGTTTTAATACCTTTTTTCTTTTCTTCCTCATCAATATCTTCCTGTTCAGGTTCGTCTTTACTAACTGCTTCCTTATCAGGAAGATCTTCACTTTCTCTACGTTCCGCTGCTTCCATGATCTTGTCATAAGCAAGATTAGAAGCTGCTTCTCTACGAGCTTTCATCGAGGTGACAGTATAATAAAGTAGAACTTGAAGTTCTCTTGAAACAAATCCTACGATATATCCCACCCCAAACACCGCGAGTACCCATAAAAATGTACCCATAAAAACGCCTCCTTTATTTTTTCTTCTTGGGAACTTTCTTCCCTTTAGACGCCCTATTCCATTCATCAACATTAACGCCTTTTCTCTCTAACTTCTTTTTATTGGCGTTAAAATACTTCCGTTGTTTCTCAGACTTGTAAGGCATCTTACTTACCTCCTAAGAATAAAATGTCAGAGACTCAAGGTCTCCAGCATCGTCCATCTCATCGCGATATTCTTCTTCATCAAAACTTTCTGGCTCCGTGGGTTGACCTCTATATGAACCAGCTAATAGAAAATCAGAATCAGATAGTTCTGGTCTAGACATCACAAAATATCTGTCTGTATCTTGGGGGTGATGTTCTGATTTACTAGAAATATCGTCGGGATTAGTTGTATTCTGTTCACAGGCAGGGTAAGTTCTTATAGTATTAGCACAACCCCTAGTAAACCTCAATAGAGGAGGCATGGGATTTCTCTCATTATCATATCTAATAGCTAACCATTGATGAAGTCTCCTCCATCCGTTGCTAAGGTCGTTATCTCCTCTTAACAAAGTGAGACCATGTTCCGAGAATACCTCCGCGGTGCTTTGTCCAGTACCACTCTGCTTATTCCAGGCTGAAGGGTCAGCAATTATTGTTAAGAGGCTTTCTTGGTTACCCCTAGGATCTTTACTCATATCAATAATAGTTTTTGCTTGTTCTGGATCAGCGACATGGTGTGGATAATATTCTCTGTATCCCACCATTTGAGAAGGTTTTCCCGGGAATACAGCATACCACTTAAAACAAGCTCTAGACCCATAGCCAGGGTCATAGGCTCCGTGTAATTGACATTCCGGTGGGGGATACCATCCTGGAGTATCTATAATGTGCCAGTCCGGATCCCATTCGGGGAAGAATGCTCCCTCGCCGACCGTAAATGCGTCTTCCATGGTTTCTGGATATTCCGCTCTATATGTATTAGGTAAGTCCGTCTTCGTCTTTTCGTGCCATTCCTCGGTCCTTCTAGGATCAGATCTCCAGCTTAAAAATATAGGTATAAAACTATTTTCTTTATTAATAGCACCATTCCACACGTTTTCGAAGAAAGTGCCTCTACGACCAGTACTCAGTCCAATAACCTGTCCCCCTTCGGGACGGTTAATAGCAGGATAAGCAGCACTATAAATATCTTCAGCAAAAGGCTGGAATGCCCACTCGTCGAGAATTACTAAACTAGCCGTGAAAGAACGACCGGAGTCTTTAGACGCCGTGAGACTCTGAAACCAAGCAGCCTCTTGTCCTGGATGCTCTACAGTTACAGAAAGTGAAGTAGAGTGCCAAACTAAACCTTTCCATCCTTTAGGTTTATGTTGCTTCTCTCTGATCATCCAACTAGGCATATACCTCAAAATAAACTCAACTCTTCTAACAAGTTCTTTTGAATCAAGCTCCCTCTTACTAAGAGCAATAGCCGAAAACCCGGCCTTAAACACCATTTCCCAAACCGCATAAGAAAGCGCCAACCAGGTTAACCCTAGCTGACGAGCTTTCAATACAATAGTAAGCCTTTCTGTTAGAAAAGTACTTATTACGTTAGATTGGGCTGGCCACAGCTTAAAAGGAATTGCTAACCCTACTTGGTCGCGGTCCTCTATTTTAACTGCTTCTTCTGTGAACGCTTGGACGTTTCTTCTCCATCGTTCTGCTTTAATTTTATTCTTCAACTCAGAAGCCTGAGGTTTAAGCTGGGACATCAATTTGTTTAAATTCTTTTTCTTACTCATTGGGGCCTCCTAGCTTATCAGCCATCTCTTCTAAAGTTTTAAGTTCTTCATCAGAAAGTTCTGTAAGATCCACATTATAATTAATATTTCTTTGGGTAGGAGAATCTCCGGTTTGTTCATAACGCTCTTTATACTTCTCCGGGAGTCCGCCTTTAAGAAGGAACATTAATAAGTTATCGGAGTATTTAGGTTTGTCCCCTACGTGTACACCTTCATAAAAGACAGGCTCTTTCCAACCTTCTACGGCTCGGCGTCTGGCTTCCCCTTCTAGCCGCTCATTAGCCTTTTCCTGAGCATCACAAAATCTCTCCACATAGTTAGGGTCACTCTCCATCCACTTAAAATGGAGGCGCCGATTAATCCTAGCAGCTTTAGCTGCTGCAGAGATAGTCCCAGCCTCAGCAAAGGCAGCAAGAAACGTATTTTGGCGGCGTTTTTTAGCTTCTTGTTGTTCTTGCTTAGTTTGCCTTTTTTCACTCATCTGAACTACCTCCTTCGGAGTAACTCAACAAGTTCATCTTTCAATTGTTGTGGGCTATATTCAATACCACTATCATCTAACATTTTCCCAAGCTCATCTTTGGTAAAATCTTCAAGTGCTCTCGCCGGTTTTTCCTGTTTCTGCGGAGCTCTCCGTGGAGTCTCTCGCATTTGCTTCATTTTAAAAATCCTTGCGAGTGTAGGCATGGTCTTACCCCCTTTACATTAAAATAACCACCAGAGTTGGTGGTTTAAATATCAGAGGCCCCGTTGCTTATTAAAGAAAAAAAGGTTGAGCCCTTATTTATATTATACCACAGGGCCCCAGAAATGTAAATGATTTTTGCTCAGGTTTTACTGGATAAAACTCAGAAGAAGAGGCTCGGGCGGCAAGAACCCGGGCCTCTCAGTGATAGGAAAGGAGGAACTAAATTTTTAGCTCGCTGCCGTAGCGGCTTCGATAGCTTTTTTAACTTTAGCTAATTCCGGGGAACCTTCGTCCCACTCGTACTTAGCTTTAGGCCCGAATCCCTCTACGCCAGTAGCGGGAGCTTTAAATCCTGCTTCTCGGATGAGAGCCCGAAGTTTTTGGGGTCTCATCCCGTATTCTTCCGCCAACTGTGTTACTGTTACTTTACCTTCACCTTTGTTCTCTTTATTCTTCTTAGCCATTCTAAAACGCCTCCTTTTATTTGTGATTAATTATATTATACCATATGATATAACTCTTGTAAACCCTTTAATTCATCTATAACCCTTCTCTCCACAGCTATTACAAGGATAAATTACTACCGTAGGTCTATCTTCTATTATCTCTCGTACTCCTTTACCTTCACACTGTGGACATAGAGTTTGTTGACCATGAGTGTTAATAAAGTCATGCTTATATTGTTTTTGGTCCTCGTCCTCCTCACCTATATACTCAGCGGGAAAGTCTTCTTCGGTTTCTTCTATTAAACTCCTCATAATTTTATCCCAGTTATCTTCTTCTATTTTAATCCTTTCTTTCGCCCCTTCCTGGTACCCGCTCATCCTGTTTTTGTTCATGTTCCCCCTCCATCTTTACATTTTTAAACATCTCCACATTCCTTGAGTCAGAGTCTTTGTCAATCACTATCTTCATCCTGTTGGGGGTAAAGATCACTAAATTTTGTTGTTTTCTCATAATAATTATCCTCCCCTTCATATCCGTTGATTAGTATATATATCACACTGCCCACTATTAATAGTACGAATATTCCCCACACACCAAATACGAAAATAAAATCGGCCATCTAATCTCCCCCAGCTGGTTTATTACAAGCTCCGAATAGTTCCTGGTATTTGTCCATATGCGCCCTGATATCATCTGCTGAAGGGTTTTTACCGTACCTACTTTTGTAGGCTTCAGCGTGCCTTAATAAAGCGGTAGCATACTGTCTGACAAGCAATCGCTCTTCTTCCGGTCGATTGTGAATATACTCAGGGTTATTGCATCGTGGACCACTCAGCCCCCTGTTTCGGATTAAGTTGTTCTTCTTCCGCCAGTAATTAACAGCCCCATATTTACAACCAAGAGCAGTGGCTATCTCCAGGTCGTTCATACCTTGTTTATAATATCCCATCCTCTCGTCATGCTGACGTTGAGGTTTGTTTCTCCCCAAATTTTTTCTGCAGCGCCAAGTTCTTATTGTGGACATAGGATAGCCAGTCTCTGCAGCAATCTCCTGATCCGAGCAACCGCTGTTATACAGCTCCCAACGCTTTT
>PWEL01000038.1 GCA_003553945.1 Mollicutes bacterium | reverse complement strand
TTCGGCATGCCAGAGAGAATACTGGTCCGTTATGGCGATCTGGTGCTCAAAGGGAGAAACAAGAAACAGTTCATCCGGACAGCCATCCAAAGAGTGAAAGAAAAAATGAGCAGCCCCAAGGTCACGGTCGAGAACGACCATGACCGGCTCTATGTCGTCCTGCACGGTGAGGACCATGAGCGCGTCATCCGCGATCTTAACTTTGTGGCCGGTCTGGCAAGCTATTCGCTCGTGGAGAGGTCGGGGAAAGACCTCGATGCTATCAAGAAGACCGCACAAAAAGTCGTCGACGCCCGTGTCGAACGCCCGACGACTTTCAAGGTCGAAGCCAAGCGATCAGATAAAAGCTATCCGCTGAACTCCATCGAGCTCGCCCAGCACGTCGCGAGGGACATCCTGCCCTCGAACCCCTATCTCAAAGCGGATGTGCACGACCCCGAGCTCACGCTGCATGTCGAGATACGTCATGATGCGGCCTATCTTTTCGCGGATAAGATTCCGGGGATCGGCGGATTCCCCGTCGGCACCATGGGGAAGGGACTTGCAATGATCTCCGGAGGGATCGATTCCCCCGTGGCGGCGTTCCTCGCGATGAAAAAGGGAATCGACCTTGAACTCATCCATTTCGAATCGACGCCTCTGACCCCTGTCGAATCCGCTCAGAAGACCATCGACATCTCGCAGAAGCTCTCCCGTTATGCCAAGGAGAACACCATCACCCTCCATATGGTGCCGTTTCTAGATATGCACAGGACGATACTCGACCTGGTGCCGACACCGTACCACATCACCATCATGAGACGCATGATGGTCCGCATCGCCTCGAGATATGCCGAAGCGAGGCACTATCCCGTCCTGATCAACGGTGAGTCCATCGGACAGGTCGCGAGCCAGACGCTCCCGAGCATGCTGCTTTCGGACCAGGTGGCCTCTCCGGCCGTCATCCGTCCGCTCGCGACGTATGATAAGAAGGATATCGTCGCCCTCTCTGAGGCGATCGGCACTTATGAGATATCCATCCGCCCTTTCGAGGACTGCTGTCAGGTCTATGTGCCTAAGAGCCCGGCTACGAAGCCGAGGGACTATATCGCCGGACGCTACGAGAACCTCTTCGATCATCAGGCCCTGGTTGACGCGGCGCTACAAGGCATCAGGACGCTGACCGTCACACCCGAGGATGCCCCCTGTCTTCCTGATAAGGGGTTCAGTGTCGCAGAAGCGCTGGGTGAGGACGATGCCTGAATACATCACATCCACTCAGAACGCCCGAATCAAGGCCGCAGCGAAGCTCAGACATAAAAAACACCGCCGCCAGCAGAAAAGGATGCTGATCGAGGGGTCGCACCTCATAGAGGAAGCCCAGAAAGCGTCCCTTCTCGAACAAGTCTTTGCGCTTGAATCGCGACACCCTGAAGCGACGCTGGTCGATGAGAAAGTCATGAAGAAGCTTTCCGGCGCGTCGACGCCGCCTAAGGTCGTAGGTGTCGCGAAGTTTCCAAAGGAGCGCCCTCCCCACGAGAAGGCGTTGCTACTCGAGCATATCCAGGATCCGGGGAATGTCGGCACGCTGCTCCGTTCGGCGCTTGCATTCGACTTTCGCACCGTCGTGCTTGACGAATGCGCCGACCCTTACAGCCCCAAGGTGCTTCGCAGCACGCAGGGAGCGGTCTTTTCCCTGAACATCCTCGAGATGTCCTTGCCATCCTTCGCCGATCGTTTTCACCATCGGCTTCTCGCGGCACATTCGAAAGAGGGGGGCAGCGTCGCTTGTGAACCCCCGATGGCTCTTGTTCTTGGGAATGAAGGCAGCGGGCTTTCTAAAAGGGCGCTCGACCTCTCGGATGATTATGTCCATATTCCCATAGAGAACATCGATTCATTGAATGTCGCCATCGCCGGAAGTATCCTGATGCATCGTTTTTATCGGCCCGCCTCTCATGATGTTTGAGGCTTGCACTTTCACCGGGGCTATGCTAGAATATCATTGACATATGGGTGAGAGGAGTGGGTCAAATCCCACTCTTTTTATGCCTAGGGAGGTTTCGTTATGGATGCGTTGAAGGAAAAGATCCGCAAGGAAGTCGAACGGCTCGGTTTCTATCTGTATGACCTCACTCTCGCGCCGAGGCGCGGGGAGAAGGTGCTCAGCGTGAAGATCGACCACGAGGATCCTGTCTCCATTGATGACTGCGTCCGCGTGTCCGAGCATCTCTCGGCCTTCCTCGACGATGTCGACCCCATAGAGAGCGCTTATGTCCTCGAAGTCACTTCCGCAGGGGCGGAACATACGCTCCGGGACTTTGAAGAAATGCACAGAGCCCGAGGACGCTTTGTCTATGTCAAGACGCCCGATACTGAGGTACGGGGGCATCTCCGGCGTGTCAGCGAGACTTCTGTGGATGTCGAGGACAAGCAGGGGAAGCTGCAGACCGTTTTCGTCACCGATATCGAGAAGATTCGACTAGCGATAGATTTTTAGGAGGAATACCATGCAAAGCAAGGAGTTTTTCGAGGCCCTTGATGCTCTAGTAAGGGAGAGAGGGCTGGAAAAGGACAAAGTGTACGCTATCTTGGAACACGGACTGCTCAACGCCTACAAGAAAGAATTTGAAAACCGGGAGAATGTCCGCGTGGTCTTCGACGAGGACAAGGATCGCATCGATGTCTTTGAAGACTACAAGGTCGTCGAAGAACCGGAAGCATCGGGTGAAATAGCCCTTGAAGAGGCGAAGAAAGAGAAGAAACGCATCAGTCTCGGCGATACGTTTTCGAGAAACGTGACCCCGAAGAACTTCGGGCGCAATGCCGCAATGAGTGCCAAGCAGATTCTCAAGCAAGGCCTCAAGCAGCTCGAGCGGGAGAAAGTCTACGATGTATTCAAGGACAAGGAGAACGAGATGGTCACTGCCGAGATCATAACCATCTCGCGCGAGAAGGATTTTGTCACTCTCGATCTCGGTCATGATCTCCTTACGAGCCTTCCCAGGAAGGAATTCCTCGAAACCGACACGGTCCGTGTCGGCGCGAAGATAAAAGTATACATCACCAAGGTCGAGATGACTCCGAAGGGGCCGAAAGTCTATGTTTCAAGGACCGATAGAAACCTGGTCAAGCGCTTGATCGAACAGAACGTCCCGGAGATCATGGATGGCACTGTGGAGATCATGGGACTGGCCCGCGACGCCGGCCGCCGCAGCAAGATCGCTGTATATTCCCATGATGACAATGTCGACCCTGTCGGTGCATGCCTGGGGCGCGGAAGCCGCAGGAAACAGGATGTCGAGGACCAGCTGCAGGGCGAGAAGATCAGTTTCTACCGCTGGTCGGACAATCCCGATGAGCTGATCGCCAATGCGCTGGCGCCGGCGCGTATCATAGCCATCAACACCGACCGAAAGGAGAAGACCGCCGTTGTAATCGTCAATGACGATGATTTTACGGGCGCCATCGGCTCCAAGGGTCAGAATGTACGTCTTGCCGCCCAGTCGAGCGGATGGAAGATCGATATAAAATCCGTCACCCAGGCGGATGAGGAGGGCATCCACTACACTCCTTTGCATGAAAAGGTTGAAGAGGAGGAAGAAGATGCCGAAGAAGCGTAGGAAGATTCCCTTGAGGACTTGCGTCGTCACCCGCGAGCGTCATCCGAAAGGCGATATGCTCCGGATTGTCAGAAACAAGGAAGGCGACATCTTCCCTGACCCCTCCGGCAAGGCCCACGGTCGCGGAGCCTATATCAAGAAGGACCGGGAGACTCTGGAGAAAGCGAAGAAGAACCGCGCACTGGATAGAGCCTTTTCAGTAAAGGTCCCGGACGAGGTCTATGAGCGCATCGAAGCGCACCTCGATGCCTGATCCGCTCACGCTGCTCGGTTTCGCACGCCGAAAGGGTGTCGTCCATTTCGGAAGCGATGCCGTGCTCTCTTTGATCAAAACGAAGAGTGATGTGTGTGTGTTCCTAGCAAGCGACGCCGGTGCGAATCTCACGAAAAAAATGCACGATAAAACCAATACATACCGGGCGACGCTCATCGATGACTACACCAGCGATGCATTGAGTCGCTCGACGGGCAACCCCCATACAAAAGTCTGCGCGATCGCCGATTCTATGTTCACAGACCCTCTGCGACGCATGCAGTAGAAAGAGGTGTTTTCATGGCAAGAAAAAAACGGAATAACCAACGCAGAAACACGCGTAGAAAACAGAATACGTCAAGCCAGCGCCAAGCGCCGCGCAAAAAGCGGCAGAAAATCAAAGAAGGGCCGGTCACCTTCACTCAGGACATGACTGTCGCCGATCTCGCCCAGCAGATCGGCGTGGGTGTCAATGATATCATCAAGAAGGCCATGGCGCTCGGTATCATGGCGACTCAGAATCAGTCCCTCGACAAAGAGACTGTCGAGCTGATCGCCCTTGAGTACGACAAGAACGTGGAAGAGGACAAGACAGTCGACCCTGTCAATTTCGACGTCTTCGAACAGGAGGACGATGAAGCGAACCTCGAGATACGCCCTCCTGTCGTCACAGTCATGGGGCATGTCGACCACGGAAAGACGACGCTTCTCGATACCATCCGTAATGCGAGGGTCGTTGCCGGCGAGGCCGGCGGCATCACCCAGCACATCGGTGCTTATCGCTATATGAGCGAGGCCGGCACCATTACGTTCATCGACACCCCGGGACACGCGGCTTTCACGGAGATGCGTGCGCGCGGCGCCTCCATCACTGATATCGCCGTGCTTGTCATCGCCGCCGACGATGGTGTCATGCCGCAGACCAGGGAAGCGATCGATCACGCCAAGGCCGCCGGATGTCCTATCATCGTCGCATTGAACAAGATGGACATGCCCGGCGCCAACCCTGAAAGGATCAAACAGGAGCTCACGGAGTTCGAACTCCTTCCCGAGGACTGGGGCGGGGACACCATATTTGTCGAGATGTCCGCGCTGAACGGAGAAGGCGTGGATGAGCTTCTCGAGATGCTGCTCCTCACCGCCGAGGTGGAGGAGTTCAAGGCCAACCCGAACCGCGAGGCCTCGGGGACAGTCGTCGAAAGCGAACTTGATAAAGGCAAGGGCCCGGTCGCGACGCTTCTCGTTCGTAACGGAACCCTCAAGACCGGGGATACGCTCGTTGTCGGCGGCACTCATGGCCGCGTGCGGGCGATGACTGATGACTTCGGCCGCCAGGTCAGTAACGCGGCGCCTTCACAGCCGGTAGAGGTCATCGGTCTCAATGACGTACCGGAGGCCGGCGATCCGTTCAAAGTCTTCGATGATGAGAAAGAAGCGCGTCGCATCGCTAAAGAACGTGCTTATCAGATCGTCAAGGAAGACAGGGGCGATAAGGCCCTCTCTCTTGAGGAGATGTTCAAGAGCATGGGGGAAAAGGACCGTAAGGAACTGCGCGTCATCATAAAAGGTGATACGCACGGATCTATCGGGGCGCTTCGATCTTCGCTTCAGAATATTGAAGTCGAAGGCGCTGACATCGATGTGATCCGTGCCAGCGTAGGTACGATCACGGAGACAGATGTCACCCTCGCTGTCGCATCGAGCGCGGTCATTCTCGGTTTCAATGTCCGCCCGTCCGCCTCAGTGCGGGATGTCGCGCGAGAGAAAGGTGTCGACATCCGGCTCTACACAGTCATATACAAGGCTCTTGAAGATATCGAGAACGCCCTCAGGGGACTGCTTGACCCCGAGTACGAGGAAGTCGTCATCGGTCAGGCGGAAGTCAGAGAGACCTTCAAGATCTCCAAGCTCGGCACTGTCGCGGGATGCTACGTGACGGACGGCACCATCAAGCGCGACTCCAATGTCCGGGTCCTTAGGGACGGCGTCGTCGTCTATGAAGGCTCCCTCGCAAGCCTCAAGCGCTTCAAGGACGATGCCAAGGAGGTCAGCCAGGGGTATGAATGCGGCATCATGGTCGACAATTTCAACGATATCAAGATCGGTGATACAATAGAAGCATCCGTGATGAGGGAGGTTAAAATCTAATGGCGAACATCAAACGTCTGGAATCCGATCTCCACCACGCACTTACCGAGATCCTCCGGGAAGAGATGAAAGACCCCGACATCGGGTTCATCACTATCTCCGATGTCGATCTGACGAACGACCTTTCCTATCTTACCATCCACTACACCGTCTTTGAGGATGCCGGCACCAAGCGGGAGACCGCTCAGAAAGCGCTCGAGCGTTCGCATTCCTTCATCCGGACTGCGCTCGCGCAGCGCGTCGACATCCGCAAGATGCCCCAGCTCAGATTCCGTTATGATGAGTCCCTCGAACGTTCCGAACGCATCAGGGAGGGCCTCAAAAAAGTCATGAACGACGAATAAAAGCGATGACCATCGCTTTTATTCTTTTAAGAAGAAGGCGATACCATGCTCAAGGAGAAACTGAAACAAGTCCCTAAAAAACCGGGGTCCTATCAGATGAAGGACCACCGCGGCAAGGTCATCTACGTCGGCAAGGCGAAGAGCCTCAGAAACCGTCTTTTGAGCTATTTCACAGGCTCCCACGACTACAAGACGACGAAGATGCTCTCGCATGTCGATGATTTCGATTATATCGTCACGCATACGGAACTTGAAGCGCTCATCCTCGAACTCGACCTGATCAAGAAACATCAGCCGCGCTACAATGTGCTCCTCACCGATGACAAGTCCTACCCCTATATAGAGATGACAAACGAGAAACACCCCAAGCTCATCGTCACCCGGCGGGTCAAGAAGAAGAACCGCCACCGCTTGTTCGGACCCTATCCGAATGTAAAAGCCGCACGTGATACCTTGCGGCTCCTCAACAAGCTCTATCCGCTCAGGAAGTGCCAGAGGCTTCCCGATGAGCCCTGTCTCTACTATCATCTCGGCCAGTGCCTCGGCCCTTGCATAAAACACGTCGAACAGACAACCTACCGTGAGATCGAGAAGAAGATCCGACGGTTTCTCAAAGGGCACACCAAGCCCGTCATCGATGACCTTGAAGAGAAGATGCACGCCGCGAGCGACAATCTCGAGTTTGAACGCGCCCAGGAATACAAGGAGACCATCGATGCCATCAAGACGACCACGCAGACGAAACAGGCCGTGCATTTCAATGATTCAGTGAGCCGGGATATCATCGGCATCGCCACCGACGCATCCTACGTCGCGCTCTCCCTCGTCTTTGTGCGGCACGGCCGCATTACAGCGAAGGACGACCGCATCATGGCTTATCACGGCGATCCCATCGATGCAGTGAGGGATTATCTAGGCCAGTTCTATACGACCTATCCGATTCCTCGCGAGATTTTCATAAACGCCGGCGAGTCAATCAAAGAGCTGCAGTCCTTGTTCGAGGCTGATATCAAGACACCCAGCCGGGGTGTGAAGAAGAAACTCCTCGACCTCGCTGTCGTCAACGCCGGGGAGACACTGAAGAACGAGCGCCAAAAGGCCGAACAAGCCGAGAAGAAGACATTCGGCGTTCTCGAGGAGCTCGCCGAGACGCTCGAGATCGACGTGCCGTATCGCATCGAGGCCTTTGACAACGCGCATCTTTTCGGTTCGAACGCGGTGAGCGCCGTCGTGGTGTTCGAGAACGGCCGACCGAGCAAGCACGAGTATCGTAAGTTCAAGCTCGAAGGGGAAAGCGACGTAGAACAGATGAAAGAGGTCATCTATCGCCGCTACCGCCGGCTGCTTTTAGAGGACGCCGCCCTTCCGGACCTTGTCCTCGTCGACGGCGGCATCCAGCAGATGAACGCTGCGAGAAAAGTGCTGGATGCGCTTGAGGTCAGTGTTCCGCTCGCCGGGCTTGTCAAAGGCGAGGACCATCGGACATCGCATCTGATCGATGAGAATCACGGCATCATCGAGCTCGAGAAGCAGAGCCGCCTCTTCCATTTCCTCACCTCCATCCAGGAGGAGGCTCATCGCTTCGCGACGACGTTCCACCGCAATCTACGTGAAAAAGGCGTCTTCGAAAGCGTCCTCGACGATATCGAGGGCGTCGGACCGGTGAGGAAGAAGAAGCTCCTCAGAACGTTCAGGACTATAGAGAACATCTATGAAGCGCCTGATGAAGAGCTCCGGGAGCTCGGAATTCCCAAGACGACCATCGATGCCATCAAGGCGCATCTGGACAAAACCCTGCAAAGGTGATTGCATGCATTACGGAAGAATCCATACGGTCGATGAGAAAAGCCGCACAATAACATTCACCCATAAGGGCCGGCGACGGCGGTATTATTTTCAACGCGCTATGTATCAGCGTTTCTCTCCCTTCCTGCGTCCGGGGAATTTTATCGCCCTGCTTGCAAAGGCGCCGAGGCGGCGCCGCGGGAGACTCCAATGGCCCATCAAGGATGTCTACCGCATCGAGCAGCCGGGGAGGCGTCCGCGGACCCTCTATTCACAGCGCCGCATGCGATGTGAACTCGCACGCTTTGTCAACAGTCTCGGCGTCAAGCTCTTCCTCGATCTGGAGATGAGCATGCATCCCTATCGCAAGGATGATGATTTCATCCAGGAGATCATCCAGGCGGGATACATCCTCGAGGATGCCACAGGGAAGGTCGTCCAGACCTACAGCCGTTATATAAGACCTACGCGTCATGAGAAGGTCAGCCTCCGCACCAAGAAATTCCTGGGCGTCTCCCAGGACGATGTCGATGAGGGCATCGATTTTTCAGAATTCTACGAACATTTCAAGGAAGTGCTCGCCACCTACCGCCCCGCAGTCATCGTATGGGGCCGCAACGACAGCCTTTCACTGAAAGAGGCCTATGAGATCAATGACGTGCTCTCGCTGGATGATGCGACGCGCTTCGTCGACCTGCTTTCACTGCATAAGAACTATCTCCGCCGGAAAAATGACATAGGTCTTTTCAAGGCCTACAAGGCGTACGGTTACGAAAAGGAGAACCAACTGCATGATGCGCTCGAGGTTGCGCGCATGACACGGGCCGTGTTCTATGGTTTCCAAGCGCTTGTAAACGCTAACGAGACGCTGAATATCTAAAACCCCGACGGGAGGGGATTTTGTGAAGGAAAGACTTTCCGAACGCCACAAGAACACTTTCAACCGGGTGCCGGCATCTCAGTTCTATGCACCGATTCCCGTAAATCTTCTCGGAGACTACTGCGACTATGGCGGAGGGACGACGCTCACCTTGAACACTTCGCTCGGCGTCTACGCGGCGGTCAGTGTGAGGGATGATTTCACGACTGTGTTCGATATGTCCCTTTTCGGAAAGGAAGCGTCGGCGACGATCGACATGCGGCATTTGAACATCACCCATGAGAACTCTCTTTATAATGTCTTCGCCGCTTTCCTGAGTAAATGCCAGTACGAGGGGCATACCATGGAGAACGGGCTCAACATAACGTTCATGACCTCCCTCGCCGAGGAGATGAACGTCTTCATCGCGCCCACGCTCTTATCGCTTTTTGCGGAGATTGTGGATGTTTCAAACGACTTCCGGTTGTCCCGGGAAAAGAAGGTGCGCTACAGCCTGCATGCCAGGGACGCCGTCCTGGGGCATAAGACGACTGTCTCCCCGCTTTATGCGGCCTTCTTCGGAACGGAAGGGAGCGTGCTTTCCATCGACACCAAGCGGCTTGAAGGTACGCCGTTTTCTCTTGAAGATATGGACGTGGCGCTCTGGATGTTCGTCGTCAAGCAGCCCGCTTTCGCTGTCGACCCGGAACTCTCTTCGCATATAAGGGCTTTTTCCAAGGCGCTTGATGCCATCCGGGAATATAGGGAGATCGAGGCGCTCTGCGACCTGGATGTGGCGACATTCACAGATTACAAGCGGTTCATATCGTCCCGGAAGGCTTTGATGCACGCCGAGCATGTCGTTTTTGAAAACGACAGGGTCGCACAAGGCATCGAATCGATCAAGGACAGGGAGCCTGTGATCCTCGGAGACCTCATGGACCAGTCCCACCATTCGCAGCACCATCTTCTCGATGCGACGAACAGCTTCCAGGAGACGCTGGTGAAAATGGCTGTCGAGACCGGCGCTCTCGGTGCGAAACGGAGTTTCTTCTCCTCGACGCCGGTCGTTCTCGCTCTATTTGACGAGGCGCTTGATGCGGAGTCTTTCAAATACCGTTTCCATATCCGCATGTCCAAGCATATGGAGGCGTTCCGGATTGTTCCCGACGGTCCGATCCGCCACCTGTGACGCTTTCATCCCACCCCCGTTCGTCGGGGGTTTTTTAATGCGTCTCACACCAGATGTTGATCATGATATGCTTTAATGGAGATAGGTGGTTCGTATGATTATTCACTGGATTAAAGCGAGCAGGCTGCCCGCGCATATGTTCATATTCCCGCCCTTGATCCTCGGGCATGCGCTGTATGCGCATGCCTTCGGAGGACTGGATGCGCTGCAGGTCGTCCTTGTGCATGTTGCGGGGCTTTCGCTGCATTTATTCATCGTGTATGCCAATGATGTCGCTGATTATTGGAGTGATAAACAGAATGACGCCCCCACGGCGTTCACAGGGGGATCGAGGGTGCTGATCGAGGAGCGGCTCACGAGACGCGCGCTTTTCTCAGGCGCGATCGTGATGGCTTTTGTGACGATCGCCCTCGCTTCGCTCCTCTCTTTCCGCATTGGTAGCGCGTGGCCGATCATTTTCGCGGTGTCCGGGATTCTTTTGCTTCAGGCGTATAGTTTCTCCCCCATAAAGCTCTCCTATCGGGGGTTCGGCGAGAGTCTGCAGATGGTCGGGGTCGGCATCGTCTTGCCGCTTTTCGCTTTCTTTTCACAAGGAGGCGTCTTCGCAACACTACCATGGGCGCCCGTTCTTGTCCTTCTGCCGGCGCAGCTTGCGCTGGCTGTCTCTACCGCGCTCCCTGACGCTCCGGCGGATAGAAGGACCGGCAAGCGCACGTCGGTCGTGCTGTTCGGGGTGAGAAGCGCGGGATGGCTGGTGGTGGGCCTGCTGGGTGTCTCCCTCATCGTCTTGAATGTTGTCCTACCTGTGCCCATCACCGTCAATGCGCTCATCATCGCTGTCGTCTTAAGCGTTGTGCTCCTCAGGTCGAGTTCCTTGTTCAGACATCGGCTTGTGACCTTCGTGGGCACTGCCATCGTGGCTGTGACTGTCCAGGTGCTCGCCGCATCCTGGGTTCTCTGGCAGATGCCCGCTTAGTATTCACCATCAACATAAGACACCCCCTTCGCAATGGAAGGGGGTGTCTTTTTAGCGTATGCAGGTGTTCAGACGGTGACGATGACCGGGAGAATCATGGGGTTGCGTTCTGTCTTGTTGTAGATGTAGCGGTTGAGAATCCGGATGATTTCCTTTTTCAGCGAGTGGATGTGGAGTTTGTTCTCCTTCTTGAGCAGATTGTCGACATGCTGGTCGACCATATGACTGATCTCCTTGGTGAGGGCGGTGTGGTCCTTCATGTAGACGAAGCCCCTGGAGACGATGACGCTCTTGCCGATCGTCCGGTTCTTCTCCTCGTCGATGGTGACGATCGCCGATAGAAGGCCGTCCTCGCTCAGAATCTTTCTGTCCTTCAGGACGATGTTGCCGATGTCGCCGATGCCCTTGCCGTCTATGAAGACGCTCGAGGCCTCTACATTGCCTGCGATGCGGGCCTTGTTGTTGCTGATGGCGAGGACATCGCCGTTGTCGAGGACGAATTCGTTGCCTTTCTTCACTCCGGTGGATAGCGCGGTCTCCGCATGTTTCTTGAGCATGCGGTGCTCCCCGTGTACAGGCATGAAGAAACAGGGCTTGATGAGCTTGAGCATGAGTTTCAGCTCCTCGGAACCGGCGTGGCCGCTGGTGTGGGTGTCTGTGAGCGGCGAGTGCGTGATGACGTTCGCGCCCTGACGGAAGAGCTGATTGATGGTCTTGTTGATGCTCGGTTGATTGCCGGGGATGGGGCTCGAGGAGAATATGACGGTGTCCCCGGGCTGTATCTTGATCTGCTTGTGTGTGCGGTTGGCGATGCGGGAGAGGGCGGCGAACGGTTCGCCCTGCGACCCTGTGGAGAGGATGGTGATCTCATGGGGCTTGAAATACTTGAGGGCCTTGGCGCTGACGAAGGTGCCGTGGGGCGCCTTGATATAGCCCATCTCCGTGCCCACTTCGATGGTGCGTTCCATGCTGCGGCCGAAGACCGCGATCTTACGGTCGGTGGCGATCGACGCCTCGACGATTTGCTGGACGCGGTGGATATTGGAAGCGAATGTCGCTACGACAGCGCGCCCCTTGATGCGGGAGAAGATGTCCCTGATGTTTTCGCTGATCGTGGTCTCGCTCTTGGTGAAGGTTTCAATCTCGGCATTGGTGGAGTCGCTGAGTAGTAGTTTGACGCCTTCATTGCCGAGCCTCGCCATCTTTGCGTAATCGGCGTCCGGCCCTGTGGGCGTGAAGTCGAAGGTGAAATCGCTGGTATGGACGATCTTGCCTTGCGGGGTACTCACGACGATGCCGTAGGAATCCGGGATGGAGTGGTTGGTACGGAAAAAGCCTACTTTCAGATGCTTGAAGCGGATCCTGTCGTTTTCAAAGAATTCGAGGAGGTTGTAGTGAACCCCCCTGTGTTCCTGCATCTTGTTCTTGATCAGGCCGACGGCGATGCCGCTGGCGTAGATCTTCGGGATCTTGATCTCCCGGAGGAGCCACGGGATGCCTCCGATGTGGTCCTCGTGTCCGTGTGTGATGAAAAGCGCCTTGATTTTGTGCTCGTTCTGCTTTAGATATGTGTAATCGGGGATGACATAGTCTATGCCGAGCAGATGGTCGTCAGGAAACATGATGCCGGCATCAATGATGATGATCTCATTCTGATACTCCACGCAGTACATGTTCTTGCCTACTTCACCAAGACCGCCTAATGCAAACACACCGACTTCGTGTTTTTTCAAAAGGTTTTGCATTATCGAGTCCTCCTATGTTTGTTTCTAATCACCCCATTATAGCTTATTTTTCGCTATAAACCAAAGGATTTGTGTTATAATTTGCATGAAGGGGATGAAAGTGAAAACACGAAAGATTATTTTTTTTGACATTGACGATACCCTCTATGATGCCACTAACAGGATTGTTCCGGCCTCCACGGTAGCGGCGCTGGATGCGCTGTCCTCCAGGGAGGATGTGCTGCTGGCGATCGCTACAGGGCGCGGCCCCTATATGCTGGGTGTGATTGAACCCATAAGGCGGTATTTCGATGTGCTGGTGACGCTCAACGGCCGGTTGATCTATCACGGGGATGCGTGCCTGCACGATGATCCTATGCCCGAGGCGGATGTGAGAGGCATCAAGAGACTCTTTGAACAATCAAACCTGCTGTATGGCATGCTGGGGAAATACAGTCATGGAATCAATGCGATGAACGACTACATCGCTTCCCGTTTTGATGCGAAGAGTCTTCCTCTGCCGGAACTGGACCCGGACCTTCACAAGCGCATGCCAATCTATCAGCTCTGGGCGTTCACTTCTTCGGAACCGTCGATCGATGTCCCGGAAGGTTATAGGGTCGTCCCCTGGTTCGAGGAAGGATTCGATGTGCTCCATGCGAAGAAGAACAAGGAGGACGGCATAGGCCGTGTGCTTCAGGCGTTTGATATCCCGCTCAGTCGGGCCTACGCCTTCGGCGACGGCAACAACGACTGCGAGATGCTCGGTAGGGTGCCGCATTCCGTGGCTATGGGCAATGCCGCTGTAGCGGCCAAGGAACGAGCCTCCCATGTGACAGCGAGGGTCGATGAGGACGGTATCCGTAAAGGCCTTGAACATCTGGGGTTTTTGTAGGAGGATTGCATGTACGTAGAAGTATTGGTGGATCTCCCGCACCAAGCGCTCGACCGCGTCTTTGATTATAAGGTGCCAAAAGCGCTCCGTGCGTATATTTCAAAGGGGCAGCGTGTCGAAGTGCCTTTTCAGACCCGCACGAGAAGCGGTTTCGTGCTCGCCCTCAAGAAAGAGAGCGAAGTAAAGGGTGTCAAGCCGTTGAAGGGCATCCTCGACGACCCCCCCTTTTTCGATGAAGAGCGCCTTGCCCTCTCCGAATCGCTCAGCCATGAACATGTCTACCCCCATGTCGCCTATCTGCATGCGATGCTTCCGCGGGCGCTCTCTGTGCGCTATAAGCGGGTGTTCCGACTCAAGGATGCGTCGCGCCTCGACGAGTCACTCTCTTCCCTGTTCGAAACGGGGAAGGCGGTGCCTGCGGAAAAGCTCTCCGATCATATGCCGCAGGTGAGGCGTGCGGTGAAGGAAGGCGCGCTCGAGGAGTCCGTGCGGCTCTCGCAGGCGGAGCGAGCGAGGATGGTCGAGTTTGTCCGCTTTCTGAGGGAGCCCTCTTCACCACTCGGTCAGAAGCAGAAGGCATTGCTTGAATTGTTGAAGTCGGTCGATGGCCCCATGGAGAAAGCAAGGCTTCTGAAGGAGGTCGGCGCAGCACGCGCAAGCTTGAATCGTCTTGAAGAGAGAGGATTGATTGAAATCTTCTCGAGGGAGACCTACCGGGAACAGCGCATGCTCTATGCACTCGAGGACAAGGATGTAACCCTCAATGACGAACAGCGCGAAGCGTATCTTGCGGTTGAGCGTACATTGGGGACACATGGCGCATTCTTGCTGCATGGTGTCGCTTCAAGCGGCAAGACGGAGATCTATATAAAATTGAGTGAAGCGGCGCTTCAAAGAGGCGAGACCGCTCTGGTGCTCCTTCCTGAGATCTCTCTCACTCCGAAGATCACCGCCCGCTTCAAAGCCCGTTTCCCCAATCGTGTGGCTGTCTATCACAGCGGGTTGAGCGCCGGCGAACAATATGATGAATGGCGGAAGATATTCCGTGGCGAGGCCGACGTCGTCATCGGTGCGAGAAGCGCTGTCTTCGCACCGTTAAGGGACATCGGATTCATCGCCATCGACGAGGAACAGAGCGATAGTTATATACAGGAGGATGCACCGGCTTATGATGCCAGGGCGGTTGCTCGAAGACGGGCGTCTTATCATGATGCACCCTTGGTCCTCGGCAGCGCGACCCCTTCGATTGTATCCTATTACAAGGCGAGGGAGGGGAAGTACAAGCTTCTGACGCTCAAGCAGCGTGCGTTGAAAAGCGTCTCCCCCCGTATCGATATCGTGGACATGAAGGCCGCGTTTCACTCCGGCAACCGATCCATGTTCTCCGAGACTCTCAGAAAAGGCATTGAATCCCGACTTTCCAACCATGAACAGACGCTCATCCTCATGAACCGCCGGGGGCATGCGCGGTTCGTGCTGTGCCGTCAGTGCGGTCATGTGGAGAAATGCGAGGATTGCGATATCAGTCTGACATTCCACAAGCATACCTCCCGCCTCATGTGCCATCACTGCGGGAAGAAGCGTGCGGTCCCAAAACAGTGTCCTTCCTGCGGCAGCCCGCACATCCGTTATATGGGGGCTGGAAGCGAGAGGGTGGAAGAAGCGCTCCGTGAAACATTTCCTCAAGCGAACATCGTTCGCATGGATAAGGACACCACCGGTAGGAAACAGGCTCATGAGAAGCTGCTGCATCAGTTCGAGAGGGAAGGGGATATCCTCATCGGCACCCAGATGATCGCCAAGGGACTGGATTTCGATAATGTCACGCTCGTAGGCGTGCTTTCCGCGGACATGGCGCTCCATGTGCCGGATTTCTATGCCCAGAGTGAAACGTTCTCGCTTCTCATGCAGATAGCTGGCAGAAGCGGTAGGCGCAGTACGCGCGGAGATGTTGTCATCCAGACCTATCAGAAGGACCATCCAGTCTTTCAAGCAGTCGCCGAGGGTGACTACGAAGCCTTTTATGAGCGCGAGATAGATTTCAGACGCCAGACCAATGTCGAGCCTTTCAAGAATCTCACCCAGCTTCTTGTGCTACACGAACATTCAGCCTATGCGCATCAGCTCGCCCTCAAGGCGCGCCGTTTCCTTCAGAAACGCCTCTACAAGCCTTTAGGGCCTACGCGTCCCACATTCCCCCACCAACACGGCATGCATCGCCAGCAGCTTATTCTCAGACATGATGGTGAAGCGGAGGTTTATAAGGCGCTGAACGAACTGAGCGGGCTTTTCGATATGCGCACATCCAAACTCGTTGTCAATCATTACCCCAGGGTCTTTTGACTGTCGAACGGACCATGATATCAAACGATGTGAACTTGGAGAATTCCAGGAGGTATGAAGATGAAGATTCTATTCGCAGGCACATCCGACTTCAGCGTGCCGTTCCTTGAAGCATTGCACGCCCATTACAATATAAAAGCCGTCCTCACGCTGCCGGACAGGCAGCGCGGCCGGCGACGCAGACCGCGTCCGACTCCGGTGAAAGAGAAGGCCGTCACCCTCGGTCTTGATGTCTGGCAGCCCGAGAAGCTTGATGCGCTCCATGAAACAATCAAGGCGCATGATATCGACCTGCTGATCACAGTCGCCTATGGAAAAAAAGTGCCCAGCCCCATGCTCGAGGCACCGCGCAAGGCGCCGGTCAATGTGCATGCCAGCCTGCTCCCCGCGTTGCGCGGGGCGGCGCCCATCACCCGGGCCGTTGAATACGGATATGAGACAACCGGTGTCTCGATCATGCACATGGTGGACCGCATGGATGCCGGGCCAGTCTATGCAAGTTCCGAAGTCTCTCTCGCTTGTGATGAAACGAAAGGGACATTGAGTGAGAAACTCATCCGCGCCGGAACCGCGCTGCTCGTAGAGACACTGCCGCGGATAGCTTCCGGCGAGATCGAGCCCGAACCGCAAACTGAAGGCGAGGCGACCTATGCCCCCAAGGTTGGGAAGGAAGAGGCAAGGCTCTCCTTCGATATGGCCGCCACAAAGATCCACCGGAAGATCCGTGCTTTCAACCCCTCTCCGGGTGCGTTCACCACGCTCGATGGCAGGAAACTGAAGGTCTTCTCGGCCAGTCCTTTAGAAACGAGGAGCGATGCGACCCCTGGTACAGTGGTCCATGTTGATAAGCATCACGCCGTTGTCAAGGCCAAAGTGGGTGCGCTCAGCCTGAAGCGTGTGCAGCTCGAGTCAAAGAAGGCGATGGACATCACGTCTTTTCTGAATGGTGCCGGAAGGACTCTCTTGAAAGAAGGTATCAGACTTGAGTGATGCCCTGTTCACGTTTTCATTTCTTTTAAAAAGTGCTATAATGAGTAAATAACTGTTGAAGGAGTTTTTCAGATGGAAAAGCGCAGATTGTTCAGTCGAGACGAGATGTTGAGGATGAACATCGAAACATTGAAGGAACGAGGCGTGTCGGTGGATGATATCGCCGGCGTCGCCTATGCACAGCAATCGAAATGGACCGTTGAGGTCTCCCGGCAGGACTGCATCGAATCCGTGGAGAAGATTCTCTCGTTGCGGGATACGTTCCATATTCTCCAGCTCGGTGCTGAAATCGACCGCCTGACAGAGGAGAACCGTATCAGGCAGCCGCTCAGGGAGATACTGCACACTGATCTGGGCCTCTTCGGTATCGATGAACTGTTCGGTCTTGAACTCGCAGGTCTTTTCGGCACCATCGGCAAGACGAATTTCGGTGATATCGATGTCAACAAGCCTGCGATCATCGAGACATTGAACACGCAGGGAAAAGATGACGAAAAGGTCTGCCACACCTTCCTTGACGACATTGTCGGCGCAATCGCGGCCGCCGCTTCGACGCGTGTCGCGCAGATCGCGAACGAGAATGAAGCGAGGAAAGACCCGAGATACAAGGAGATCAAGCTAGACTTCGACCTATAGGATGTGAGCGGTCATGGCGAAAAAGGATAAGGACCTTGAAGATTTTTTCAAAAAGGATAAGGACCCGGACGAACTGAAGGAATACGTCGATCACATCAAGAAAGGTGATGACCCGGTCAAAACAACGCGGTTGGACAAGATCGCCCTGTTTTTCAAGAACATCGCGGACCGCATCAAGATGTATTATTATGGCGACGGCACGAAGTCCAAACGTTCCCCCTCGAACATGAGGCGTCGCGCCCGCATCATCTACCGGAGGCTCAAGAAGAAAGCGACGGAGAAATTCCATTTTGAATCCGGTGTGGACATCCTCGATGACAAGAGTGTTCTGTATCGACGCAACCGCGTCATCAAGAACATCCTCATCGTCACCAACGTCGTCTTCTTGATCTTCACTATCGTCGGATCCCAGGACCCGAATTATATCGTCATATTCGGTTTCGGTGTGTTGATGTTCGCCATCAACACCACCCTGAAGCGCATAATCCGGGAACGTCCGAGGACGCTCCTCAAGCAACAGATGGCGATGTACATCGCGAGCGTCTATGTCCTGTTGGCGTCCATCGGTGTGTACATCAAGCTTGTCGTCGGTGTCGACCCCACGACCGAAGGCGGCGATTCCATCGCCCTTGCCGGGTACGCGCTCGTCTATTTCGCCCTGGTCGTCATCGCGCTCTATCAGGATGCGAAACTGCTCAGGTTCCTCTTCAAATGGGTGCTCGTTTTGATGACCATCGTGCATGTGCTCGTGATGTATCCGCTCTATGAATACGCGGGATCCATCGAGGAGCTCTATAATTTCCTCATCATCGACAATCCGAGCGTCACTATAGACATCCTCCTGCGCACACTTGTGCTGATTGTATTCCATATCGCACTCTTCTCATCGGTCGCCATCGGTGAAATGATGAACAACAAGCGCAAGGAGGAACTTCTCAAGCGCCGCGACATGGAATCCGACTTCAAAGCGGTCGTCGGCGATGTGTTCGATGTGATCAGTGTATTCAACCCCCGTACCGATGAAAGCCAGAAACACTCCGCCTACCGGGTCGCAGAGATGGCATCGCGCCTTGGGGATGTGCTCGGCCTCAGCCCGAATGTGTGCTCTGAGATCTACGACTACTCGAAGATCCACATCGACAAGGTCAAGGACCTCTCCATCGTCGAGTATGAGGACAAGGAAGTGCTCGATGAGAAGGACTATCAAGTCATCAGGGAGAAGACAATCCTCGGTAGCGTCATCATCAAGAGGCTTCAGCTCAACCAAAAGAGCGAGGATATCGTCCGCGCCCACTTCGAGAAGACCGCCGACAAGTCCTTCATCGAACGGATGAAGCGCATCCAGCGCACCCAGGAGGGACAGATCATCCTCCTCGCGGAGATCTACGACATCCTCAGGCAGCCACGTAACTACAAGACCTCTTTGAACCACAAGCGGGCGAAGGAGCTCCTCGAACTCGAGTTCAAGGATTACTTCGAACCCTACATCCTCGACCGCTTCCTCAAATACAGCAACGAATTCGAAAGCTACTATAAACGCTACCAACAAAAACTCGCCTGAGAGGGGTGAGGACATGCTTCCCCTTCCCTACATGGAACCCTTCATCATCCTCGCCGTTGTCATCGGTCTGATTGTCTTCCTCGTCATCAACCGCCGGAACCGCATGCTCAAGCTCTGGCAGGATGTCTCCCGGCATGAACTTCTATTCCATAAACAGCTCTTCGAGACCGCTCACGCCTATGTGGAGCGTTCGGACCTTTTCGAACAGATTGAGAACCACGATACATTGCTCAAGGTGAGCGGATTCGAGGAGGACAATCTCCGCACGCTCACGCTTGAAGAGCGTCAGGCGGTATTCAAGTCATTGCAGATGCTGTATGTGTCGATGGATGAGGAGACCATCCAGTCGGCCCCCGAACTCAAGAAGAAGTTCGAGGACTTACAGAATCTCAGGCTCAAGTACAACTCCAAAGTGCTATACTACAATCATTTCATCCTGGCGTTCCCCATGCGTATACTTTCCAAGCGGATCGGTTTCGAGGAAAAGGAATATTTCGGTTGACAATCGCCGCGAACACCTTGAATCCCTTCCTGAAACCGGATAGTTTCGATACTAATCTTTCTTGTAAAAAAATCTCCCCGGGGCCTTGAAATTTCGCGCAATAAGCGTATAATTAGAATTGAATGGTAAGCGTTTACACCCATTATGAACAAAAGGGTCGAGCCGATGGAGAAAAGAAACTGCGAAGCGGCAAAAACGAATCCGGTTATGACGTTTGCGGCGGCGGTTTTCTATCCGCTGACAAGAGGTAAGCCCAAGGATGATTTTGTCTTCAAAATTGTCCTTTTTATTGTGCCCAAGACTCGAGCAGGGAGATGGTTAGCTTGCACACAGTCGTCATAGGTGTCATCGGTGCCGATGTGCATGCCGTCGGCAACAAGATCATCGAGCATGTGCTAAAAGAACATGGATTCAATGTCGTCAACATCGGCGTGCTCAGCTCACAGGAGGATTTCATAAGCGCCGCGATCGAGACGGATGCGGATGCAATCCTTATATCCTCGCTTTACGGGCACGGCGAGATGGACTGCAAATATATGAAGGAGAACTGCGTCGAGGCCGGACTTTCACATGTCAAGCTTTACGTCGGAGGGAACATCGTCGTCGGTAAGCAGGATTTCAAGGATGTCGAACAGAGATTCAAGAAGATGGGCTTCGACCGCGTCTATCCTCCGGGGTCCGATATAGAAGAGGCGGCCAGACAGCTGAAGGAGGACTTAGAGCAATGAGTGTACACCTCCTTGTCGATTTCGGTTCGACCTATACCAAGCTGACCGCTGTTGATATGAAGAAAGAAAGGATCGTCGGGACTTCCCGGGCGATGACGACGGTCAAAACCGATGTGCTCGAAGGTTTCAACCAGGCACTTGAGAAGCTTGAGAAAGCACATCCCAGGATGGGCGAGATCACGACTGTCTCCGCTTGTTCGAGTGCGGCCGGAGGCCTCAAGATGGCTGCCATCGGGCTCGTCGAGGAGCTCACCGCCGAGGCGGCCAAGCGCGCATGTCTCGGCGCCGGTGCGCTCGTCGAGCATGTATTCAGCCATCATCTGGGCAAGAAGGAGATCAAGCAGCTGAAGCAGGCTGATATCGACATCATACTCCTCGCCGGCGGCACGGACGGCGGCAATCAGGAATGCATCCTGCACAACGCGAGAAAGCTTGCGGAAGCGAAACTGGATGTGCCGATCATCGTCGCCGGCAACAAGGATGCGGCCGATGAGATAGACGCTGTGCTCAGCGAGAAGAACATTGAATACTACATCGTCGACAACGTGATGCCGAAGCTCAAGCAGCTGCAGGTCGAAGCGGCCAAGAAGGTCATTCGTCGCATCTTCATCAACAAGATCATCGAGGGCAAGGGCATCAAGAAAGCTGAAGAGAAGACGGGCGAGATCATCATGCCGACGCCCGAGGCTGTATTGAACGCGGCGGAGCTCTTGTCGAAGGGTCATGAGGACATGGAAGGCTTTGGAGACCTCATCGTCATCGACGTCGGCGGCGCGACCACCGACGTCCACACCATCGGACAGGGGGTCCCCAAACGCGCCGAAGTCATCCTGAAGGGGCTTCAGGAACCCTTCGCCAAGCGCACCGTAGAAGGGGACCTCGGTGTCAGGCACTCCGCGAACGCACTGGTGTCCCTCGTCTCGGAGTACGAGTTTCAGAAATACTACGAGAACGGCGAGGACGAGCGTGCGGACGAAGAGATGATCGAGGATGCGGTGAAGAGACGGCAGGAGGAGGTCGACTACCTGCCCGACAGCGACGAGGAGAAAGCGTTCGACCAGGCGCTTGCGCGCATATGCGCCGATTATTCGATGAGCCGGCATGTCGGCCAGGTCGAAGTGGTCTATACGCCGCTTGGCAATATGTATTATCAGACAGGCAAGGACCTCACGGAGATCGAGTATGTCATCGGCACCGGCGGCGTCCTCATCAACGCCGAGGACCCCAAGGGCATCCTCGAGGAAGTTCAGCACAAGAGCGACAAGAAGCTTGAGCTTCGACCGCGGGATGCGGAGTATCTCATCGATGAACTCTACATCATGGCGGCGATGGGACTGCTCGCCCAGAAGGCGCCGCGACTAGCCTTGAAACTATTGAAACGTCACTTGAAATAGGGGTTTGGCATGGTAAAGAATAAGAAGATTCCTTTAGAGACGTTTTTGGAGACACGCGAAAGAGTGCTCACGCATTGGCATACGGGCTCCGACGAGGCGCTCGATTTCGAGCATGCGGTGGAGCGTTTGAAATCAGTGCCTGAAGAAAAGGATCTGGCCAAGAAGCTCAGGTGGGCGAAAGAAGAAGGGAAGACCCTTACCCAGCCGCGTGCCGGGGTTGCACTGATTGACGACCACATCGAGCTGCTGGACTATCTTTCGAAGGAAGGCGAGGCGGACCTGCTTCCGACCACCATCGATTCCTATACGCGCCAGAACCGATATTCCAACGCCGAGGATGCCATCAAGGAGTCGAAGAAGAAAAAACGTTCGCTGCTCAACGGTTTTCCGGCTGTCAATCATGGCGTCAAGGGATGCATGAAAGTCCAGGACGCCATCGACAAGCCCATCCAGGCACGGCACGGGACACCGGATGGCCGTCTGCTTTCGGAGATCATCCACGCGTCGGGAGGGACCTCGAATGAAGGCGGCGGCATATCCTATAACCTCCCATACGCCAAGAGCATTTCCCTCGAGGACACCATCCGCTACTGGCAGTATGTCGACAGGCTCGTCGGCTATTACGCCGAGGCCGGCATCGAGATAAACCGTGAGCCATTCGGCCCCTTGACGGGGACGCTCGTGCCTCCGTCGATCTCTCATACGATCGCCATCATCGAGGCCCTTCTCGCCGCGGAACAGGGCGTCAAGAACATAACCGTCGGCTACGGGCAGTGCGGCAATGTCGTCCAGGACATCGCTGCGCTGGAAACGCTCGAGACCCTCACCAATTATTATCTCAAGCTCTTCGGCCACGAGGACGTCTTCGTCACGACGGTCTTTCATCAATGGATGGGGGGATTCCCCTCGGACGAATCCAAGGCCATGGGCATCATCTCGCTCGCCTCGACTGTCGCGACGCTCGGCAACGCGACGAAGATGATCACGAAGTCCCCTCATGAGTCCGCGGGCATCCCGACGAAGGAAGCCAACGCTGAAGGCCTTAAAGCTTCGAAGATCGTCACCGGACTGCTCGAAGAGCAGACCTTTGCGCATTCCAGACCCCTTGAGCGCGAGAAGGAACTCATCAAGAAAGAAGTCAACGCCCTGCTTTATGCGACATTGAATGTCGGCAAGGGCGATTTCGCCCAGGGCGTCATCGAAGCCTTCAAACAGGGAGTGCTCGACATCCCCTTCGCCCCCAGCGAACGCAACATGGGTAAAATCCTCCCAGCCCGGGACGAGGAAGGGCATATACGCATCCTTGAATTCGGCAACCTTCCCTTTGACGACCATATCAAGTCCTATCATGAGCGTGCGCTCAAAAGGCGCGCACGCAAGGAAGGCAGGGACGTTTCCTTCCAGATGACCATCGATGATATCTATGCCGTCTCCAGAGGGAAACTCGTAGGACACACACTTAAGAAGGAGCAAACAACATGAAAATCAGGAAAGCCATAGCGACACCAGGATTCACTGGATTCTATTTTGATGACCAGACCGCTATAAGGGCCGGCGCCCAGACCGACTATTTCACGTATCGCGGCGAGCCGAAGACGGAAGGTTTCAAAGCGATAAGACAAGCGGGCGAGACGTTATCGATCATGCTCGTCCTCGACAATGACATGATCGGCTACGGCGACGCCGTCGCCGTCCAGTATTCCGGAGCCTTCGGCCGCGACGAGCTCTTCAACTCCGAGAAGGAGAAGGCCTTCTTCGATGAACACCTCGCCTCGCGGCTCATAGGCCTCGATGTCAGCCGTTTCAAGGAGAACGCCGAACATTTCGATACGCTTGAGATAGATGGAAGGCCGCTCCACACCGCCATGCGCTACGGCATCACGCAGGCGCTTTTAGAGGCGAGCGCGAAAGCCAACGGCATGACGATGAGCGAGCTCATTCGCAAGGAGTACGATATCAAGGACGACAGCTACCACATGATCCCCATGTTCGCCCAGACGGGTGACGACCGCTATAACAACGTCGACAAGATGATCATGAAGGAGATCGACGTCCTGCCGCACGCTCTGATCAATAGTGTCAAGGATAAACTCGGCCCCCGGGGTGAACTCCTCGAGGAGTATGTCAAGTGGCTGCGCCACAGGATTTTCGATAAACGTCTGAATGAAGCGTATCATCCCATATTCCACATCGATGTGTACGGCACGGTGGGGATGATCTTCGATGACGATATCGGGAAAGTCTATCATTACCTGAAGGGGCTCTCCGATATCGCCTATCCATTCACTCTGCGGATCGAAGGCCCCATCGACAAGGGGAGCCAGGAAGAGACCAGGGCGGCGCTCAAGGCGCTCAAGGACCATATCGACGCCGACGAGGACTGTCATGTGGAGATTGTCGCCGATGAATGGTGCAACACGCTCTTTGATGTCAAGTCCTTCGTCGATGAGGACGCCGCGCACATGGTGCAGGTCAAGACCCCCGACCTCGGCGGCGTCAACAACACAATCGAAGCCCTCCGCTATTGTCTGAAGAAAGGCGTCGGCGCCTACAGCGGCGGCTCATGCAACGAGACGAACATCTCCGCGGAGGTGACCACCTCCATCGCGATGGCCTGCAATGCCAAGCAATGCCTCGCCAAGCCGGGCATGGGCACTGATGAAGGCATCATGATTGTGAAAAACCATATGAAGCGCACGCTTGCGCTCATAGAAAGCGGTGATTAAGATGGCGCGATCAGTCGTGAGTGGAAGCTTAGAATCGAGCGACTGTTTGATTACGCTCACTGAGGCGGGGGAGACGTCCGTGCAGGTGGACACCATCGTGCACGAGGCGTTCCAGCGTCACTTGGAGTCATTGATCAGGGAAACCTTGAAACAAAGCGGCGTCAAGAACATCAAGGTCCATTGCCAGGACCAGGGCGCTCTTGATTACACCATCAAGGCGCGTCTTGAAGCCGCGCTTGCACGTTATGAGGAGAATGATGATGGCTAGGTCGTATCTTTTCATCCCCGCCAATGTCCCCCGCATGCTTCAAAACGCCGATGTCTTTGAAGCCGACGCGCTGATCTTCGACCTCGAAGATGCAGTCTCATCCCATGAAAAAGATGAAGCGCGCGCATTGCTCGCGCGCTTTTTAGACGAACACCGTCCAGAAGGGGTCGAGCTCTATGTGCGTGTGAACAGCGACGATGACCTTGAAAAGGATTTGCGCACTATAGCGCCATATGATGTGAACATCGTGCTCCCCAAGGCCAGAAGCGCCGCTATCGGGAATCTCACCACCTTGTTCAAGCGCTTGAAAAGACGTTTCAGGGTGCTTGCGCTCATCGAGACTCCGAAAGCCTTCTTCGAACTCGATGTGATTGCCGAAGATAAGATGGTCGACGGCCTCATCCTCGGCGCCGTGGATTTGCTCAATGAAACAGGCGGTACCTTCAGTGAAGACGGCGACGCGCTCCTCTTCCCCAGGAACAAGCTCCACTATGCCGCTAGGGCGGCGGATATACGGTCGATCGACACCCCCTGGCCGAGAGTGAAGGAAGGCCTCGAGCATGATATCAAGAGGACGGCCGCGCTCGGCTTTGACGGAAAATGCGCCATCCACCCCAATCAAGTGCCATCGATCAACGAAGCGATGTCGCCTTCCCCTGACGCGCTTTATAAAGCGCTCCGCATCATCAAGAAATATGAGAGTGAACAGACCACGCGGTTCTCGCTCGATGGCGAGATGGTGGACAAGCCCGTCATCGAAAAAGCGAGGAAGCTTCTCGATAAAGCGAAACGTTACGGCATGGAGGTGGGGGAGGATGGTTGAGAAGGACCTCGAGAGACTCCTAGACGCCCTTCCGCTTGAAGACGGCATGCGCATCTCCTTCCATCATCATCTGCGCAACGGTGATGATGTGTTGAATCCGGTCCTCAAGGCCATCATGGACCGCGGATACAAGCATCTGCATCTCAAGGCGTCGGCCCTCTTTCCGGTGCACAAGCAGGTCGTAAAAGCGCTGAAGAGCGGATGCGTCACCGATATCACGACCAATTATGTGAGCGGCCCTGTCGCCGATCATCTTTCAAAAGAAGGGCTCGAAGGCAGCCTCACCATGCAGACGCACGGCGGCCGCGCCCGCAGCATCATCGAGGGCGGGAGTCCCATCGACATCGCCTTTATCGCCGCGCCCGCCGTCGATGAATCGTATAATGCGAGCGGCGTCGAAGGGAAGAACCCCTGCGGAAGCCTCGGATATGCCATCGAGGATGCACAGCACGCGGCGGTGAAAGTGCTCGTGACCGACACCCTGACCACAATAGAACATGTGCAGATCGAAGGCCGGCATATCGACCATGTCCTCAAGGTCGATTCGATCGGTGATACTTCCGGTATCGAAAGCGGCACCCTCGCCATAAGCAGCGACCCGATCAAACTGAAGATCGCCCGGGAGGCGATGCGCCTTCTCAAGGCGCTCGATGCAATACAGGAGGGCGTCTCTTTCCAAAGCGGCGCCGGCGGCGTCTCCCTCGCCGTGACGGCGATGTTCAACGATTATCTCAAGACGCACGGTCTGAAAGCGTCGTTCTATTCCGGCGGCATCACCGCGGGACATGTCGAGGCGCTTGAAGAAGGTCTCGTCGGCAGACTCTACGATGTGCAGTGCTTCGATAAACGGGCGATTGCGAGCTTGAAACAGAACGAAGCGCACATCCCCATCAGTGCGAGCGACTACGCCAATCCCAGTAACGCCTCACGCGTCATAGGCGACCTCGACATCGTGCTTCTCGGGGCGAGCGAGGTAGACCTGGATTTCAACGTCAATGTGACGAGCGATTCGTACTTGAATCTCATCGGCGGCAGCGGCGGTCATTCCGACACCGCCGAGGACAGCCGTCTTACGATTGTCGTCGCACCGCTCATCAAGGCACGCACGCCTTTGATCCAGGACCGCGTGCAGACCATCACGACGCCCGGCGCGCATGTGGACTGCGTCGTGAGCGAACGGGGCATCGCTGTCAATCCCGCCCGGAGGGATCTGATTCGCTCACTCGAGAAGACGTCTTTACCGATCATGAGCATCGAAGAGATGCAGGCGCTCGCGCATCATTACACGAAACGACCGGCTGCCGTAAAGAAAGGTGACGTCATAGGCATTGTCGAGAGCCGTTCAGGCGGACGGCTGGATACGATCCATAAAAAGGTGGTTTGAAGCATGGATATCAAGGATGTTGTACTGGAGGAGGAAAAGCAGGAGATACGGAGGTTTCTGAAAAGATTCCATCTTACGTATGAAGACGATATCGACATCACGCTCGCGCTGTACGAGGATGATGCGCTTATCGCGACGGCCTCCTCGGCTGCGAATATCATCAAGAGCGTCGCCGTTCATCCCGCCTATCAGGGCAGGGGATATCTCAATCCGCTGATGAGTGCGCTCATCAAGCGGCTGCACGAAAAGGGCGTACGGCACCTTTTCGTCTACACGCTCCCCGAGCATGTCGACCTGTTCAAGCATCTCGGGTTCACCTCGATTGTCGAGTCGATGAACATGTCCTTCCTCGAACGCGGCGGAGACATTCGCGCGACGCTCGTCTCGATGCGTGATGAATACGGAGTGAGCCGGCGTGCGAAGGGCAGTGTCGTGATCAACGCGAACCCCTTGACCAAGGGGCACCTTCATCTGATCGACACCGCGCTCGAGGATTGCGGCGAACTTCTGGTCTTCGTCGTCAGCGAGGACCGTTCGTTCTTCCCCTTTGAAGAGCGTTTCGCGATCATCGAAAAGGCGCTTGCCGACAGGGAGGGTGTCACCGTGCTTCCGAGCGGGGACTATCTCATCTCTTTCGCGACATTCCCCAAGTATTTCTCCAAACAAGAGAAGAACATTCAAAAGGACCACGCCGTCATCGATGTGCTGACATTCAAACAGCACTACATGGATATCTTCAATATCAACGTACGTTATGTGGGGGAGGAGCCCTACAGTCCCATGACGAAGACGTATAACGCCACCATGAAGCATTATCTCGGTTCTAAGCTTAGAATCATCGAGCGCAAGACGCTTGAAGCGACACCCATAAGCGCCTCGACTGTCCGGAAACTGCTCAAGAAGAACGGTGTCGAGGCTGTCAGGAAATATGTGCCCGAGGCGACGTATCGTTATCTGAAGAGCGAGAGCGGCCGGCGGGCGGTCGAGGCCCTCAAGTCACATGACGCACGCCACTGAGATGCTCGCCGCCCGAAGCGAGAGAGCGGCCCGCTTCGAATCGTATTCCTCCCTCCCTGTCCTTCTCTTGAAGGCGAATATGCCGGGAGAGGCGAAGAACGATGCCTTGAGCAGCTTCCTTCTCAACCTCTTTTCCGGATACATCACGCAGCTTCTTCCCATCAAGCATTCCTCCTTCCACGCCTCGGCCGATGGTGATTACATACTCTATGCCGTAAACGGCGACCCGGGCGATATGAAGCGTATCGCTGTCTTTTTGGAGACCCACCATGCCCTCGGTGCCTATGTGGATATCGACTGTTTCGCCTCCGGAAGGATCACAAGATCCACGCTGGGCTTCTCACCGCGCCGGTGCTGGGTCTGTCATGACGATGCGCGCGTATGTGCCCGCACCGGCCGTCACAGGTTGGCGCAGCTGCTTGAGAAAAGACGCGGCGACATTGAACGCTACACAAGCAGCGCCCTTGCACGGGAAGCGGTGCAGGCGCTTCGCAAGGAGGTGTTCATGTATCCCTCGTTCGCGCTTGTGAGCCCGAAGGACACAGGGCGCCATGCGGATATGAACCTTTCCCATTTCCTGAGTGCGTTCGAGGTGCTTGCGCCGTTCTTCAGCGCCTATGCCGACGCCTCCCTGCATGTATTGAGGAAAATAGGCCGCCGTGGGGAGGCGGCGCTTCAGAGGGATGTCGCCGTGAATACGCACAAGGGAGCGAATTATATTTTCGGTCTGATGCTCCCCTTTTACAAGCGGGCCCTTCTAAGGGGGCATGCGTTCAATGATATGCTCGAAGCCATCATGCAGACGGCGCGCGGCTATATGCGGAGTGATTTTGATACATCCGGCGAGCCTTCTACGCGCGGCGAGCGGCTTTACAGGAAAGAAGGCGTGAAAGGCATCAGGGGCGAGGCCGCAGAAGGATTCCCCAGCATCTTTTCCTGGTATCCCCATCGCGCGTCGAAACTAAAGAAGCTCGTGGCGATCGCGGCGCGCGCCGAAGATACGACCCTTCATGGCAGGTCCTATTCCCTGCAAGCGATCAGGCGTTCACTGCGCGAAGCGGAGGAGGACTCCGGCACGCTCGATGCGGTGCAAGCGGACCTGAAGCGACAGGGCGTATCCCCCGGAGGGGCCGCGGATTTGCTTGCGGTGACATTCTTTCTGGAATCCACAGACCATCTTTTCAAAGGAGGTCGCCCATGAACAAGGGGAAGGGTCTTTTCGCTGAAGGGCTCTCTTTCTATAAGGTCGTCGCTGTATTCCTCGTCGGGTCGCTTGTCGGCACGGTCTATGAGGAAGTGCTCCATCTCGTGCGGGAAGGGTACTACGAGAACCGTAGCGGTGTCCTGTATGGTCCGTTCAATCCGCTCTATGGGGCGGGCTATGTCCTCATGCTCTATGCGCTCAAACCTTTCAGGAGATGGTATGTCGCGTTGCTTGCAGGGGCGCTTCTCGGGGGTGCGTTCGAGTACGCCGCCAATCTTGGCCAGGAGTTCTTCACCGGTCGTGTCTCCTGGGATTATGAAGGGCGGCTTCTGAATATCAACGGGCGGACGACGGTTCCCTACAGTCTTTTCTGGGGGGTGTTGGCGCTCTTCATGGTGCGCGGCGTCTATCCGCCGCTTTCTGACATCATTGAGCGCATTCCGCCGAGAATCGGCGCTCTCTTGATCGGGGGGCTGGGCGTGTTCATCCTGTTGAACATGTTCCTCTCCTATACCGCCTTGATCCGGCAGAATCTGCGAGAAGAAGGGGTGGATCCCCTCACACCGTACGGGGAGTTCCTCGATGAACATTACACGAGGGACCGCTTGAAGGAAGCGTTCCCCGACATGGTGGTTCCGGAGGAGAGCCCATGAGAATACTGTTTGTCATCGATCAGTTCGCCCGTTCGCGCAATGGCACGACAATGACTGCGCGGCGTTCCGCTAAAGCGCTTCGAGAGATGGGCCATACGGTGGAGGTCCTCACCGGCATGGGGGATGAGGAACAAGGCGTCTACGAGATGGGCATCAAGCGATACCCTGTCCTTTTTCGGCTGACAGGTGCGCAGGGGATGTATCTGGCGAAAAACGATGAGAATCTGCTTGAAGAGGCGATTGCGAGCGCGGACCTGGTGCATTGCTTCCTCCCTTTTTCGCTCGAGCGGAAGGCCAGGCGCATCGCGGAGGCGATGGGGGTGGCGACGACTGCGGCGTTTCATCTGCAGCCCGAGAACATCACCTCGACGCTTCTCCTCGCGCGGCTCTCGCCGCTCAATGAGATTCTATATGCCTGTTTCCGCAGATTCTATAACCGTTTTGAGTATGTGCACTGTCCGAGCAGGATGATCGAGAAGCAGCTCATGCATCGCCGTTATACGGCGCATACCCGCGTCATCAGCAACGGTGTGGGTGAAAGGTTCCGGCCGATGGATGTCGAGAGACCCCCGCGTCATAAGGGGAAGCATATCATCCTCATGGTAGGACGCCTCTCGAGGGAGAAAAGGCAGGATGTGTTGATCGACGCCATCGCCCAATCGCCCCTCGAGGCGGATATCCAACTGATACTAGCGGGGTCGGGCCCTTGGGAAAAGAGACTCAGGAAGAAAGCCCGGAAGCTCACGAACCCCGTGGAATTCGCTTTCTTCGAACAGAGTGACCTCATCGACGTGATGAACTACGCCGACCTCTATGTGCATGCCTCCGATGTGGAGATCGAGGCGATCGCCTGCATCGAAGCGTTCGCATGCGGGCTCGTCCCCATCATTTCCGACAGTCCCAAAAGCGCGACGAACCAGTTCGCCATCGACGCCGTCAACCGCTTCAAGGCCGGTGATCCCGCCGACCTTGAAAGGAAGATGCGAAGGCTTCTGAAGGATGAAGCGCTGAGAGAGGAACTCTCGAAGCGCTATATCGAATACAGCGCGCATTTCAGGCTCGATAAGAGCATGCGCGCACTTGAAGCGTTCTTTCAAAGCGCCTATCGCGCCCATGAAAAAAGCGCCGCGTGAATGCGGCGCTTATCCGTGATAGATGCCCTGATAGGTGTCCTTTTTTCTCAGCAGCTTGTCGATTTCGTTCATCACCACGAATTTCTTCGCCGTCCAGGCGGGAGCGATCAGTGTCTCTTTCGGTGCATCCCCCGTCAGGCGGTGCAGGACGACGTCCGGGTTTAGTCTTTCGATCTGTTTGACGGTGATGTCGACATATTCCGCTCGTGTGAGAAGCTTGAAGATGCCTTCTTGGTACATATCTTCAAGCGGTGTGTGTTTCATGACATGGAGCATGTGGATCTTGAGGCCCTGGATGTCGAGGGAGTTGAGGTGCTCTATGGTCCTGAGCATGTCGTCCTCATTCTCGAAGGGCAGGCCGTTGATGATGTGGACGACGACGTCGATGCCCCTTTTCCTGAGCTTCCCGACAGCGTCATCGAAGCATTTCAAATCATGCCCGCGATTGATGAGGGCGGCCGTGCGGGGATTCACCGTCTGAAGACCGAGTTCAAGCTGGATATAGGTGCGGTCATTGAGTTCGTCGAGCAGGTCGATCTTCTCTTCGGAAAGGGCGTCGCAACGGGTGGCGACGCTCAGTCCGACGATGTTCTCATCGAGCGTCAGCGCTTCTTCGAAGAGCTTCCGCAATGCGCCGACAGGCTTGTAGGTATTGGTATTGGCTTGAAAGTAGGGCATGGTGTAGGCGTCGGGCCATTTCTTCAGGAGTTTCTTTTTGACTGTCTCATACTGTTTTTCAAGCGGCAGGCGGTAGTCGGCGTTGAAGTCGCCGCTCCCCGAAGGGGAGCAGTAGATACAGCCGCCTTCGCCCTTCGTGCCGTCCTTGTTCGGGCAGGTGAACCCACCGTTCAGCGGGACCTTGAACACTTTCTTCCCGAAACGATTCTTCATGGTGTCGCTGAGCGTCCGATAACGCTTTTCGCGATGCGTGAACATGGCTCTCATCCTTTCCTCCCTAATTTTAACATAATTTTTAGCGGGGAAGGGGTGAATGTGTTACAATAACCATGACATTTCAAATGAGGGATGCGCATGTTCGACAGGTTCAGAGATTCGATTGTCGCGCCGGGCAATCTCATACAATACCGGAAAGACAGCCTGTTCTATGTCTTTCTCTATATACTTTTTTTCGCTGCGCTTTTCGCGCTTCCGGCATTCGCCGATGTCGTCACCTACGACGGTCTGTCCTTTTCACAGCAGCGGGAGATCCGTGAAGCCTACACACCGCCCGAAGAGGACTGCGATATCGTCAACGCCAGACTGTTCTGCGCCGCGCCGACGCGTGATGCGCTGTTCACCCACGGAGGTGTCCAGTTCTCCGTCGATTCCCATGATACACTCGACACGGAAGCTTACGGAGGGTACACGGCGCATGTGGTCATTCACGATGAAGCGGTCCATTTCTTCGTCCCGACGGCGTTCGGGGACCCTGTCCATGCGGTGGATATAGAGGAACTGGAAGACTCCATGCATGATGTGACGTTGAATCCCGAGACCGAGGAGGAGGAAGAGGCGCTTTTCAGCGCGCTCTTTGGAAGCATCGACAGCATGCTCGTCGATTACCGTCTGCTTTGGGGTGCCCCTCAGATCATCGGGTCGTTCTTCTCGGGGGTTGTCATATTCCTCATCTTTGTGCTCCTCAACAGCTATCTGATCGGTTTCCGGATTCCGGGGGTGCCGTTCAGGCAGATGTTCACGATGATCACCTACGCGTCGACGCTTTTGTTCGCGGTGCTGATCTTCAATCAGTTCTACGACATCATGCAGTTCTCCATCATCCTGTTTCTGGTGCTGCTCTTCATCGCGTTCCGCCAGACCAGCAAGCTCGGTTATGAACTTTTGAAGAAGACCCGCAAGTGACCTTGTCACGTTGCGAGAAATGTGCTAATATGTCTTTACAACTGCCTGGATGCGGAAGCAGTAGCCTGCACGGCCGTTTCAAAGAGACCCGGTGGTCGCTGTGAACCGGGAACGCCACGGGTGAACTCGTCCGCCTAGCAGCCGGGAGGAAATGCCCGGCCGTGCCCCGCGTTAAGGGAGAGAGTGGATAAAAAGGTGGTACCGCGGCCCTGTTCGCCCTTTGCGAATAGGGTGTTTTTTATTCAGAAGGAGTGAGACGATGTACAATCACAAGGAGATTGAAGAAAAGTGGCAGGAGCGCTGGTTCGCGACTGATGCGTTCAAAGCGGAGGATTTCGGCGAGAAGCCGAAATACTATTCCCTTGTCGAGTTTCCCTATCCCTCGGGCACCGGCATGCACGTGGGGCACATACGTGCCTACACGAGCCTGGAGGTTGTCTCCAGGAAACGTCGTATGGAGGGTTATAACGTCCTCTTCCCCATCGGCTTCGATGCGTTCGGGCTGCCGACGGAGAACTATGCGATGGAGAAAGGCGTCCATCCCAGGAAGATCACCGACGAGAACATCAGTATCTTCACCGGACAGCTCAAGCGGATGGGATACAGTTTCGATTTCTCCCGCCTCGTCGATACGACGGACCCTGACTATTACAAGTGGACGCAGTGGATCTTTCTGCAGCTTTTCAAGCATGACCTCGCCTATAGGAGCACGACGAATGTGAACTTCTGTCCTTCCTGCAAGGTCGTCCTCTCGAACGAGGAATCCCAGGGCGGTGAATGCGACCGCTGCGGCAGCACGGTCGTCCAGAAGGAGAAGGACGTCTGGTTCCTGCGCATCACCAGATACGCCGAGAGACTCCTCGAAGGCCTTGAATCGCTCGAGACCCTGCCGCGCATCAAGCGCGAACAGCGCAACTGGATCGGCAAGAGCGAAGGGGCGCACATCTATTTCCCCATCGCGGATTCGGACGAACAGCTCAAGGTGTTCACCACACGGCCCGACACCCTGTTCGGGGCGACCTTCATGGTCATCGCCCCCGAGCACCCGATCCTCAGCAGGGAGTCGGAGAAGATCGAGAACAAGGCGGCCATCGAAAGTTATCAGCGAAAAGCGAAGGAGAAGACGGAGTTCGAACGCAAGGAGCTCTCGAAGGACAAAAGCGGCGTCAAGGTGGAAGGTCTCGAAGCCGTGCATCCCTTTACAAAGGATAGGATTCCTGTGTTCGTGGCGGATTATGTCATGATGGACTACGGCACCGGCGCGATCATGGCAGTCCCCGCACATGATGATAGGGATTACGCCTTCGCCCACGAGCACGACCTCCCCGTCGTGGAGGTCATCAAGGGCGGTGACATCGAGCGGGAGGCGTACACGGACGTCGAGGAAGGCACGCTCGTCAACAGCGATTTCATCAATGGACTGGATGTCGCCGACGCGATCGAGACGATGAACGACCGTCTGGAGGCGGATGGTCTCGGCGAACGCGCCGTCAACTATAAGATGAAGGACTGGGCCTTCAACCGCCAGCGCTACTGGGGCGAGCCCATCCCCATCATCCATTGCCCGCAGTGCGGCATGGTCCCCGTGCCCGAAGACGACCTGCCCGTCAGCCTGCCGGAGGTCGACGAGGTAGCGCCGAGCGAGGACGGCGAGAGTCCTCTCGCCTCGGTGGAGGAATTCGTCCATACGACCTGTCCTTCCTGCGGCGGCCCGGCCGAGCGCGAGACGGACACCATGCCCCAGTGGGCGGGGAGCAGCTGGTATTTCCTCCGCTATATCGACCCCGATAATGACAGGGTGCTCGCGAATTACCCCAAGCTGGAATACTGGCTCAATGTCGATTGGTATAACGGCGGCATGGAGCATGTGACGCGCCACGTCATCTATGCGAGGTTCTGGCATCAGTTCCTCTACGATATCGGTGTGGTGCCGACGAAGGAACCCTTCAGGAAGCGTACCGCGCAAGGGCTCATCCTCGGCCCCGACGGCAACAAGATGAGCAAGTCGAAAGGCAATGTCGTCGACCCCGTCGATGTCATCGAGACCTACGGCGCCGACACGCTGCGCGTCTATATCATGTTCATCGGCGACTATGAACAGTCCACCCCCTGGAGCGAAAGCGGCGTCAAGGGGGCGCGACGGTTCCTCGACAAGGTATGGCGCCTCTATGAGAAGGTCGGTGACGTCGAGGATGACGATGCCCTCACCGCCGAACTCCATCGCACCATCGCCGGTGTCGATGAGGACATAGAAGCCGTCAAGTTCAACACTGCGGTCTCGAAGCTCATGACATTCGTCAATGAAGCCTCGAAGCGTGAAGCGATCAGCGTATCCGCCTTCGAGACCCTTCTGAGACTCTTGAACCCGTTCGCGCCGCATATGGCTGAAGAACTCAATGAACGTCTCGGAAACGACTCCCTCGTCTTCGCCCCCTTCCCCGAAGCGGATGAAAAGAAGCTTGAAGCCGAGAAAGTCACAGTCGTCCTGAGCGTCAACGGAAAAGTGCGTGCGAAGACGGAAGTCGCGAAGGACACCGATAAGGAGACACTCGAGCGAATAGCCCTCGACAATGACCGCATACAACGTTTCACCGAAGGAAAGGACATCCAGAAAGTCATTGTCGTTCCCAATAAACTCGTCAATGTCGTCGCTCAATAAGCCCTCAGCCGAGGGCTTATTTTTTAGTGATGCCCTTTTCAGAAGTAGCGGGAGGACTTTTTTGGGATTGCAAGAAAGGGCGCGGCATGATATAATCACATTGTAAAAACGCTTTCATAGCGTTTAAATTTTGTGCACTAATTCTCTAAAGGGAGGCTTTTTTAATGAAAAAATTCGAGTACATGGAGAAGCACGGATACGAGCAACTTGTGTTCTTCCATGACGAGAGCACGGGTCTCAAAGGCATCACGTGCATCCACAACACGACCCTGGGTCCGTCCCTGGGTGGCACGAGGCTCTGGAACTATGATGACGAGGAAGAAGCGACGCTCGATGTGCTTCGTCTCGCCCGCGGCATGACGTACAAGGCCGCATGCGCCGGTCTCAATCTCGGCGGCGGCAAGTCAGTGCTGATCGGCGATCCTGAAAAAGTCAAGTCCGAAGCATATTTCAGGGCGTTCGGACGGTATGTCCAGACACTCGGCGGACGTTATATCACCGCGCCCGATGTCAATACCGATGTGAAGGCGATGAAGTACATCAACATGGAGACCGACCACGTCGTCGCCATTCCGGAAAAAAGCGGCAATCCCTCTCCGGCTACGGCCTGGGGAGCCTTCCACGGCATCCGCGCATCCCTCAAGGAGAAATACGGCGACAATGACATCAGCAAATACTCCTATGCCGTACAGGGCGCCGGACAGACCGGGGACTATCTTATCGGCTATCTGCTCGAGGCGGGCGCCGAGAAGATCTATTTCACCGAGATCAATGAAAAGCATATTGAAAAGATCAATGACAAGTATCCCAGCGTTGAATTCGTCAAGCCTGAAAGCATCTGCGAGCTCGACGTCGATGTCTTCGCCCCCTGTGCGCTGGGCGCTGTCATCAACGACGAGACAGTCGAGTGTCTGAAGGCCCCGATCGTCGCCGGTACTGCCAATAACGTACTCGAAGATGAAGAGAAGCACGGCCAGGCCCTCAAGGACAAAGGCATCCTCTATGCGCCCGATTTCGTCATCAACGCCGGCGGTCTGATCAACGTCTCTCACGAGCTTCATCCGGAAGGCTACAACCGGGAGAAAGCCTTCAACGAGATAGAAAGCATCCACGACAGGATCCTCGATATCTATAAAGTGGCCCGCGATAACGATACGCATACCCAGGAAGCGGCGAAGATCTTCGCCCGCAACCGCATCGAGGAGATCGGCAGGATCCAGTCCAACACCATCAACCGTTGATGAAGCGACTGACTGTAATCAGTGGACACTACGGAGCGGGAAAGACGGAGATCGCCGTAAATCTCGCAATCGATTTCAAGCTCGATGCCCTCATCGACCTTGATGTCGTCAATCCCTATTTCCGCTCCCGTAGTGTCCACGATTTATTGACGCGACACGGTGTCGATCTCATCGAGTCATCGCTGCCGAGATCTTCAGGGAGCGACCTGCCGTATATCAGCGCCGGTAGCAGGCGCCCATTCATCGACACATCGCTCCGCGCTGTCTACGACCTCGCCGGCACAAAGGCCGGGGCGAAACTCATGAGACAGTTCAGCAGTCTGATCGACGCCGAGACGCCCCTTGATTTCTTCGTTGTCATCAACGTATTCCGTCCGGAGACAAGCACCACCGAAAAGATCGTATCACTCATACAGACGCTCGAGGGCGCCGCCCAGCTGAGAGTGAGCGGACTTGTAAACAATTCCAATCTCATGCGTGAAACCGACGCATCAACCATCCAGCAAGGTGAGAGCATCCTGAGGGAGGTCTCTGCCGAAACAGACATCCCCATCGTCTACACGTTCCATCCTGAAAATGTGGATGTGAAGGAGAGCGATTTCTCCGGCACTGTGAGGCCCCTAAGGCGCTACCTTGCCAAAACGTGGTTATAGGAGGCTACTATGGCAAAAGGAAGGATTATCATCGATGAGGACAGATGTAAGGGCTGCGGTCTTTGCATTCATCCGTGTCCGGTCGACATCCTCGACCTCGACCGGAGCAAGACCAACAAAAAAGGCTACACACCGCTCTATGTGACGGATCCGGAACAATGCATCGCCTGCTCGTTCTGCGCGATGATGTGCCCGGATAACGTGATCACCGTGGAGCGGTTCGTGAAGGAGGGGTCAAAGTGAGCAAGGTATTGATGAAAGGCAATGAAGCGATGGCGCTCGCAGCGATCAAAGGTGGTGCCGATGCGTTCTTCGGCTACCCTATCACGCCGCAGAACGAGCTGCCCGAATATCTCTCCCATCACATGCCCGCGAACGACCGTGTCTTCGTGCAGGCCGAGAGCGAAGTCGCGGCCATCAACATGGTCTACGGCGCCGGCGGCGCCGGCGCGAGAGTTCTGACATCCTCTTCTAGTCCGGGCATCGCCCTGAAGCAAGAGGGCATAAGCTATCTCGCCGGGAGCGAGATCCCCTGCGTCATCATCAACGTCATGCGCGGCGGACCGGGGCTCGGCGGCATCCAGCCCAGCCAGTCCGACTACAACCAGATCACGCGCGGCGGCGGCAACGGCGACTACAAGGTGCTTTCCTTCGCCCCCGAAAACCTGCAGGAGGCGGTCGACCTCATCAAGGAGAGCTTTCCGCTCGCCGATCATTACCGCAATCCCGTCATGGTCGCGGTCGATGGGCTGCTCGGACAGATGATGGAGCCGATCACCCTTGAAGAGACTGAGAAGACGCAGGCGGCCGGCAAGAAGGAATGGGCCGCGGACGGTGGTTACGGGGAACGCGGATACCGCAACCGGATCGCGTCGCTCTATCTCGACCCCTATAAGCTAGAAGAGCATAATCTGAAACTCAAGGGCAAATACGATGAAATGCGCGAAAAGGAACAGCGCTACGAGATGATCGAGACAGAGGATGCGGATATCGTTTTTGTCGCTTACGGAACGATGGCGCGTGTCGCGCGCAATGCCGTGCAAATGCTCAGGGAGGAAGGCGTGAAGGTCGGCATGATCCGTCCGATCTCCTTGTTCCCGTTCCCAAAGAAGGCGTTCGAGGCATTGCCGGAGCGCACGCATAGCCTGATCACGCTTGAGATGAGTCTCGGACAGATGCATCAGGACGTACAGATCATCAACAACGGACGTTACAAGCTCGATTTCTTCGGCCGCACCGGCGGCGTCGTCCCCGAGCCCGAAGAGATTGTCGAGCATGTGCGCGCCGCGCTCAAGGAGGATGCATAATGAATACGAAGACTGTCTACAGACCGCAGGCGGGTCTCACCGAAAGGGAATACCACTATTGTCCCGGCTGCACCCACGGCATCATCCACAATCTCGTCGGCGAGGTGCTGAAAGAGAGGGGCCTCATCGAGAGTTCGGTAGGTGTCGCGAGCGTCGGCTGCAGCGTCATGGCCTACGAATACTTCGACTGCGATATGCATCAGGCGGCCCACGGCCGCGCCCCGGCGGTTGCGACCGGTATCAAGCGGGTCCGCCCCGAAAGCACTGTGTTCACCTATCAGGGCGATGGCGACCTCGCATCCATAGGTCTCGCCGAGGCCGTCCACGCTGCGCACCGCGGCGAGAACATCACCATAATCTTCGTCAACAACGCGATCTATGGCATGACCGGCGGCCAGATGGCGCCGACGACGCTGCTCGGCCAGCAGACCACCACCTCTCCGCACGGACGTGAAAAAGCGCAGGCCGGTGAACCCCTCAGAGTCTGCGAGCTGCTTTCCAATGTGCCCGGCGCTACGTATCTCGAACGCGTGAGCGTGCATGACCCCAAGCATGTCAGGAAGGCCAAGAAGGCGCTTCAGAAAGCCTTCGACATCCAGAGTGGGAAACAAGGTTTCACTTTGATCGAATTCATCTCCACCTGCCCGATCAACTGGGGCATGGAGCCGAAGGATTCACTCGACTGGGCGGTCGAGAACATGATCCCCTATTATCCCCTCGGTGTCTACAAAGATATGACGAAGGAGGATGACGATGCTTGAGGAAAAATTGATTGTCGCCGGCTTCGGCGGACAGGGCGTCATGCTGATGGGTCAGATCCTCTCCTATGCGGCGACGCACGAAGATAGGAACACTGTATGGATTCCCTCCTACGGACCCGAGACCAGGGGCGGGACTGCGAACTGCCAGGTGACGATATCCGATGAACGCATCAACTCACCTGTCGTGAGCGAACCGGACTCCCTTGTCGTGATGAATCATCCGTCGCTCGCCAAGTTCGAGAACAAGCTCAAGAGCGGAGGCTCCCTCTTCATCAACAGCAGCCTCGTCGAACAGGACGGCATCCGCGATGATGTCGACCTCTACCCGGTCGATGCGAACAAGATCGCGCTCGACATCGGCAACCTCAAAGTCGCGAACATGGTCATGCTCGGCGCTTACATCGCTGTGACAGACCTCTTCGACAAGGAAGCGATCTTCAAGGTCTTCGACGAGCTTTTCACCGGCAGAAAGGAAGCCCTTGTAGCGCTCAATAGGAAGGCGCTCGAAGCCGGTATGGACGCTGTGAGCGCTTAGGCTGAAAGGAGATGAAGCCGTGCGCATTCTAACAATCAACCCCGGGTCGACGAGCACCAAGATCGCGGTGTTCGACCAGGTGGTGTTCTTCAAGGAACAACGTCCGTATGCGAAGACGACCATCCGTCACGACGGCTCAGAGATGCTGCAGTATGAATCGCTCGTCGATCAGCTGCCGATGCGCAAGCAGCTCATCGAAGCGTTTCTGAAGGATAATGAGATCCCACTCTCCTCCATAGAGGGCTTCATCGGAAGAGGAGGCCTTCTCCGTCCTCTCAAGAGCGGGATATACCGTGTGAACGATGCGATGATCGAGGCGCTCAAAAACAACACGCACGGCGAACACGCATCGAATCTCGGAGGGCTCCTCGCCGAGGCGCTGGCAAGCGAGGTCGGCAAGGATGCCTATATCGCCGACCCTGTCGTCGTCGACGAGATGGACGACGTCGCGAAGTTTTCAGGATTGAACGGCATCACCAGACGCAGTCTCTTCCATGCGCTCAATCAAAAGGCGGTCGCCCGCGATTATAGCGAGAAACGCGGCGTCCCCTATGAAGATCTGCACCTTATCGTCGCGCATCTCGGTGGCGGTATCAGCGTGGGCTATCATAAGCAGGGGCGCGTGGTCGATGTGAACAACGCCCTCGATGGGGATGGTCCGATGAGTCCGGAACGTTCGGGCGGTCTACCTGTCTCGAGCGTCATCGACATGGCGTTCGCCGGCCATACCCAGGAGGAGTTCAAGAAACTGATCCGGAGCTACGGCGGCATGTTCAGCTACTTGAATACAAAGGATGCGGAACAGGTCTCCGATATGATCAGCGAGGGTCGCGTCGAAGCCTCGGAAGTCATCCGGGCCATGGTCTATCAGATCGCCAAGGAGATCGGCGGGCTTTACGCCGTCGCCGCCTCCCAGGTGGACGCGATCATCCTCACCGGCGGCCTGGCCTATAATCAGGACATCATCCAGCCGCTCATAGAGATGATCGACCATCTCGGCGACATCAGCATCTATCCCGGCGAGAACGAACTCGAAGCCCTCGCCTTCAACATGAAGGCTCTCCTCGACGGCGAGGTCGAAGCAAAAGAATACTGAAGCAGGAAGCACCACCCGCGCGTATCATACGCACGGGTGGTTTTTTATGGCGATCTGCAGATTCTGCGGCACGGCGTTCACACCGGATGTGTCATTCGCGAATCTCTTCCGCATGTCCATACTCTGCATTGAATGCAAAGAAGCGTCAGACAAGCGCCTGATGGTCTCCGTCCTGCCGACGAGTCTTAAGGAGGTCGTCACGCTGACCTACGAGGAAGGGATGCATCCCCTCCTTCTCGTGCGGCTGCTTGAAGCATCCAATGATGCGCCGTTTTTCTATTATGACGATGAATCTCCGGAGGTCCTGAAGGTATTCTTTCTGGCCTTCTCGCCCTGTGTGCTCTTCTCCGACCGCGCGCTTACGCTGGATCAGATAGAGATTCTGCTCGAGGCTCTCGATGAATAACATCGTTTTTCACACGTCATTTTTTCATAGTATGTTATAATATAAATACCATTCCACGAAGGAGTTGATAGAATGAACGTCGAAGTACGCGGAAAAGACGGATTTGAAGTGACAGAAGCCATCGAGAACTACGCCAAGGACAAGCTCTTGAAAGTCGAGCGCTATTTCCGGGAAGAACTCGACGCTGTCGTGCTCTGCGCCACCCACAGCGACCATCACCGAGTGGAAATCACCATCCCCACCAAGTACTTCACCATGAGAGCGGAGGTCAAAGAGGAAGACATGTACGCCGGCATCGACCTGGCCATTGATAAACTCGAAAGGCAGATCAGGAAGCACAAGACGAAGATCAACCGCAGTCTGAGGAAACGCGAAGGCGTCAAGGACCTCTTCGATGACGATGTCGACCTCGAGGCCCTCGAAAGGGAGCTCGTCGGACGCCCTGTCAAGCGGAAGAAACACAAGATAGAACAGATGAGCACCGATGAAGCGATCACCGCCATGGAGATGCTAGGACATGATTTCTACATCTATCGCGATGATGAGACGGAGAATATCCATGTGCTTTATCTGAGACATGACGGAGATTACGCCGTCATCGAGACGGAATAGGCCTTCAGGATGCGCGGTGGCGACATCGCGCATTTTTTTGCATGGTGTGCGCCCTGCGCTTTTTATCCACGGCCTTTTGTGATAACATGTGTATGATTACAGACGAGGTGAGAATATGCTGAAAAAATTCTTCGACCCCAGCCGCCGTCAACAAAAACCGCTCCGTAAATTCGCCGAGCGGGTCATGGCGCTTGCCGATGAATATAAGGACATGAGCGATGAAGCGCTCAAGAATCAGACGGAAAAGTTCAAGAAGCGCCTCGCCGAGGGCGAGACGCTTGATGACCTTCAGGAAGAGGTCTATGCGATCGTCCGCGAGGCATCGACGCGCGTCACGGGGATGACCCCCTTCAAAGTCCAGATCATGGGCGCCCGCGTCATCCATGAAACCAACATTGCCGAGATGAAGACCGGTGAAGGTAAGACACTCACCGCCGTGATGCCCGCCTACCTGAACGCGCTCACGGGCCGCGGCGTACACATCGTGACGGTCAATGACTATCTCGCCCGCCGTGAGGCCGAAGGTGAGATCGGGGATATTTTCCGATTCCTCGGTATGAGCGTCGGACTCAATCACCGCGACCTCACCCACGAGGAAAAGAAGGAAGCCTACAAGTCGGATGTGCTCTATTCGACGAACAACGAACTCGGCTTTGATTATCTGCGCGACCACATGGCGATCTATAAGGATCAGATGGTGCAGCGAGAACTGCATTACGCCATCATCGACGAGGTCGACTCCATTCTCATCGACGAGGCGCGGACCCCGCTCATCATCTCTGGCGGTGCGAAGAAGACCGCCAATCTCTATAAGCAGGCGAATGCGTTCGCGAGAAGCCTCGATGAAGATGATTACGAGATCGATATCAAGGCCCGCCACGTGACCCTCACGGATTCAGGCGTCTCCAAGGCCGAACGCTATTTCGGCATCGAGAATCTCTACGACCTCGAGCATGTGACGCTTTTGCACCACATCAACAATGCCATCAAGGCCAACTATACGATGGAAAGCGACGTGGACTATGTCGTCAAGGATGGGCAGGTCGTGCTGGTCGACCAGTTCACCGGGCGCCTCATGCCCGGACGACAGTTCTCCCAGGGACTGCATCAGGCGCTCGAAGCCAAAGAGGGCGTCGAGATCAAGAAGGAATCCAGCACCCTGGCCTCCATCACCTTCCAGAACTTCTTCCGCATGTACGAGAAGCTCTCAGGCATGACAGGCACCGCCAAGACAGAGGAGGAGGAGTTCCGCAACATCTACAACATGCTCGTCATCCAGATTCCGACGAACGAGCCCATGATCCGTCATGACGCCAACGATGTCATCTATCCTTCCATGAAGGCGAAATATAAAGCGCTCGCTGATGAGATCGAAATGCGCAACAAGAAAGGTCAGCCCGTGCTTGTCGGCACGATCTCCGTCGAGAGCAGCGAGCGCCTGAGCAAACTCCTCAAGCGCCGCGGCGTCCAGCACGAGGTGTTGAACGCGAAGAATCACGAACGCGAGGCACAGATCATAGAGAACGCCGGACAGAAGGGCGCCGTGACCATCGCCACCAACATGGCCGGCCGCGGTACAGACATCAAGCTCGGCCCGGGCGTCAAGGAACTCGGCGGTCTCGCCGTGATCGGCACCGAGCGCCATGAGGCGCGCCGCATCGATGATCAGCTCCGCGGAAGAAGCGGACGCCAGGGCGACCCCGGCTATTCGAAATTCTTCCTCTCGGGTGAGGATGACCTTGTCCGTCGTTTCGGCGGCGAACGCTTCCAGAAGCAGCTCGAATCCTTAAGCAAGCGACGTGGCGAAGACGACGACCGGCCGGTCGACTATAAGATATTCTCCCGCTTCATCAAGAAGGCCCAGCGCCAGATTGAAGGCAACAACTACGACCGGCGCAAGACCATCCTTCAATACGACGAGGTGCTCCGCCAGCAGCGCGAGACCATCTACGGCCAGCGGCGCGACATCCTGCTCAACGACGACATCATCGATATGATCAAGCCGCTTGCAAAACGCCATCTCGACCGTCTTGTCTCGGAACACACGGATGAAGAGAAGAAGGATGAAACCGTCGACAGGGACTCGCTCTATGACGCCCTGAACGGTAGGCTCTTCGCCCAGGACAAGGTGGAGAGGGAGAAACTCTCGACCGACCCCGATGAGGCCTATCAGTATCTCGAGCAACTGCTTGAAGCGGATTTCACCGAGAAGGAAGAGCGCTTCGGGCGTGAGAAGTTCAACGATTTCCTCAAGGCCGTTGTGCTCCGCGTGGTCGATACCCACTGGATCCAGCATATCGATCAGATGAGCGACCTCAGACAGAGCATCGGTCTCAGGCAGTACGGTCAGCAGAACCCGCTGCGCGAATATCAGGAGATCGGGTACGAGATGTTCGAGGACATGATCGCGGCCATCGAACGCGATGTGACCCGCTATCTCCTCAAGGCCAAAGTCCGCGACAACACCGAGCGGGTCCAGGTTGCGAAACCGACCAAGACCAGCTCCGGCAAGGAAGAACAGCAGAAGAAAAAACCCGTGCGCCGGAAGAAAGTCGGTCGCAACGAACCCTGCCCCTGTGGCAGCGGCAAGAAGTACAAACACTGCCACGGCGCTTAAGAAGGTGATTCCATGGAACTCTATGAACTCAAGCAGAAACATAGCGCTCTTGAGGACCGGATCAAGGACATCGAGCAGCTGCTCGATGTCGATTCCCTCAAGGAGACGATCGACACCATCGAACAAAAGACCTACCGCAACGATTTCTGGGACAACCACGATGAAGCGCAGAAGACTGTTCAGAAGCTGAACCGTCTCAAAAAGCGCTATAAAGCCTATAAAGATTTGAAAGAAGGCATGGACAACCTCTCCGTCGCCATTGAACTGCTGGAGATGGGCGAGGAGGTCGACAGCGCCGAGGAGGACGTCGACGCCTTGAAGGCGCAGTTCGACAAGCTCGAGACACTTCTGTATCTTTCCGAATCCTACGACGACAGCCCCGCCATCATCGAGATTCATCCGGGGGCCGGCGGCACGGAGTCCCACGACTGGGCGATGATGCTTTACAGGATGTATACCCGTTATGCGGAAAGCCAGGGGTATTCCCTCGAGGTGAACGACTATCTCCCCGGAAGCGAAGCGGGGCTTAAAAACGCTACGTTCACCGTCGACGGCGACCATGCCTACGGCAAGTTCAAGGCGGAGCACGGTGTGCACCGCCTGGTGAGGATCTCCCCCTTTGACGCTTCGAAGCGCCGCCACACGAGTTTTGCGGGCGTCAGTGTGATTCCCTATATCGATGACAATGTCGAGGTCGATATCAAGGACGAGGACCTCCGCGTCGACACGTACCGTTCAAGCGGCGCCGGCGGCCAGAGCGTGAACACGACCGAATCCGCGGTGCGCATCACGCACCTGCCGACGGAGATTACGGTGAGCTGTCAGAACGAGCGCTCGCAGATCAAGAACCGCGAGCAGGCGATGAAGATTCTCCGCGCGAAGCTTCATCAGCTCGAGCAAAAGAAGCGTTCAGAAGAGATCGAACGTCTGCGCGGCGAGGATATGAGCAATGCCTTCGGATCCCAGATCCGCTCCTATGTCATGCATCCCTACACCATGGTGAAGGACCACCGGACCGAGAAGGAGACCTCGCAGGTCGAGAAGGTCCTCGACGGCGACATCGATGATTTCATCATGTCGTATCTCAAGCAGGTATCGAAGGAGAAGGCAAGCGATGGAAAGGATGCTTAAGAAGCTCGGGTTCTTTCACCGTTACACGATGATCACCTTCGGCATAACGCTCATGGTCATGGGGCTCTATTTCTTCATCATGCCCGCCTCCTGGGTCATCGGCGGCGTGAGCGGCGTCGGTGTGTTGTTCCATGAGCTTCTAGAAGTCCGCGTCTCTTTGGTGACGTTCATTCTCAACGCCCTCATGCTGGGGTTAGGTTGGCTCGCACTCGGTTTCAAAGCGTTCTGGCGCAGCCTTTATGGGTCCCTCATGTTCCCCGCAATCCTGTTCGTTTTCGAGGAACTGTTCCCGGAGCGGCTCAGGATGGCCGACGAGCCGCTGCTTTATGCGGCGTTCGGCGCGTCCTTCCTCGGTATCGGCTTCGGTTTCGTCATCAAGTACGGCGGCACGAGCGGCGGGACGGACATCCCGATCAAGATACTGCACAGGATCTTCAAGCTCCCGCTCAGCTATTCATTATATATCGTCGACGGCGCGATCATCCTTTCAGGAATCATCGCGTTCTACACCGACCGTGGCATCACCCCGGGCCTCTATGCCCTGCTGGTCATGGCCATCAGCGGCCGCATGGCGGATTATGTGGTTGTCGGTTCGAATACGCTCAAGGCGGTGCACATCATCACCGACAAGCCCCGGGAGATGAAACAGCTCATCTACGACACACTCGAACGCGGCGTGAGCCTTGTGCCCACGCGCGGCGGCTATACGCTCAAGGACAAGACCATGCTCGTGAGTGTGATCACCCGTGAGGAATATTACAAGGTCCGCAATGTCATTGCGGAGGTCGATCCCGAGGCGTTCGTCTTCGCCTCGCCGGCGACCGAAATACAAGGAGATTTCACTACCCGTTGGGAGGATGATTGATCATGAAACTGTTCCGCAGACTACTGCTTGTCTCTGTTTTCGCACTTGTGCTTGCTCTGGCCGCATGCGATTTCGACATAGACCTAGGCAACGGCAACACCGACCCCGACCCCGCGGATTATAATGCTGAATATCTGCAGGAGGTCATCGACACAGTTATCGATACGCATTATGAGGACCTCGACGAAGAGGCGCTCTACGAGGCTGCGATATACGGCATCTTCGACGGCATCGACGGAGACCCCTATTCGCGTTATATGAGCGAGGAGGAGCGCCGGCAGTTCGATGAGGGCCTCGGGGAGGAGTTCGTCGGCGTCGGTATCACAGTGCAGAACGTCGATGAACGTGTCGTCATCATCGAAGTGTTCCCGGATTCACCGGCTGAAGCGGCCGGTCTGATCCCCGGCGATGTGGTGACACACGTTGACGGTGTCGATAAAGAGCATAAGACCTATTTCGAGACTGTCGACGCCATACTCGGCGAGGTCGGCACGGAGGTTGAACTCGGCGTAGATCGTCCGAATGTCGAGGATACGCTCTATTTCACCATGTCGAGAGAGCGGATAGACAACCCCACGGTGACCCATGAGGTCTTTGAAATAGACGACGAGGTCATCGGTTACCTCGAGATCAACGCCTTCGGCCCCGAGACCGCCGGACTCACTGAGGAGGCCCTCGATGATCTGGAAGCGAGCGGCATCGACAGTCTCATCGTCGATGTCCGCGACAACAGCGGTGGCTATCTGGATGCGGCGCGTGATGTGATCGACCTATTCATCCCCGCTTCCGATCAGCCGATGTTCACCATCGAGCAGCAAATAGGGGGCGAAACGATCAGCATGGATTACGACGCCACCGGCGATGAAGCGCGTCCTTACGAGATTGTCACGCTCATGAACAGCCAGAGCGCAAGTGCGGCGGAGATCTTCGCGGTGGCGATGAAAGAGAACGCAGGCTATGACGTCTACGGCACGCCGAGTTTCGGCAAGGGGACCATGCAGTCGCTCGCGAGCCTGTCTTCGGAAAGCCAGCTCTCAGTGACCTCCGGCCGCTGGCTTACCCCTGAGGGCCGCTGGATCGACAACATCCAAGGTGACGACCCTTATGTCACACCGACCGTCGAAGTTGAACAGAGTGACCATTTCTTTGCCTACAATGTCTATATTGACGAACCCCTTGTCTACGATACCGTATCGGAAGCGGTGGCGAATGTGCAGAATATCCTGAGCGCGCTCGGGTATGAGATGCGCACCGACGGCTATTATGATGAGGAGACGGTCTCGGCCGTGGAGGCGTTCCAGGCAGAAGAAGGCCTTGAAGCGACCGGTGAGGTCGATGAGGAGACCGCCGCCGCGCTTTCCGACGCCTTGTTGGAGTATCGGCGCGATATAGAGAACGACAAGCAGTTCCAGGCGGCGAAGGAGTATCTTCTCGAGTGAGTCACCGGATCAAGGATGTCACCGCGAAAGGGAGATATTTCACGCTTTCCCTGGCACAGGAAGCGAAGACGGTGGACGTCAGGCTACATCGTGACACCGTCGCACGTCATCGGCTTTTGAATGCGGACACGATAGAGGCGGGGCATCTCGAACGCATCAAGGAGGACGACCTTTACTACCGGACACTCGACAATGCCTTCGAGCGCCTTTCCAGACGTCCCTATTCAGAAAAGAAACTGCGTAGCGCTCTTGCTCCGGATGCCGGGGCCCAGGTGCTCGAGTGGGTTCTGGATTATCTGAAGCACTACGGCTATATCGACGATGCGCGCATCCTCGAGCGCACCGTCGATGAGGCCGTGCAATACAGTGAGAAGGGCCCCCGGCTCCTTGAGAGGGAGCTCGTGCAGGAGGGATTCGCCCCGGATGATGTCCGCCTCGCGCTCGAGGCCTACACGGACAACATCCAGCGCAGGAAGGCATCGACGCTGATCGATGAGGTCCTCGCGCAGCATCAGGAACGCCTTCCGGCGAGGAAGCTCAAGGAGAAAGCCATGCAGCGCTGCATGCGAAAGGGCTTCGACCGCGAGGTCTTCGAGCGGGACCTCGAGCAAAAGATCGCCGCCCTCGGCGAGCAACTGGATGAGGATGCCCTTCTGCAAGGGCGCATGGAAAAGCTCGCTGAGAAGTACGATACGCGCGACGCGGCAGAGAAAAGGCGCATGATCGCGAAGCTTCTCCGCGAAGGCTTCTCCTATGAAATGATTAAAAAGCATCTTGAATGAGGAGAGAATGTCATGAGTTTATCGGATGTCATGTACCATCTGCACAAGGGGACGCTCTATACCGCCTATGAACATTTCGGCGCCCATGTGATGGATTCAAACGAGGGTATGAAGACGCGCTTCCGTGTCTACGCGCCGAATGCGGAATCAATCGACCTTGTCGGGTCTTTCAACGACTATGCCCTCGGTGCGCATCCGATGGAGAAGGTCGATGACGCCGGCGTGTTCGAGACATCTCTTGAAGGAGACTTGACAGGAGAGCGTTATAAATACGCCATTCTGTCGAAACAGGGGGAACGTCTCTATAAAAGCGACCCTTTCGCTTTCTATAGCGCCAATCGGCCTGATACGGTCTCTCGGGTGGCACGGCTGGATTTCTCCTGGGGCGATGGTTCCTACATGCGCCGGCTCCGCGAAAGCGCTCCGTACGACAAGCCTGTCTCCATATACGAAGTGCATCTCGGAAGCTGGATGCGGAAACCGGACGGCGGATTTCACAGCTACCGTGAACTCGCCGGGCATTTGATACCCTATGTGGCCTCGCTAGGGTTTTCGCATATCGAATTGATGCCGATCATCGAGCATCCTTTCGACGGCTCCTGGGGGTATCAGGGGACGGGGTATTACAGTGTGACTTCCCGCTACGGCTCCCCGGAGGATTTCGCTTACTTCGTCGATGCCGCGCATCAGGCCGGTATCGGGGTGATCGTGGACTGGGTGCCGGGCCATATATGCAAGGACGCCCACGGCCTTTACCGTTTCGACGGGTCATTCCTCTATGAATACGACGATGATTCGATCCGGGAGAACCCTGTGTGGGGGACTGCGAACCTCGACCTCGGGAAAGGCGAGACACGGAGTTTCCTCATCTCCAACGCCCTTTTCTTCATGCGCAAGTATCATATCGACGGTTTCAGAATCGATGCCGTCTCCAATATCGTCTATTACATGGGCGAGAGCGACCGTGGTGTGAACGAAGGCGCGCTCGCTTTTTTGCGTGCGCTCTCGAAGGCCGTGTTCGCCGAATGCGACGGCGCCATTCTCGCCGCGGAGGATTCGAGCGCCTTCCCGAAGGTCACCCATCCTATCGAACACGGCGGCCTCGGTTTCAATTACAAATGGAACATGGGCTGGATGAACGATACGCTCAAGTATTTTCAGAAGGATCCCATATATCGCAAGCACCACCACAGCAATCTGACTTTCTCCCTGATGTATGCCTTCACGGAGAATTTCATCCTGCCCTTCTCCCACGACGAAGTCGTCCATGGGAAGGGGAGCCTCGTCGACAAGATGCCCGGGGACTACTGGCAGAAGTTCGCCAATTACCGCGCCCTCATCGGCTATCTGTTCACTCATCCCGGCAAGCCCCTGCTCTTCATGGGGAGCGAGTTCGCCCAGATGAATGAATGGAACGATGCCGATGAGCTCGACTGGCAGCTGCTTTCCTATCCCGTCCATGACAGTGCGAGACGCTTCACCCGTGATATGAACCGCGTGATGCATGCGGAAAAGGCGCTTCATGAAGCCGATCACGTCCCCGAAGGGTTTGAATGGATCGACGCCGACAACGCGGACGAGAGTGTCATCAGCTTCGTCCGCTACAGCAGGGGGCGGGAGGAGATGCTTGTCGTGGTTCTGAATCTCACGCCGACGCCCCGTCATGATTTTCCCCTCGGCGTCCCCCGGAAGGGCACTTATCACGAGATCGTCAATAGCGACAAGAATGTCTACGCCGGTTCCAACCTGTTCAACGGCGCTCCGCGTGAAAGCATCGACGAGCCGATGCACGGCAGGGACCAGCACATCAGGGTCCTGCTGGCGCCGCTTTCAATCTCCATTCTGAAATGGGAGGGGTAGTGTGAAGGCAAAAGCGATCGCCATGGTGCTTGTAGGAGGACGCGGCACCAGGCTTCAGCCCATCACGAGACGGATGGCGAAGCCCGCCGTCTCCTTCGGTGGGAAGTACAAGCTCATAGATTTTGTCCTCAGCAACCTCACCAACGCCGCCATCGATACTGTCGGCGTCATCACACAGTACGAACCCCACAGCCTCATGGACTATATCGAACACGGCAGCACGTGGGACCTCGACCTCCCGGACGGTGGCATCCATTTCCTCACGCCTTATACGAGCTACGAAGGGGATGTCTGGCAGAAAGGCACGGCGCATGCCATCCGGCAGCACATGCGCTTCATCCGCAGTCATGATCCCGAGTATGTGCTCATCCTCTCGGGCGACCATATCTACAAGATGGACTACAACCATCTGATCGACGTCCACGCCGAGAGCGGTGCGGATTTCACGATCTCCGCCTTCTCCCCGCATGACTCGCTCTCGAGATACGGGGTGCTCAATGTCGACGATGACAATCGCGTCCGTGACTTCGAGGAGAAGCCGAAGAAGCCGGAAGGCCACTACGCCTCGATGGGGGTGTATGTATTCAACACCGAGGCGCTCAAGCGCATTCTCACCGACTCCTTGGAGGAGGGCTTCGATTTCGGAAAGGATATCATCCCCAGGGCCCTTGATGAAGGATATACGATCAATGCCTATCATTTCGACGGCTATTTCCGGGACGTTGGCACTATTGAAAGCCTCTTTGAAGCGAACATGGACCTCATCGACCATCCCGAGCTCCTCAAGCTCCACGATTACAAGGAGCTTCCCGTCTATACCCGCTCAAGCGACCTCCCGCCGCATCACATCACGACGAAGGAACCGCTCGCGGATGTGCTCATCGGCGATGGGTGCCTCGTGAGCGGCAAGATCCGCCGGAGCATTCTCTCCAATGGCGTCGTGGTCAAGGACGGCGCCCATGTGGAGAATTCCGTGCTGTTTCAGGGGGCGACCATCGGTGAAGGCGCGGTGCTGAAAAATGCGATGATACTCGAGGACACCCTCGTCATGCCCGGGACGGAGCTTGTCTACGATGAGGTCGAAGTCATCGATAACGACCGTCTCTGGAAACTGGGGGGTGATGGCGATGCGTGATCTCTTCGCCGTGGTCGACGCCTCGAGCCGTGACAATTTTGAAAAGCTCACCCTGCACCGCATGCCCGGTGCGCTCCCCTTCGCTGGTAAGTTCCGCCTCATCGATTTCACGCTTTCGAACTTGAAGCATGCGCATGTGACGAATGTGGCGATCTTCCCTTCCGGAAACTACCGCTCGCTGCAGGATCATATCGGCAGCGGCAAGCGCTGGCATCTCGACCGTCGCCGCGACGGGCTATTCATCCTGCCGCCGAAGAACATGATGTTGCCGCTGGGGGACATGCTGACGTTTCAGCGCATGCATGAACATATAGAATATTTCCGCCGCAGCACGCAGAAGTACGTGCTCATCACACAAGCGTCACTGGTCTGGAACGTCGACTTTCAAGCGATGCTGGATGCCCATGTCGCCTCGCAAGCGGATATCAGCGAGGTAATGACCCCCTACAGCCGTTTGAAGACGTTCATCCTGTCGAAGGACCTTTTGTTGAAATACATCCTCGATTACGACGCGCTGCCCTATAAGACCATGAACGACCTTGTCTGGCGTTCGCCTAAGGTCCGGGTCAACACCATCACGCATGAAGGGTACACGCGGTTGATCGATGAACCCTCCGTTTATCTCAGGGCCAATCTCGACATGCTCGCCTTTGAGATCGGCAGCACTATCTTCCGAAACGACCGTCCGATCGTCTCCAAGGAGAAGACGGCGCCGCCGGCGCGGTACAGTGACGCCTCGACAGTGACGAACAGCATGGTATCGAGCGGTTCCTATATCCGCGGCCATATCGAGAAAAGCATCATCGGACGCGACGTCATCATCAAGGAAGGGGCGCATGTCAAAAACAGCTTTGTGATGAACAATGCGGTCGTCGAACGGGGGGCCGTCCTCGACCATGTCATCCTCGACAAGGATACCGTGGTCAAGGCCGATACAATCGTCGAGGGCACGATCGACAGCCCTTATGTCACGGAAAAGGGCCAGATCATCACCGACCAGAGCGACCTTCGTGTTCTGATCGTCGCCAGCGAGGCGAACCCCTATGTCAAGACGGGCGGTCTCGCCGATGTCATCGAGGGGCTCTCCCGTGCCTTGAGCAAGAAGGGCGTGGACACGAATGTCGTCATCCCCCTCTATAAATCCATCAAGGACAATTATGCGGAGACCTATCAGTACGTGGCGAGCGAGACGTTCGATTTCGGCGGCGAGCCGCGGAAGATCCGCATCTACACCCTGCTCCGTGAAAAGGTGCGCTATTATTTCATCGAATATTTTCCCTTCTTCGAGAGGGAGGAGACCTACGGCTATGAAGACGACTGTCTGCGTTTCGCCTTCTTCAACTACGCGGTATATCAATCCTTCAAGCACATAGGACCTTTCGACCTTCTGCACCTCAATGACTGGCACACCGGGTTGCTTCCGGGGCTGATGCAGAAGAGCGAGGACAGGATTCCCACATTGCTCACCATCCACAACATCGATTATCAGGGACAGTGCGATGCATCCCTGCTGCATGAATCGCGCCCGAACGCCTTGATCCCCACGGTGAATTTCCTCGAGACGGGCATCAGTGAAGCCTCGAAGCTATCGACGGTGTCGGAGACGTATCGCGATGAGCTCCGCTACGATTATTACGGGGGCAGTCTCACGCCCCTGCTGCTCAAGCGCGAACGGGATTTCCACGGCGTATTGAACGGCCTTCCGAAGAAATACAGTCCCGTGAACGACCCCAATGTGTTCTCTCCCTACGACCGCCAGTCGATCGGCAAGAAGAGCGAGAACAAGCTTCACCTGCAGGAGAAGATGCAACTCTCCCTCGGCGTGGAGAAATTCACGCTCGGCATGGTAAGCCGGATCACAGAACAGAAAGGTTTCCCGATACTGATTCCGGCGCTCTCGACCATGCTTGAGAGGTATAAGGCCCTGCAGTTCGTACTGCTCGGGAGCGGGGAGGATAGATACATCGAAAGTCTCAGGGAGCTCGAGAAGGCCCATCCTGGAAGGGTGCGCCTCAATATCGGCTTCGATGCCGCTAATCCGGCGCACATCTACGCCGGCGCCGATGCGTTCCTCATGCCTTCGCGGGTCGAACCCTGCGGGCTCTCGCAGATGATCGCTATGCGCTATGGCACTCCGCCGATCGCCCGCAAGACGGGCGGTCTCGCCGACAGCATCGTCGACTACGACCCCATCACCAGGTATGGAACAGGTTTCACATTCTTCAATTACGACGCCGAGGCGCTCGCCGCACGCATCGATGACGCCTATAAGGTATTTCATGAGCACAAGGATGAATGGCGCCGCATCATGGATGCAGGCATGCGCGCCGATTTCAGCATAGAAAGACAAGCGCAGAAGATGCTTGAGATTTATCAGAGCATGGTTTAAGGTACAAGAGGGAGTGATATGATGAACTTATTCGACAATGAACAACAATTCCTGGAACAATTCAAACAGCGTCTGCGCACCCAGTTCGCGACCGATATTGAATCGGCGAGCGAAAGGGAGCATTATCAGGCGCTCGCACAGATGGTCTTCGAACGCATCAGCGAGGACTGGCTCGAACAAAGCGACGGCGAGCAGAAGGAACTGCACTATTTCTCCATGGAGTTCCTGCTGGGGCGCTTGATCACGAATCATCTCTATCATCTCGGCATCCGGGACACTGTCGAGCGCGCCTTCGATTCCATCGGGCTCGACCTCGATGCCATCGAGCACCAGGAGGTCGATGCGGGTCTTGGTAACGGCGGTCTCGGCCGGCTGGCGGCCTGCTTTCTGGATTCGATCGCCTCGCTCGGCTACAAGGGGCACGCCTTCGGGATCCGCTACCGCTACGGCTTTTTCGAACAGACGCTGCGCCACGGCTATCAGCGCGAAGTGCCGGATGACTGGCTGAAGAATCCGTATCCCTGGGAGGTCCGGCGCGAGGAGGAAGCGATCGACATCCCCTTCGGCGGCACTGTCTCCTTCGAAGCTGGCGATGCGCACTACACCCCTGAAGAGACGATACGCGCCGTCCCCTACGACATGCCGATCCCGGGTGAGGCGAACGGCGTGGTCAATACGCTCAGGCTCTGGAATGCCGAGCCCACGGACTATTATCCCGATGACATCCATCCTTTCGACTATAACGAGGAGATTCGTCAGATCAGCGGTTTCCTCTATCCTGACGATACGACACGCGAGGGCAAGATCCTCCGCATCAAGCAGCAGTATTTCTTCAGTGCGGCCGGTGTCCGCGATATCACGCGGAACCACTATGAAAGGCATGGAACGTTCGAGAATTTCTCCGATTATCATGTCTTTCAGATCAACGACACCCATCCCGCGCTCATCATCCCCGAGCTGATGCGCGTGCTGCTCGATGATTACGGCCTTGAATGGGACGAGGCGTGGTCGATCACCCAATCGACCTGTGCCTATACCAACCACACCATCCTCGCCGAGGCGCTCGAGAAATGGCCTGTGAGTCTTCTGCAGCCGACGATTCCGAGGGTCTATCAGATCATCGAGGAGATCAACAAGCGTTTCTGCGGTGAACTGCTCGACACACACGGCAAGAGCGAGGAAGCAATCGGTGAACTCGCCATCATCGCCGCCGGGGAAGTCCGCATGGCGCATCTCGCCATCGTCGGCTCATTCAGTGTGAACGGTGTTGCGGAGCTGCATACGAAGATATTGACCACCATCGAGATGAAGAAGTTCCACGCGCTGTACCCTGACAAATTCAACAGCAAGACCAACGGCATCACGCACCGGCGTTTCCTTAAGCACATCAACCCGGACCTCGCCGCCCTCATCAGCGAACATGCGCCGGAGTGGGAGCAGACCTTGTCCCTTGAACCGCTTCTCGACGCCGCCGACGATTCTGACGTGCAGGATAGGTTCCTCGCGATCAAGCGCGAGAAGAAACAGGCCCTAGCCGACCATATCGAGCGCGAGCAGGGCGTCCGACTCGATGTCGACAGCGTCTTCGATGTCCAGGTGAAGCGCATGCACGAATACAAGCGCCAGCTCATGAACGCGCTCCATATCATGATGCTTCATCATCGCCTCAAGACGGATGTCGCCTTCCGAAACCGTTTCGTCCCGAGGAGTTTCATCTTCGGTGCGAAAGCGGCGGCTTCCTATCATTTCGCCAAGAAGGTCATCAAGCTCATCAACACCATCGGAGACATCGTCAACAACGACCCGGACACCAAGGACTTTCTCAAGGTCGTATTCGTCGAGAACTACAATGTCACCTACGCTGAACGCATCATGCCCGCATGTGATGTGAGCGAGCAGATCTCCACCGCTACGAAAGAGGCGAGCGGCACCGGCAACATGAAGTTCATGATGAACGGCTCGATCACCCTCGGCACACTTGACGGGGCGAACGTGGAGATCGCCGAGCGTGTCGGTGAAGACCATATCGAGATCTTCGGCATGAACAGCGATGAAGTCACCGCCCTTTATGAAGCCGGTACCTACGACCCCGGGGAGATCTATGAGAACGACCCCGAGATCAGACAGGTCGTCGACCAGCTCACGGACGGATTCTTCGCCCACGTCAGACGCGATGAGTTCGCCGAGATCAAGGACAATCTTTTGAACGAGGACCGTTTCTTCGTGCTTAAGGACCTCCGCGCCTATTCCGACGCGCAGGAGAGGCTGAATGAACGCTTCAAGGACAAAAGAGGTTTCGCCAAGACCTGTCTGGTGAATATCGCGAAGAGCGGATACTTCTCGAGCGACCGTACGATCGAGAATTATGTCGATGACATCTGGAAGCTGAAAAGAACAACATAGCGCATATCATTTGAATATCCAAACATCATTGCGTATGCTAAGAGCAGAAAAACACTAGGAGGCCCGTCATGAAATACGATAATGATTTCTATGTCACCGCGGCGAAAGTCGGCAAGCAGGCACCGCGCTTCGAGATGGAAGCCGTCATGCCCGAAGGCGAAGGGCATCAACGGCTCTCTACGGTGACGCTCGATGAACTATTGAATGATGGTAGATGGGTTGTGCTCTATTTCTACCCGCTCGATTTCAGCTATGTCTGCCCCACGGAGATCCGTCGCTTCAACGAGCTGACTGCTTCCTTTGAAGCAAAGGGTGCGACGCTCGTCGCCGTGTCGACGGATTCGACCCATGCGCATCTCGCCTGGCAGAATGAAGCACTCGGAAGATTGAACCATATCCATGCCAGTGACAACACGCACACCGTCAGCGAGGCCTACGGCGTGCTGGATGAGGACCGCGGCATCGCATGGCGCGGGACGTTCATCATCGCGCCCGGCGGCACCCTCAAGGCCGCGCACGTCAATCACGGCGAAGGCGGTCGCAACGTCGATGAAGTATTGAGAACACTCAGCGTCTTTCAGATGGAAGCCGAGGGGAAACGCGTCCCCTGCAACTGGAAGGAAGGCGACGATTTCATCGAGTAGATGCATTCCCCCTGCGGTTCATCAGAAGCCGCAGGGTTTTTTATTTGGAAGAAGGCTTTTCTATTCTATATTATAAAATGCATCGAAATTATCCGTTATGTTGAAAAGTGGTGGGTGATAAGTTATAATACAGGTGCTAAATGTGGAAAATGCGAGGTGGTCCTATGCATGCACGTTATCGACGCTGGCTGGAGGATTCCAGGCTCGATGAGAAAAGCCGTCGCGAACTCGAATCGATGAGCGAAGAGGAAATAGAAGACGCCTTTTACAAGGAACTGTCATTCGGTACCGGCGGCATGCGGGGAATTGTCGGTGTCGGAACCAACCGGCTGAATGCCTACACGCTCCGGAAAGCCGTCTACGGTTACGGGCTTTTTTTGCGGGAAGTGGGTGCTGAACGCGGCGTCGTCATCGCGCACGACAACCGTCACAAGAGCGATGAATTCGCTTTGGAGGCGGCATGTGTGCTTGCGGCGCTCGGCATCAGGACGTATCTGTTCGACAGTCTCGAACCGACACCGCTCCTTTCTTTCGCGGTCCGCGACCTCCGTGCGTCCGGAGGCATCATGGTGACCGCTTCGCACAATCCGCCGAATTATAACGGTGTGAAGATGTATGACGAGAACGGCTGTCAGCTCGTGCCCGCTCTTGCCGACCGCGTCATCGAGAAAGTCAATACTGTCGAGGATTATTTCTCCATCGAATCGCTCGATGCCGATGCAGCTAAAGAGGAAGGTTTCATCCAGCATCCCGAAGGTGTCAAGGGACGATACATTGAAGCCGTGAAGGCCCTGCAGTTCCATGAGGGCTATTCCCGCAGCCTGCGCACGGTGTTCACACCGCTTCACGGCACCAGCCGGGAGATCATCCCCGATGTCCTCTCCGGCTGCGGCTATGATGTAAGGACCGTTCCGTCCCAGATGGTCATCGATCCTGATTTCAAGGCGGTGAACTCTCCCAACCCCGAACATCCCGAGGCGTTTGAACAAGCGCAAAGAATCGGGCATGAGAACGACACCGACCTGTTGATCGCCACGGACCCCGACAGCGACCGGCTCGGGCTCATGTGCCGACACGAAGGGGAATACGTGTTCCTCACCGGCAACCAGACCGGGGCGATGTTCATCGATTATATACTCGGCAGCATGCAACAATCCGGCACGCTGCCCGATGACGGCCTTATCTTCAACACTGTCGTCACCAGCGAGTTCGGCGCAGCGATCGCCCGCGCTTATGGCGTGGAGGTCGAGTCGACCCTCACAGGTTTCAAATTCATCGGCGAGCGCATGAAGGCGCTCCCGGACGAAGGCAAGCGGTTCATCATGGGGTATGAGGAGAGCTACGGCTATGTGCTAGCGGACATCACCCGCGACAAGGATGGCGTGCAGGCATCGCTCATGGCCGCGGAGATGGCAGATCAGCTCAAGCAGCAAGGCATGACGCTCGTCGATTATCTCAATAGCCTCTATGAGACCTACGGCGCCTATCGCGATAAACTGATGAACATTGTCTTAAAAGGTAGTGCCGGCGCCGAGACAATCAAAGCCATCATGGAGCATTTCCGCCGCTGGAAGCCGGAGACGTTCATGGACAGGAGGCTGCTGGTCAAGGAGGATTATCTCCGCGGTGTCCGGGAGAAAGCGGACACAAGCGAACCGCTCGATTACCCATCCTCCAATGTGGTCAAGTTCATCTTCGAGGATGATTGCTGGTTCGTGCTGCGGCCGAGCGGTACGGAACCGAAACTCAAGATCTATCTGAATGTGAAGGCATCTTCAATAGCATCCGCCGACGCGATGCTCGATGAGATGCAGAAACGAATCAACAAGATGATTAATCCATTTATAGAGGACTGAAAATATAGCAAAGGGTGCATATGAATGATCACAAACTCCCGAAGAGTCAAGGATTACAAGCAGCTCGACAGGGAACTCCCGACATTAAGGCATGTCGATCCCGATTATATCTACATCAATCTTCAGAACGCCAGGGCGAAGGAGTATACGCTCGATGTCGAAGTTGGCGATCATGTCAAGCTGGGTGAGATTCTCGGCAGACGCAAGGGCAAGTTCTTTGAACAGCCCATCTATTCCACCGTCAGCGGTGTCATAGAGGGCAGGACGAACAAGTATCATAGCTCCGGCGATGAAGTTGAATGCCTGATCGTGCGCAACGATTTCAAGGATACCTATCATGAAAGCATCACCGACCGCCCCGACAGCGTCATCGAACAGTTCACCCAGGAGGATTTCGTGGAGATCATCAAGGAGAAGGGGCTCGTCGGTCTGGGGGGGAGCGGCTTTCCCTCCTATATCAAGCTGAACACGGACAAGGACATCCACACCGTCGTCATCAACGCTGTGGAGTGCGAGCCGTATCTCAGCAGCGACTACCGCCTCATCAAGGACCAGCCCGAGGATATCTTCCGCGGCCTCACCTACCTCATGCGTGCGGTCGATGCGACCCGCGGCGTCATCGCCGTCAAGAAGACCAAGAAGGAGCTCGTCGAGGTCCTCGAACGAGAGATCTCAAGATTCTCCGATTGGAACATCCAGATCGCGACCCTCGATGATTTCTATCCCCAGGGCTGGGAGAACATGACCTTCGAGAACGCTGTCGGCATCAAAGTGCCGGTCGGGACGCTGCCGATGGAATACGGCATCCTCGGTTTCAATGTGTCGACGACGGCGAGCGTCTATGAGGCCGTCAAGCACAACCTCCCCATCATCAAGCGGCATCTCACTGTCAACGGCGACGCTGTCAATTTTCCTCAGGACATCAGGGCCCGCGTGGGGACGAGCGTCCGGGAATTGATCGAACTGAGCGATGGCTACACGGATGAGGAGAAGGTCGAAGTCATCGTCGGCGGCCCGATGATGGGCGAAAGCATCGAGAGCGACGACATCGTCGTCACACAGACGACGACGTCGATCCTTGTGCTCAAAAGCGTCGACTATGTAGAGGAGCCATGCGTCCGCTGCGCGAGCTGCGTCTACGCCTGCCCCGTCGATATCCAGCCGGTACAGATCATGAACGCAGTGAAGCGCGAGGATAAGGAATCCGCCCGCGCCCTCGAAGCCGACAAGTGCATCGAGTGCGGCCTGTGCGCGTATGTCTGCACCTCGAAGATCCATGTGACCGACTACGTCAGAGAAGCCATGAAAATGCTAAGGTGATAATATGAATATCGTGACAAAGAACGCACCGCATCTGAGAAGACCCAACGCTACTGTCGTGCGCATGATGCGCGATGTATCCATCGCGCTCACGCCGCTCATAGTGTTCGCGATTTATCAACACGGCGTGGATGCCCTGTTGATACTGCTCGCCGCGGTGCTCTCGATGGTGGCGACCGAATATGTCTACTATCAGATCAAGGACTTCATGGAGCGAAAACGTGAAGCCAAGAGCGAGACGGAGGAGAAGATCCGCGAGCTCAACTGGCAGAAGAAGGAAAAGAAGAAGGCCCTGAAGGAGAAGACCCAGAAAGCACGGGAGGATTACGAGGCCTTCATGAAGGATTATGAACAGCGGATGGCGTCGCTCAGGGAAACCCTGAAAGAAGAGAACAGGGCGGCGAAGAAATCCGACAACAAATCCTTCCGCCTTGCGAACAGGAGCTTCACCATCTACAATTTCACCATCATCACGAGCGGGCTTATCTACGGACTCACGCTTCCCGACACCATCCCGCTCTCCAAGGTCATCGTCGGCGGTGTCGTGGGCGCGTTGCTCGCGAAGCTCGTCTTCGGCGGCATGGGACAGAACATCTTCAATCCCGCGGCGTTCGCCCGTGTCTTCGTCGTGCTGAGCTTCGGCGCCGCCTTGAGCTATGAAGCGTTCGTCGACGCCGACGCCGGCGCGACAGCCATGTCAGTGCTGAACGAGCAGATGTTCAATGCCGGCGTGGTGGATAACTATGATTACTGGATGCTATTCTCCGGCATCGGTCTGCCGGGGTCGCTCGGGGAGACGAGCGCGCTGCTCATCCTCGTCGGCGGCATCTATCTGGCCGCACGGCGTTCGTTCGACATCGTCGTCCCTATCACGTATATCGGCACCGTTTTCCTGCTCAGTCTCACAGTCATGTTCACACAGGATCTCGGATTCTGGTTCCCGGCGGTGCATGTCCTCGGCGGCGGGCTCTTGTTCGGCGCCGTCTTCATGGCGACCGACCCCATCACCTCGCCTGTCACCAGGCCGGGCCGCATCTATTTCGCCTTCGGCCTCGGTGTCCTGACATTCCTGATCCGCTTGTTCGGGAATCTCCCCGAAGGCGTGGTGTTCGCCATCCTGATCATGAACATGTTCGTGCCGGCCCTCGATTATGCGAAGTGGGCGAAGAGCCGATTCACAGTTCGAAGCGTGCTTGTATTCTCCATCGTCGTCGTATTGGCGATTGTAATCACGAATGTGGGGGTATATTATGTTGCCTAAACTCAAGATTGCATTGATTCTCTTCGTCATCGGAGCAGTGAGCGGCGCCGGGATTGTCGGCGTGAATTCGTTCACTGAGGATATCATTGAAGCGAACCGTCTCCGTGAAGAACATGAAGCATATTTCGATATATTCGGTCTCGACATGCCCGAGGAATTCGATGTCGATGAAGAACCGCAAGACGTCTATTGTCGCCGCGAGGTCAAAGGCTATGACGCCGATCGCGAGACAATCGGCGAAATCGTGTTCTTCTGTGTGGCCGATGAGGATGTGTATGAGCGCGCCGTCGCTTATGATAAGGACGGAAACCGGCTCGGTCAGGTGTTCCGCGTCGACGATGTGAACAATCACGGTGAGATTTCGACGCTCGTGGCCTTTGACGGAAATTTCGAGATTCTCGATGTCCGGATCGTGCATACGACGAACACCCCGAACTACGTGCAGCGCATCGAGGATGACTATCTAGGGGATTTCGCCGGGCAGGATATCCGTGACGTCGATTTCTACGACGGCAGTACCGGCGCGACGATCACTTACAACAGCATCCGGCAGGCTGTCAATCTGACAGCTGCGAACGCCGAGGCGGACCGCGTGCTCGATGCCTACCGCAAGGTCTACCCTGAAGCCGACAATTACGAGAGGGCCTTCGATTATACACTCGGCTGCATCCGGTACAGGGATGCGGTCTACGATATCGAGGGCAATCTTTTGGGCCACGTCTATATGGCGCAATACGACGATGAGGGGCACGATCCTATCGACCTCGTCGTCGCTGTCGAGGACGAGACGTTCAAGGATGTCGTGGTCGCCCGCGAGGACCAGGCGTCCGAGACGCTCATGGATGCGCTTGATAAGTACCGTGATTATACCGGCGAGCATGTCGGCGACATCGATATCGCCGCGTATGACGACACCGTATATGATTCCTCGATCACCCACCTCCTCGAGCAATCCTTCGTGCGGTGTGTCGAGGACGATGAACAGCGCGAACTGCGTGAATTCTTCCGCTGGGCCACCCGCACCGGCGAGGTCGAAACAATCGATAACGACTATGTAGAATCCTATCAGCCCTATTATGACGAAGATGATGAACTGCTCGGCCATGTCTATATCGGCGAGATGGACACCTCGGATCTGACGGATGATTATTCCGGAGGCCTCCTCCGCATCAAAGTGTCCATCGATCTTGACGGACTGATCCACAACGCCGTGATTGAAGAGATTAATGAAAGTAATTTCGCGAACGACCTTCTCGAGGAAGAGATTGCCAGATACCGCGGCATGGAAGGCCCGATGGAAGAAGAGGATGTCAGCGATGCCTTCAGCAGCGCGACATATTCCGGGGATGCACTCAACACCATCATCGAAGCCATCTATGCCCATAACGGCGAGAACATAGAGGAGGGTGAATAAGCATGGCGAAGCCGAAAAAAGACCCCGGACTGCTTGCAGTGTTCACGAAGGGCATCATCAAGGAGAACCCCGTGTTCGTCGCCCTGCTCGGCCTTTGTCCCGCGCTCGCGGTGACGAGCAGTCTGGAGACGGGCCTCGGAATGGGCGTCCTGGTTGTGTTCGTGCTCACCCTCAGCAACATCGTCGTCTCTTTGATCCGCCGGTTGATTCCTGAGGAGATCATGATCCCCTCCTATATCATTGTCATCGCGACCTTCGTCACGATCGTGGAGATGCTGACGGAGGCGTTCGCCCCTGCGCTCTTCGATTCACTCGGCATCTTCATCCCTTTGATCGTGGCCAACTGTCTGATCATGAGCCGCGCGGTGGCCTACGCCTCTGAGAACAACGTGGGCAGAAGCGCCATAGACGGCCTGGGCATGGCTGTTGGATTCGGCCTTGCCCTCGGCTTGATCGGGCTCACGCGGGAATTCCTTGCGACAGGCGCGATCGCTTACGGCGTCTTCATCCCTCTCCCCGTCGAAGGCGCGATACTGGGCTTCGATATCGCCCCCTTGAACATGGAAGTGTTCGTCGGGCCCGCCGGCGGGTTCATCGTCATCGGTGTATGGCTCGCGGTGTTCAACGCGATCGGCCTTTATAAATCGCGCAAGAGGAAAGAGGCCTGGGACCGCTGGGTCGAGAAGAAGAAACGCGAAAAGGCCGAGAAGAAAAAACAGAAAGCGATGGAAAGCGCAGGTGGTAGTGCATGAGTCCGACTGTATTCTTCGTAGCGATCGTCTCCTCGATGCTCGTCAATAATATCGTCTTGTTGCGGTTCTTGGGAATCTGCCCGTTCCTGGGCGTCTCCAAGCGCAGCGAGACTGCTGTAGGAATGAGTGCCGCGGTCATGTTCGTCATGGTCGTGAGCTCGGTTCTGACCTATCTGATCTATTACTACATACTGGAGCCCTTCGAGATCCCCTATATCTCCACGATTGCCTTCATCCTGGTCATCGCTTCGCTCGTGCAGCTTGTGGAGATGTTCATCAAGAAGATCAGCAAGAAGCTCTACAAGAGCCTCGGCATCTATCTGCCGCTCATCGTGACCAACTGTGCGATCATCGGCATCGCCGAGACCAATGTCAGGGAGGGCTATGCGACGGAATACGGCGTTCTCCCGGGACTCGGCGTCGCGACGGTAAGCGCCCTCGGCGCCGCCCTCGGTTTCGCCCTGGTGATCTTCGCCTTCTCGACGATCCGTGAGCGCCTAGAGGCGGCGGACGTTCCGCCCGCCTGGAAAGGCATCCCCATATCGCTGGTGATCGCCGGCATCATGGCGCTCGCCTTCCTGGGACTGGAGGGACTCGTCTGATGCTGCCTGCGATTATAACCCTGGCTGTCGTCGTCGTGTTGTTCTTCACCACTTATTTTCTCAACCGGCGGACGGATGTACCGCTTGAAGCGCATGAGATGCCCGATCGCGACACCTGCATGGGCTGTGACAATCATGGATGTCGCATCAAGCAGGAACTCGAATCTTTAGACGAAAGCGCAGAGGAGGCATATTGACATGGCTGCAGTATTCACACTGGCACTTCTCGGCGGCCTTCTGGGACTAGGGCTCGCTATCGCCTCTGAAGTCCTCGCTGTCGAACAGGACCCGCGCATCATGGGCGTCAAGGAGCGGCTTCCCAATCTCGATTGCGGCGCCTGCGGATATCCGAGCTGCGAGGCGTTCGCGGAGGCCATCGTCACCGGCGAGGTCAAGAAGGTCACCTTGTGCAAGCCCGGCAAGAACAGCAACTACAATGCCATCATCCAGTACCTCAAGGAGCATCCGGATGAAGACGGCACCATCATAACCCTCGAGAAATGACCCTGCGCCGCAGGGTTTTTCTCTGGCGGCTGAAAGCGTTATCACATCTCAAAGCCTTATGCAAGCCGTGCGCGAAGACCGTTTTTATTGAAAACAAGGGCTCTGGATGGTATAATGATTCTCGGACAAACTAAGAAAAAAGAAAAAATATAGGACGGAAAGGTGAATGATATGAAGCGAATCTACATGTTTGGCGAAGGCACCCAGGAGATGAAAGAACTCCTCGGCGGCAAGGGCGCCAACCTCTCACAGATGAAGCGTCTCGGTGTTCCGGTTCCCGCTGGTTTCACCATTACAACGGAGATGTGCACGGAATACTATGAGAACAACGAGAAGATGTCCGACGCGCTCACCCAGGATATTCAGGCGTATGTCGAGAAACTCGAGGAGGGGACTGGAAAATCTTTCGGCGACAAGGAGAACCCCCTGCTCGTATCCGTGCGTTCCGGCGCGAAGATCTCGATGCCGGGCATGATGGATACCGTGCTCAACCTCGGTATGAACGACGACGTGGTGGAAGGCATGATCAAGAAGACGGACAACCCCCGTTTCGTCTATGATGCCTACCGCCGTTTCATCCAGATGTTCGCAGAGGTCGTTCTGGGCGTCGATATGAAAAATTTCAATGAAGTCATCGACAATCTCAAGAAGGACAAAGGCTATGCATCCGATGTGGATATCACAGCGGATGACTGGCAGGATGTTGTCGAGAAGTTCAAGTCGATCTACAAGCAGGAGGTCGGTGAACCCTTCCCTCAAGATCCGATCGAACAGCTCTTCATGTCCGTCGAAGCGGTCTTCAGCAGCTGGGATACACCCCGCGCCCGCGTCTATCGCGACCACAACAAGATTCCGCATGATCTCGGCACCGCTGTCAATGTACAGGAGATGGTCTTCGGCAATACCGGCGGCGAATCGGGCACCGGCGTGCTCTTCACCCGCGACCCCAAGACCGGCGAGAACAAGGTCTTCGGCGAGTTCCTTTTCAACGCGCAGGGCGAGGACATCGTTGCCGGCGTCCGCACCCCCATGGACCTGCAGGAGCTTGGCAACAAGCGGCCGAAGCTCTATGATGAGCTCATCGACATCCTCAACACTCTCGAAGAACACTACAAGGACATGCAGGATGTCGAGTTCACCATCGAGGACGGCAACCTCTTCATCCTCCAGACACGCACAGGAAAGCGCACTGCCCATGCGGCGGTGAAGATCGCCGTCGACCTCCAGAGGGACGATATCATCACGAAAGAGGAAGCGCTGCTCAAAGTCGACACCGCCAGCATCGACCAGCTTCTCCATCCGGTGTTCGAAGAGAGCGCGCTTGAAAAGGCTGAAAGCGTCGCTCAAGGCCTCGCCGCTTCACCCGGCGCGGCGACCGGCCGCGTCGTCTTCGACAGCGAACGCGCCGCATCCAAGAAGGATGAGGGCGAGAAAGTCCTCCTCTTCCGCAAGGAGACAAGCCCCGAGGATATCGAAGGCATGATCGCCGCGGAAGGCTTCGTCACGCAGCTCGGCGGCATGACCTCGCACGCAGCTGTCGTCGCTCGCGGCATGGGTAAGAGCTGTGTCTCCGGCGCCGGCGAGGTCGAGATCAATGAGAGCGAAGGCGTCATGACCATTAACGGCAAGCAATATAAAGAAGGCGAGTTCTTCTCCATCGACGGCTCGAGTGGAAAGATCTATCCCGGCAAGATCGACACCAAGCGTCCCGAACTCAGCGAGGAGTTCAAGACCATCCTTGAATGGGCTAAGGAGGTCAAGACGCTCGGCGTCAAGGCGAACGCCGACAATGAACGCGACTCCAAGGTCGCCATCGGATACGGCGCGGAAGGCATCGGCCTCGCCCGCACCGAGCATATGTTCTTCGAAGGCGACCGTGTGACCAATGTCCGCGAGATGATCATCGCCGAAAGCAAGGAAGAACGCGAGAAGGCCCTCGAAAAACTCCTGCCCCATCAGCTCAAGGATTTCAAGGAGATCTTCCGCGTGATGGACGATAAAGCCGTGACCATCCGTCTCCTCGACCCGCCGCTCCACGAATTCCTGCCTGACCGAGACGAGGTCCCCGAGGCGGCGAAGAAGCTCGGCGTCAGCGAGGAGCGCCTCACCCGCGCCCTCGATAATCTCGATGAATTCAACCCCATGCTCGGGCACCGCGGCTGCCGCCTCGCCGTCAGCTATCCCGAAATCAGCGTGATGCAGGCGAAGGCGATCATCCAGGCCGCCATCGAAGTCAAGAAGGAAGGCATCACTGTCAAGCCCGAGATCATGATTCCGCTCATCTCCACACTCGGAGAGTTCACCTATCTCAGGGACTATATCAAGAAGACTGCGGATGAGCTGATCGAAGCCGAAGGCATTGAACTCGACTATCTCATCGGCACTATGATCGAAACGCCGCGCGCGGCGCTCGTCGCCGATGAAGTCGCCAAAGAGGCCGATTTCTTCAGCTACGGCACCAACGACCTCACCCAGATGACATTCGGCTTCAGCCGTGATGACGCCGGCAAGTTCCTCGGTCAGTATGAGAAACTGAAGATATTGGGCCACGACCCCTTCCAGGCCGTCGACCAGCGCGGTGTCGGCGAGCTCGTCAAGATCGCGACAGAACGCGGTAAAGGCAATAACGAGGACCTTATCGTCGGCATCTGCGGCGAGCACGGCGGCGACCCTTCAAGCATCGACTTCTTCCATCGCGCCGGCCTCGACTATGTCTCCGCATCCCCCTTCCGCGTCCCGGTGGCCATCGTCGCTGCGGCGCACGCCGAACTCGAGAACTGATCAGGCTTTTCAAAAGGCGCACCTTGCGGTGCGTCTTTTTTTTCAGGGGTTTTCGGATGGTCCGGCCATTGGTATAATGCACACGAGGTGATTATATGAGCACGTGGCGATACCACCTATCGGACATGAAACAGAGCGATTACTTTCAAGGCCTTATCGATACTGTCAACCGTCTTTATGAGGAGCGCAAGGTATACCCTCCGAAGAAGGACATATTCAAAGCGCTAAAGCTTACGCCCTATCAAGATGTGAAGATCGTCATCCTCGGCCAGGACCCCTATCATCAGAAGGGCCAGGCCATGGGACTTGCCTTCGGGGTCAATCCCGACGTGGCCGTGCCCCCCTCGCTCAAGAACATCTACAAGGAGCTCGAGCGGGATCTCGATGTCCCGCCCAAACCGCACGGCGACCTCCGCGGCTGGGCCAGACAGGGCGTGCTTCTGCTCAATACGACGCTCACCGTCGAGGATTCCAGGCCGAACGCCCATCAAAGACTGGGCTGGGAGCGTTTCACGGACGAAGTGGTCCGCGCGGTCGATGCGCACCCCGAGCCCGTCGTCTTCATGTTATGGGGGAATCATGCGCGCAGGAGGAAACGCCTGATCCGGAGCGATAAGCATCTCATCCTCGAGGCCTCGCATCCGAGTCCGCTTTCGGCGCGTTATTCCTTCTTCGGGTGCGGCCATTTCTCGAAAGCGAATGCATTTTTAAGAAAACACGGCCGGGAGGAAGTGGATTTTTCCAAGTAGTTGCATTTTTTCACTGAACTGTTACAATGCACCTGTCAGAGTGACCGTTTCGCGTTAAGTGTTATGCCATGGGATGTCGGGCATAAACGAACACGTTCGTGGCGTTGAAGCGGTGCGTCCGCTGGCATTACTTTGAAATACAAGTATTGTTTGTGGACCTCTCTAATGCGATTAGGAGGTTTTTTTCTTGCAGAATGCACGCATCAGACGCATCACACTTGTGGCCGTGCTTGCGGCTATGGCCGCGGTTGTGAAGATTGTCTTCCAGGTGACGACGACCGGGAATTTCAGGTTCACGCTGTACATGGTCCCCCTGATCATCGTGGGGATGTTGCTGGGGCCGGCGTTCGGCGCTCTCGCGGGATTCGTGAGTGACGCGGCTTACGGCATTGCCCTGGGGTACGGCCTCAATCTCATGACGGTCTCCGCGATGGTATGGGGGTTTCTTGCCGGCATCATGCTCTACAAGAGGCCGTTCACATTCAAGCGGCTCATCATCCTGATCATCGCGGCGTCCCTGCTCGAGTTCGCCATCAATACGGTGCAGCTTGTCATCTTCCAGTGGCAGGATGACCTTTCGCTCGCGGTGAAGACAGTGCTGGGCTTCACCCCGAACCGCGTCATCACCATGCTTTTGCAGTGGCCCTTCCAGATCTATCTTGTAAAGCTGCTTCATGAGCGGATCCTGAAACATTGGACAGTAGGTCATCTCGGCGGAGAAGAGCAATAAAAAGAGCGCGGTCCGCGCTCTTTTTATTGCCGGACGATCGATCGGTAGTGATCGATCAAGTGGGCCTTGTCCTTTGTGAGGGTTTCAGGATGCATCGCATCGGTGCCTTTCAAGGTGAAGAGCCGTGCGGTCTCCGCGTTGAAGAGCTGTTTGAGGATGGTGAGGGTGAGATGGGCGCCGTCGAACATCACGGCGTTCCCGGCGCCGCAGGTGGCGACGATATATAGGCGCTTGATATCAGGGATTTCCTGCTTGTGGGTGAATTTTTTCTTGAAGAGCATCTGCAGGCGGTTCAGGATGGCGAGGAGCTTGTCGCTCAAGGCGCCGAAATAGATAGGCGATGCGAGTATGAGCGTGTCGTCATGGTGGAGCGCGCTGATGATGGCGTCCATGTCGTCGTCGAAAATGCAGGCGGGACGCTTGTCGCAAAAACCGCAGTCGGTGCAGCTTTCAATGCTCATCTCATAGGCGTGATGAACAGTGTTCTCATCGAATATGGCGTCGGCGAGCGTCATGCTGAAACCGTTTTTGTTGGGCGAACCGTTAATCAGCATCGTCGGCCTCGAATTCGACGATCTTGACTTCGCCCGGACCCAGATGGATATCCAGGCCGCCCTCGACAAACTGGGTGAACGGTCGTGGAGGTTCATGCGTGGAGAAAAGGAGCCGTCCCTTGAGGGCCTTGGTCTTGAGCGTCTCCTCAAGTGGGGTCCGTGCGATGATCTGCGCGGTATCCTCAAAGGGATTGAGGTTGCCGAAGACGGCGAGTGCGCGTTTGCGTCTGTTCAGTGTGAAGGCGACGCTCGTTCCGTGGGTGCTGAAAAATCTCGCCCGTCCCTGTGCGATGGCCTTCAGGTATTTTTTGCGCAGGGGGGTGAGCGTCTTGAGGATGGCCGGCATGATGTGGCGCCTTTGGTATCTGTAGTGCAGGGGATAATCATCGAAGAGCGCCAGCTTGCCGTAGTAGGGGTCGTCCATGGCGAGGCGTTTCCGCTCGATGTCGTAGGCGTCGAGTCCGAGGTTCATCGCCTGGCTTTCAAAGATCTCGAGGCCGGCGTTTATGAAGGGGACGCCGCCGGGAAGGAAATGGTTGAGTACGGTGAGGCACTTCGAGAGCGTCTCGCCGCCTTCCCGTGCGGCGAGACGGGGTGTGTCGTGGGTCTCCGCGGCGGCAAATGCGGGGAGGGCGAGGTCCTTCGCATTCTTGAAGAAGCGTTTGCTTTTGCCGTCCCATATCCGCGGCTGCATGAAGAAGCCGTTGCCGACGATGATGTTATAGCCTTTTTGCTTGCTGGCTTTTGCATTCTTCGGCTCGAGCTCTTCGGCGATGAGGCCGAAGTCGGGGTCCTTCTCCCGCGCTCTTTCGATGATGCGGGACAAGAGGGATTCGGGGAGGGCATGGCCCATGTCGATTCTCGCGCCGTCGACCCCGAAGGATTGAAAATGCGGGATGACGTTCTCGAGAGTTTTCCATAGCGCTTCGTTGGGCTTTTTGCCCGGGAAGAGGTTGCTTTTGATGGTGTCGAAGAGGATGTAGGGTGGTGTGTCCTCGCCGATATAGGAAAGACTCGCCTCCGGGTGGTCGAGATAGAGCCGGAAGAAGGTGACATCCGTCCAGGCGGGCTGGATGTCGTTGATGTGGTCGCTGAAGGCCGGGGCGATGGTGAGGTTGTAGTGTTTTTCGATGGCCTCGAGGGGGTTCTCTTCATCCTTTATTCTTTCGAAAAGCTCGGGGTCCTGCGTTCTAGGGTCGTGTTCGAAACGGTCGATGTGTTGTTTGACCTCTTCGCTGGCGTAGACTTTCCTGAGCCGTGCTTTCGTCGGCGCTGCAGTCTGTTCGATGCCCTCGACCGCCGGGGGCGCGTAGTTTTTCTTTTCATCCGCCCTGATCCAGTAGAACCATTCGGGGTGTTCTCTGATGAAGGTGCTGTCTATGCCGTTGGTGCGGGGGATGATGTCGATGATGACGCGGATGCCGAAAGCATGTGCTGCGTCTATGAAGGCCTGGAACTCCTCCTCGAGTGTGAAAGCGTCACCGGTGAGCGTCTCCTTGAGCGCCGGGTCGAGGGAGAAGAAGTCGATGACGCTGTAGGGACTGCCGGCGTCACCTTTGGTGTAGGTGGTGCTGTGCTTCATGATCGGAAGGAGATAGAGTGCATCGATGCCCATGGCTTCAAGATGGGGAAGCAGAGCGATCATCTTTATGAATGACCCTGTCTCTTTATGGCCGTCTCGGTTTTTTCTTTCCACGAAGCCGCTCCGGTCGCTGTCGAAAGCACTCGATGTGCGCACGAGGCTGGAATAGATGACGCTCTCTTTCAGCCAGTCGCCGCCTTTTTCAATGGTTTTGGCCCTGGAGAGCGAGGCTCCTGATTGCACGCCCTTCTCGCGTGCTATTTTGAAAAGGGCATGGAAATATTCATACGGATTCACGAGCGCGTCGCCTTCCCTTGTGAAAGCCGCGTCGATATCAAGTCCCCGGGTGAAGAGGTCGGGGACGGCATAGGTCTCGGGACCGCGTCCCTTTTGCGATGCGAAATAGGTTTCAAAGCGTTTCAAGCTCATTTGTCTCATCCTTTCTCAGCCCTTATTATACATAAGAATGGAGCGATTGAAAATCCAGCCGGCAAGTAAACGCTTACGACGGGGCGATATCGCTGTAAAAAGTCAGGGAAACTTGTTATAATTCGTTGTGAGGAGTGATATGTATGACAAGACCCACAGTACTCATCGTCATGGACGGCTGGGGCCTTGCGGAACCTTCCGAAGGCAATGCAGTCCATCTGGCGAACACTGAGAATTTCGAAAAGCTAAAAGAGAGATATCCCTATAACACCCTTCAGGCCGCAGGCATGGGTGTTGGCCTTCCTGAAGGACAGATGGGCAACAGCGAGGTCGGCCATCTGAACCTCGGCGCCGGCCGTGTCGTGTATCAATCCCTTACGCGCATCCATAAAGCCATCGAGGACGGAACTTTTTTCGAGAACGCCCCGTATAACGCCGCGTTCGACCATGTGAATAAGAACAATTCCAAGCTCCATGTCATGGGGCTTTTGAGTGATGGGGGCGTGCATTCGCACATCGACCATTTCAAGGCGATGATCGACTTCGCCCAGAAGAAAGGTGTCGAGGACATATTTATACATGCATTCCTCGATGGCCGTGATGTGCCTCCCCAGTCCGCAGTAAGCTATATCGAGGAGCTCGAGGCCTACATGCGGGAAGTGGATCTAGGCGCCATCGCCAGTGTGCACGGGCGTTATTATGCGATGGACCGGGACAAGAACTGGGACCGCATCCGCAAATCCTACGATATCCTTACTGAAGCCAAAGGAAGAACTGCCGAGTCAGCGAAAAGCGGTATTGAATCCTCCTATGAGGAAGGCGTGAACGATGAATTCGTAGTCCCCTTCTCAGTCGATGCGCGCGGCACTATCGATGAGAATGATGCCGTCGTGTTCATGAACTTCCGTCCTGACCGTGCGATCCAGATGTCCACTGCGCTCACGAATCCCGATGCATCGGGGCTTGATGCACCGAAGCGTTTCGACAACCTGCACTTCGTCTCCACCATGCATTATGCGGAACAGGTCAAGGGCTCCATCGCCTTCGGCCTGCAGAAACTCGATGATGTCTATGGAGATGTCATCAGTAGGGCAGGCTTGAACCAGCTCCGCATCGCGGAGACGGAGAAATACGCCCACGTCACGTTCTTCTTCGACGGCGGCGAGGACCGCGAGATTGAAAACAGCAAGCGCGTGCTCATCAACTCCCCCGGCGTCGCGACGTATGACATGAAGCCCGAGATGAGCGCGCATGAAGTGACTGACAAAGTCCTCGACGAGCTCGAAAGCGGAGCGCACGACACGATCATCCTGAATTACGCCAACTGCGACATGGTCGGCCATACCGGGGACATCCAGGCCGCTATCAAGGCGGTCGAGACCACCGATGAATGCGTCGGCAAAGTCGTGGACAAGGTTGAATCCCTCGGCGGCGTCGCTATCGTCACCGCCGATCATGGCAATGCGGAGAAGATGCTCGATGGTGAAGGCGGCTCGCACACTGCCCATACAAGCAGTCTCGTGCCGATAGTGATCACCGACACCAGCATCGAGATCCGTGATGGGGGCATCCTCGGAGACATCGCCCCCACCATGCTGGAATATCTCGGCGTCGACCAGCCACAAGCGATGACGGGCAAGAGCCTCGTCAGAAAGAAATGACCTTGAAACGCCACCATATAAAATTTTTAGAAGGAGAGATGCAGTATGCCCTATATCAATGATGTATACGCACTTGAAGTACTCGATTCACGCGGCAACCCGACGATCGAAGTAGAGGTGGTTACCGCCTCGGGTGCCACAGGACGCGCCCTTGTCCCCTCCGGCGCTTCAACCGGGGAGCACGAGGCTGTTGAACTCCGTGACGGCGATGAGAAACGCTATCTCGGAAAAGGCGTCACCAAAGCGGTGGAGAACGTCAATGACGTCATCGCGCCCGAGCTCGTCGGCATCGATGTCACAGAACAAGCGCTGATCGACCAGACGATGATCGAACTCGATGGCACCAAGAACAAAGGAAAGCTGGGCGCCAACGCCATCCTCGGCGTCAGCATGGCTTGCGCCCGCGCTGCGAGCGAGCTGCTCGGCCTCCCGCTCTATCAATATCTCGGAGGTTTCTCGGCGCGCGAACTTCCCGTCCCCATGATGAACATCCTGAACGGCGGCTCGCACGCGGACAACAGCGTGGATTTCCAGGAATTCATGATCATGCCCGTGAACGCCGAATCATTCAAAGAGGCCCTCAGGGTCGGCGCTGAAGTGTTCCATGCGCTCAAGTCCGTCCTCAAATCCCGTGGCTACAACACCACGGTCGGCGATGAAGGCGGTTTCGCGCCCAGTCTGAAATCGAACGAGGAAGCCCTTGAGCTGATCATGGAGTCCATCGAGAAAGCCGGCTACACTCCCGGTGAGGATGTGGTGCTTTCGATGGACGTCGCTTCCAGTGAATTCTATGACAGCGACAAGGAACGCTATGTACTCGAAGGAGAAGGAAAAGAGCTCACCGCCACGGAGCTCAGTGACTTCTACCTGACGCTCGTCGACAAATATCCCATCGTCTCGCTCGAGGACGGGCTCGATGAGAACGATTGGGACGGCTGGCAGGTGCTTACCGAGAAACTCGGTGACAAAGTGCAGCTCGTCGGCGATGATTTGCTTGTCACCAACACTGAGAAGCTCCAGTATGCAATCGACAACAACGTTGCCAACAGCATCCTCGTGAAAGTCAACCAGATCGGCACGCTCACCGAAACGTTCGAAGCCGTCGAGATGGCGAAACGCGCAGGCTATACCGCCGTCATCTCCCATAGGAGCGGTGAGACGGAGGACACCACCATCTCCGATATCGCCGTCGCGTCGAATGCCGGCCAGATCAAGACCGGTTCGCTCTCGCGCACCGACCGTACGGCGAAATACAACCAGCTCCTCCGCATTGAAGACGACCTGGGCGAGACGGCCGTCTTCAAAGGCCTGAAGACACTCTACAACCTCAAGAAAAAGTCCTGAGACATCAAAAATAAAAAAAGCCGCCGGACCGATTGCAATCGGTCCGGCGGCTTTTTATCACCAGAGAGGTCCCTGGAGCTGCCAGCTCCAGATTTGTAGTGCAAGCGCCAGCAGAACACTCGACAAAGCGCCGATCAAGCACCATCTGGCGTCCTTAGGTTTCTCCTCGCGGAAAAGGGCGAAAAGAGCGAACCCCAGAAAAGGGATGATGATGGAGATGAAAAAAAGCAGAAAGCGGATTGTCAGATCCGCGAGCGGAGATCTCGTATCCGGTTCTTTTTCTGAATGTTCCCAGGTTTTCTGTATGTCCTTGAACACATCAACATGTTCATCTCTGCCATTCTTTTTCTGCTTGTCGCTCATCTGTATCATCCTTTATGATAAGGTGTTTGTCATATCCATCATATACATAAAATGCTATAAGGTCAAAATAAAATCAGCCTCTTACATAAAAGAGCCGCCGGCTCGACCGGCGGCTCTAGAAGATGCAGAAGGCATCAGTGGTGTCAATGCCCTTGGCAAAGCTCTTTATAGGAAGGACCCTTCTCTCTTGTGATCATTCTTCCTTGGCTTCTTCGATGGTGCTTAGAATCCGGGCATCTGAACGGAAATTGTGGGCGGTGATCTCTGCATCGACTTCGACTCCGAATTCGATGCTGTCGTAATGTTCGTCCGTGAACACAGAGGGTGAGCTCATGAGCAGGATGGCCCCGCTGGGGGTGAGATTGGTGGTGATGGAGGAGGCTCCGCCGGTGGGGCGTTCCCCGACGACAGTGGCGATCTCCATCTCCTGTACGATCTGTGCCATGACGTTGGCGGCGCTGTAGGTGACAGGCGAGACGAGGACGTGCCATTCATAGTCGTCCCGCGCTTCGACATCGGATTCATAGTAGACGGTGGAAGTGGACTGATCGAGGGTGTTGAGCTGGTTGATGGGGATGTCCTCGTCAGTCATATAGCCTATGGTCTGGATCATGCCGCCCATGACACCGCCGGTATTGCATGAGAGGTCGACGATGATCTCTTCGACAGTTCCTTTCTCGTCGATCTCATCGAGGTAGTCGGCGAATGCATCCGGGGTGTCTTCATCGAAACCGAGGAGCGGTATGCGGGCGACGCGCCCCTCGTCCATGTAGACAATACCGTCCGGTTCGCAGAACTCTTCGGGGAGTGTTTCCCACATAGTGTTATAGAAATTCTGTCCTCTGGGACCGAAATCGTCTATGTCAAGGGCGCGGCTATAATCCGGGTCGAAGGGGCCGGCCATGATGAAGTCCGTGTGCAGATCATCCATGTCATAGGCGAGGTCGAAGAGGTTATCGTAGTGGTCCCTGTCCTCTGCCGTGAATTCCTCGCGTTCGAAGATGTTGTAGTAGGTGTCTACGCCCTGATCCTCCTTCAGTCCGTAGTAATAGTCGAAGGAGAAGGCGAGATAGTCATAGGTCGCTTTCTGAAGATGTTCCGGCATGTCTTCACGGTTGTAGCCGCTTTGTCGCAAGGTGTCTTCTAAGTCGTCATCGTCCATGAGTTGATAGGTGTCGATGCCGTAGAGGTCATCGCCGTTATAATATACATCGAACATCGACCCTGATAGGAAGAGATTGGCGACATGGAGCGGGAGGAGATGCCTGTCCTCTTCAATGAACAGCGGCAGGCGGTACTGGGGGAGGTCGAAGGTGACGGGGTCTTCGAATTCCTGTTCGTAGTCGACAACGTTCAAATCCTCGCCGAAATCCGTCTCTGTCGGGGCCTGGAAGGCCGAGAAGAAGTCGGCGTGGGAGACGACGGCCTCGTTAGTATCGAAGTCGATGGTGAACGTATATTCGACAGTCTCGTCTTCGTCGTTGGTGTCGAGGTCTTCGACATCGTCTTCCGCTTCGGCTTCATATGTGAAGGTGACGGTGTTGTCCTCTTCTTCGCAGTCGAGTTCGTCGAAGTGGATCGCGCCCTTGCTTTCGCCGCCGTCGAGGAGGTTGAGGAATTCCGTGAGGTCTACGTAGGGAAGGCTTTTGTCGTCTGTGTAGAAGATGTCGATGTCCGTGCTGTCGAGATGGTATTCGTCAGCCAGATTCTCGAATCCGAGCGTCCGGGCTTCCACGATCTGTCTCGGGGGTTCCGCTTCGACATACACCTCGAAGGAGAAGGACTTTTCTATATCCTCGTAGGTTGTCTCGGCGATGAGCTCGACGGATTGGTCACCGTCTTCTGAAAGCGGCGGCTGGACCTCGCCGAGCTGGGTGATGATGGCGGGGTCGGAGGATGTCCACTCGAATGCAACGCCGTTCTCTGTCTCCGGGAAGGGGAGGGAGTCTTCGACAGTCTCTCCCGCCCATCCTGTCTCGGAGATGACGTCGATGACTGCGGCCGCGGCATCAGCCTCTTCTTCAGCATATGGTGTGATGGTGGTGGTGAACGTCTCGCTGTATTCGACGTCGCCGGCATTCAGGGTTAATGTGAGGTAGGTGTCCTTGTCATCCTCTTCGGGCCTGGTGAGAAAGTTTTCTGTGATCAAAGGTTCATCTGCCTCCCATGTGGCATGGTAGCCTTCGATACGTGTCGGGAGCCATGTGGTTTCGGTGATGGTCTCTTCTATGGAGACAGTGTCGATGGCTGATGCAAGAAATTCTCCAGTCTTCTCCTGTGAGTAGGCGGGGATGGCGACATCGAAACTGCGTGTGATCACATCCTGCCCGTCTGTAAACTCCCCTTTCAGGCTGGCGTCTTCATCCTCTTCTCCATGATAGGGGGCGTCGATGTTTCCATGGATGTCGAGGGGGCCTTCTTCGACCGTCCATGTAATGTCATAACCTTCAAACTCATCAGGTAGTTCGATGGCCTCCTGAGCTTGTTCGGGGAGTTCGAAATTGAACACGGCATCTTCAAATGCGCTCAGCGCCGTTACGGTGATTTCGATAGTCCTCTCAGCATCGTCGGTCGAAGCAATCAGTTCAGCTGTCTGGTCTCCAGTGTCGTAGGAAGGACGTTCTACGCTTCCATCGTCATCGATGTATGCATCGCCAGACCATTCTATGGCATGGCCGTCTATCTCTTCAGGGAGTGTCAGGTCCTCGTCCGTACGGCCTGGCAGTTCAATTTCGTTCAACGCTTCCTCCGCGGAGCTATAAGCGAGGACTGTGACGGAGAACGTCCGTGTCGCGCTATATTCTCCGTCCTCGATTGTGGCGTCGAGACGTACCGTCATGTCTCCGAGGCTGGAACTCGGCCGGAAGACATTGCCTTCGTTGTCGATGAGATTCTCATCATGGCTCTCCCAGACGATGTCATGACCGTCCTTGCTTTCCGGGAGAGTCAGTGCGTCCGTGGCCTCGTCCTCGAGTTCGATCTCATCGAGGGTGTTCTCAAGCTCGCGTGCGCCGTTGCAGGCGGCGAGCGCGAACAAGAATAATGCACTCAGGAATAGAATTTTCTTCAAGTTTCCACTTCCTTTCTATAATATCCTTATATATGTTAAATCGTATCATGCGGATATCGCTGATGCAAACCTTTTCATGAGAGGGTTTGTGTGGCGGGGAAAATAGTGTATAATGTAGGTGAAAATATCTACACGTGATTGAATTCACAGAAAGTTCGGTGCGGAATGCTTGATAAGAATCGCAGGAAAGGATGGCGCTTTTACGTCCAGGCGTTCATCTCAGGTGTCGCAGGTGTATTGATCCTGGGAGTGCTCTCAGCGGTCTGGCAGTGGCCGCTGGACAGTTTCAACGAGACGATCGAAGGGTTTTGGTACATCCCTATCTATGTAGTCCTGATCGTCTTCTTTTTTCAGAAATCCAAGGAGATCTTCGGTGCTAAGACAAGAGCCCGGAATGAAGCTCACGATTTCCTGATGCACATGTCGAAGAAAGTGCGGAAGGACCTGGGGTATGAGAAGGAGGAGTTTCAGGAGCTTCAGGAAGACGAGCGGTTCCAGACCTTTTTCGAGGACCTCTATCGTTTATACATGGAAGGCGAGCGCGCGGATCTTTCATTCAATGATATGGAGAGGCGCTTTGATGAGGATGACTTTCCTTACGAAGCTGCGCAACTCCTTATCAAGGAGACCAAGCGCGTGCGCGAAGCGTACAAGGAAGACTGACCGGGGTTGTAGGTTTCCGTTGGTTCTATGCAGGTCGGATGCCTATACAAGCATGTCCCCCCTGGTGCTGTCCGGGTTGGATGTAGGAGAGTGCTTGCCAGACCTCTTTATAAAGGTCAGGACGCTCCGCGGTTTTTGCATTTTTCCTTATTTTATCTTTACCTTGAGGGTTGAATGTATTATAATATATCACAACATTACAGAGGATATTGTGCGCTGACGCACCGGCAACGAGGCACGATTTCAAAAACCTCTTTGATTTCGCGTCATTTTCGTATATAATAGACTATGTAGTGCATGGAAAAGTTATGAGATTTCGAGGCGGTCCTTATCATAAGGGATTGCCTGGAAATTCATAAAAAATAAAAAAGGAGAGATATTGCATGAAGAAAGGTTTACTAGCGCTGTTGACTGTCTCAACTCTGGTACTTCTGACAGCGTGTGGCCTGTTCGGCGACCCTGACCCTGAGTCAGTATCGGTCGACCCGAACAACGTCACTATCGAAGTCGGCCAGACAGAGACCGTCGAAGTTGCCATCGACCCTGAAGATGCTATTCAGGATGTAGAATGGGCCAGCGCGGACGAAGACATCGCTACTGTTGATGATGGCACCATCACTGGTATCGCAAAAGGTGAGACCACAATCACCGCGACATCAACAGAAGATGAAGAATTATCTGCGACCGTGCAGGTTGAAGTCCTGACCGCCGCGCAAAGTGTACAGGAAGTCTGGGATTTAGAAGAAGACGAAGACGTACATACAAGCGGTGTCGTCACGGACATCACGGATCACAGGACATTCTTCATCGAAGATGACACACGGGCCATCGCGGTCTATGATTCAGAAGATGAAGGCATCGTAGATGACCTCGAAATCGGCGACGAAGTTCAGATTTTCGGTGTTCGCGATGCATTCGCCATGGATTGGTGGGACTCTGATTATTCCTTCAACCAGATTGGCGAACCTGAAGTCACTGTCCTCGACAGCGACCAGGAACTCCCCGACAGCGTCGATATTGAAGATGTCGACCTTGAGGACGAAAGCGAAATGGTCGAATATCAGGGCCATCGCATCGACCAGAGAGGACTTCTTGTCGACGACATCGATGAAGACGATCACGGAAACATCGACGTCTATCTCGAGAGAGCCGATGACGGCGCGGAGATTCAGATCCGTTATGACAGCCGTCTGGCAGACTCAGATGCGGCAGCTGACGCCCTTCTTGACCTTAAAGAAGGCAACATGATCGACATTTTCGGCATGACACTCGGTTGGTTCGACGGACCGCAGCTTGCTTATAGCTCTGCCGACACATTCGTCGAGCCGAGCGAAATGGCTGAAATATCCCTGCCTGCTTATGAAAACAACGAGCTTGACCTCAGAGTCACCGACAACGTCCCGCTCTCTTATGAGCTTCTCCCCGAGCAGGAAGTTGAAGTCACAAGCGACGATGAAGACGTTGTCGTAGTTGAGTTTGATGAAGAAGAAGGCGCCTTCTTCGCTAACGCAGTAGGCCCTGGCGAAGCGACTGTCACATTCGACCCTGTCGATGCTGACCCGGTTGACCTCCACGTATCAGTCAGAAGCCTTGAAATCATCGCTCCCGAGGAACTCGAAGTGCAATACACTGAAGCGGTATCCATTGACTGGATGGTAGATGAATCACCAGCGCTCTTCCCCTTCCAGGACATCACTTATGAAGTGGAAGACGAAGATATTGCCAAAGTTGAAGGCGTTTATGACGAGGACGACGAAGGCAATGAAGTACAGCTGGACGTCCAGATAATCGGCCAGGAGCTCGATGCACCGGCCACCACTGAAGTGACCATCACTTCAGTTGCCGACCCCTCTGCGAGTGCGACAATCACCGTCGAAGTCGTAGAACCCGAGCCGACAATCACAGTACCTGAAATCATCCCCGTCGAACTCGGCGAGGAATACGATGTCCTTCAAGACGTCACCGCTGAAGATGTCATTGACGGCGATCTGACGGACGACATTGTGCTCGTTGACGATGACGATTTCGATTACAACGAAGAAGGCGACTACGAAATTACTGTCAGCGTTGAGAACAGCTATGAGAACGTTACTGAAGCGACGTTCACAGTCAGCGTCCAGGCAGACGCAGCGACATTCGCTGATGGCTTCTACAATTTCCGTTTCACCAGCCCTGAATTCCAGAACCGCTTCTTCGCACACGCTGAACGGTATCTGATGGAGACACAGTATGGCGGCGTCCCCGTCATGACTGATGCTGGTGCTGTAGCGTATTCCGATCGTCTGGACCTCGTTCCCGACGAAGCGATTCCTCTCATGAACTGGGGCGTTGCGTTCGCTGAAATGACTGAAGACGACTCCAACGTCATCATGGACGACGGTGATCCTGGTGAAGAGGGCGAATACACCTTGAGACAACGCCTTACCGGCGACCCTGACACCTTCCATCAGTGGATTTATGACGACGCCAACAGCAGCGACATGATCACACTGTTCCAGGATTCGCTCTATTACTTCACATTCGATGATTTCGACGATCCGACCGGTTTCGACCTCGTGCCCGGCATGGCGGACGGCATGCCCAATCCGATTGATGAGGAAGAACTCGATGTCGGCATGACTGTTGCCCATGAATGGCACATCGATATCCGCGACGACCTAGAATGGTATCTCCATGAAGATATCGAAGAAGACTATTCCACTGACATTACAGCTGAGGATTTCATTGACACCTATAAGCTCGCACTCGATGAAGGCTGGTTCCGCGCAGTCACCGGCGGCGGCGACTTCTTCGACCCCGGACAGCGTATCGTGAACGCTGAAGAATACTATGAAGGCGAAGTTGTCTGGGAAGACGTCGGCCTCTGGGTAGAAGATGACCACACACTCGGTTTCGAATTCGAGTATCAGATGGACGAATGGGACGTCATCTACTGGCTTTCAAGCTTTGTCATGACGCCGATCCATCTCGAACTTTATGGGGACGTAGGAGATTCCTACGGCACATCCCATGACACCATCGCGGCGCACGGACCCTACTACATCAGCTACTATGAACCCGACAGCATCATCCGTTTCCGCGAGAACCCGAACTTCCACGATCCTGACCGCTATAGTATCACCGGTCGCGACGTGCGCATCATAGAAGATACTGAGATTGCATTCGAAGAGTTCCTCGATGGCACCCTCGATGCAGCCACTATCCCCGGCGCACGTTATGAAGAGTTCGTGGATGCGGACTTCACACACTTGCTGCCTGGCGCGACGACTTTCCGCATCAACTTCAATGCACTCGGCACGCCAGAAGGTCAGCGCGAAGAATTCCCTGCAAGCACTTATGAGCCCGAGCCCATTCTCGCCCACGAGGACTTCCAGATGGCTATGTTCCATGCATTGAACCGTGAAGTGCTCGCAGAAGAAGTGCTTGTCACCAACGAACCGCAGATGTATTATTTCTCCGAAGCCTATGTCGTCGACCCGAGGGAAGGCACACCGTTCCGCAATGCACCGCTCCCCGAAGACATGGTAGATGAGGAAAATGAAATCTATACCTGGGGAGAATGGGTAGGCGAAGGCCTCGGCCGCGATACCTACGGCTACATGCCTGACCTCGCGACGGACATGTTCCTCAGCGCTCTTGAAGATAAGGTTGATGAAGGCTTCTATGAAGCAGACGACACCATCGAGTTGGATCTCCATGTCTTCGCCGGAAGCGAAGAACAGCTCAACTTCGGTGAGTTCGTCAAAGAGTCCTTCGAGGATAATTTCTACTGCGAGGACAATGACATCGGCGTAGTAGTCAACGTCACCCCGACTGAATTCCCTGACATCTACTACAACTACATGATGACGGGTGATTTCGACCTCGCTATCGGTGGAATTTCCGGTTCCACTCTCGACGCCGCTTCATTCCTCGATGTCTTCAGTGAGGACAACCGTGGCGGCTTCACAATCAACTGGGGTATCGACACGTCCACCGCCAATATCGAGATAGAATACGAAGATCCTGAAACAGGCGAAGAACGCCGTGAACTCTGGTCCTTCGATGCAATTGTCGAAGTACTCCGCGGCGAAGTCTATCTTGAATTCGGTGAAGAAGCTACCCCACCTGAAGATCCCGAAGAGGACTAATCCTCTTTCAGCTCAACAATCAACAACTGGCGGCACCTTCCGGGTGCCGCCTTTTTTTATCTTGTTGTTCGATATCCAAAAAAGAATTTAATGGAATGAGGAACTTTAAACATAATTTTGCATTATTTGGCGCAAGGCAAATTCAGGGCTTTGCTGAAAGAAAAAATGTTTTTTCAATTAAGAAAAGGCTATGTCTTATTTAAAAACTTTCGTCTATATGCTTTCACACCTTTATTTTCATGGGAAGATGTAGTACAATTTAAATATAGAAAAATTAAGTATTTGTCTTAAGGTGTTTTTTGCAGAAATATTCCTGACGGGATGGTAATTGTATGCTGCAATGTCTGCTTGATTTTTGTGAAACATCTGCGTGCGATCAGAGCATGAATGGGATTCTTATCCTATATTAGATATGTAACGGCTGTCGACACACGGTATGCTGTCGCGGCGGTTCTTTTTTTGACACTACATGTGAAAGGGCCTTCATGGTAGGATACAATTTCCGTAGGATTTTCTCTTGAAATATTGTTTTCAATCATATATGATATACGAAATACACTAGGTGAAATGAAAGTGCGTTACTTGGCGACATTGAAGCGTTTCTGAATAGGACGCTTCGTTGATATACATTCAGTCTATTTAAAAAGCTCGGAAAGGACGGCGGTATCAGTGATACGGTATACGCTCATCAGGACCTTATGGATATTCATTATTCTTTTCATAGTGGTCTCATTAAATTTCATCCTGTTAAGAGTTGCACCGGAATATCCACCCCCGGACCCTGACCAAAGGGACATCTATTATGAAAGGCAGCGCGGCGACGGGTTTGTCACAAGAGTGACCCTGCTTGAAGAAGTTGAAGAGGACGCTGAGCGTATGGAGGAGATCCGCGAGCATGGCCGTGAGCTCGCCGGCGTTGCCCATTTCGATGATCGGAATGGAACGATGTGGGTCTATGAAGATGTGCCGATCATGCAGCAATATGCGTCATGGATGACAAACATCCTCACTGAATGGAACTGGGGGTACTCGACACGTATCCAGGTCAATGTGCCCGTGTTCGATGTGCTTGTGAGCCGCATACCGGTCACGGTGCAGCTGAACCTTATCGCGTTGTTCTTCTATATCCCGATTGGATTCACGCTCGGAATCATTGCGGCCTTGAAGAAGAACAGCACGACGGACAATGCTATTTCGACGCTGGTCATGATCGGTATATCTGTGCCCAACTTTGTTGTCATGTCGATACTGGTGCTCTTTTTCGGGTATACCCTGGGGTGGTTGCCCACCCAGTTCCCGGCCTCTGACATCGTCGGTATCATACAGCTGACTGCGGTGGTGTTGCCGGTCCTAGCGCTGGCATCCAACCCTATTGCGCACTTGACGCGTATGACAAGGGCCGAACTGACCGAGGTGCTGACTTCGGACTTCCTGCTTCTCGCCCGTACAAAAGGGCTTACCAGACCTCAGGCGGTCGTGCGTCATGCGATGAGGAACTCCATGGTTCCGCTTGTACCCGGCATTATCTTTTCATTCGTAGGATTGCTGAGCGGTTCCGTTGTCATCGAACAGATCTACAGCATCCCCGGTACAGGCCGCATATTCGTCAGAGCGATGCAGGAGGATGACTACAACCTTGTCCTGGGTGTCACGGCGTTCTACACGATCATCAGTCTCTTTGCTGTATTGCTTGTCGACCTATCTTATGGAATCGTCGATCCTCGTATCAGAATGGGGGCTAGAAAATGAGTCGTAAAAAGAAAAGACAATTCGAGCAAAAAACTGAAGAGACTTCTACTGAATTCTCATCCGAGGATTTTGAATTTGCTCGCAGAGATGAAGAAAGAATATATGACAAGAAATTCGAGACCAAGCCTGTCGGTTTTTTCCGCGATGCAATGAAGCGTTTTGCGAAGAACCGCTATAATGTGTATGCGACAATCATCCTGTTAACGCTGGTGCTGCTCGCGATATTCGTGCCTGCGTTCACTACCAAGAACATCACCGGCCAGGAGCCGCAGCTTAGATTCCTTCCGCCGCGCATCCCGGTTGTAGAGCATCTCGGCATTGCGGACGGAACCTCCAGGGTGGAGAACGTGCGCGTTGATCCCGATACGGTTGATCTGGAGGAGGATTTCGGGCTTCCGAGCGAGGACCGTTATCGTCACGAATATATCGTTGAGGACAGCGTCGAGGCGAATTACAGATATTGTGACGACATTGCTGAATCATGCTTCGGGGGTCAGAATGTATTGACACATGATGGGGAAGATACATTCACCATTCTAGAGGCCCCTGAGTTCTGGGTGTTCTCCGATGCGGAGAATCCGGTTGTCGAGATAGATATTGAATCCATGTCCGATAATCCTCTTACGGAACTTACTGTATTCATAGGTGACGAAGAACTCGGCACTATCACGGAAGCCGGGACATATACATTCGACGTCGACCCGCAGACATCACGTCTGCATCTTGAATTCGATGCTGTTGCGAATGAGTATGTATCGTTGAACTCTGTGACCCTTTCAGATGACGCCGAAGAAGACCCTCTTTACTTCTATGAGGGCTACGACCTGGCGTTCTGGAGTATCGACGGGGAACAGAGCGATGCAAGTTATGAAAGACGTGACGGTCGTGAAATGCGCATAGATTTCGATTTCGACGAGTATGAAGCGGCATTCGGCCAAAGAGAACAAAGCGCCTATTCGTCTCGTGACTACTATGCCCTCATTGAGGAATACGATGAGGTGTGCGAGAAGACCGTGGACCCTGATGATCCTGAACGGTGGACCTTCTCAGAAGGGTGCCCGGTCATCGAGGTCAAAGGACAATCAAGGCCTATCGAGTGGGAAGGCGAAGAGTACTACACTTACCATGTGGTCCTCGATTATGCTGTTTATCAAGGGTTTGACGATACACCGTACTTCTTGTTCGGCACTACAAGCAACGGACGCGACCTATTCGCCGTAAGTTGGCGCGCACTGAGGACCTCGCTGTTCATCGGTGTCACTGCTTCCCTGGTCAATATCACGATAGGCATCATCTATGGTTCCATCGAAGGATATTACGGTGGCAAGATCGACTTGCTGCTGGAGCGCTTTGCAGAGGTCATGGGTAGAATTCCATGGCTCGTCACGCTGAGCATCGCATCCGCGCTCCTCGGTCCGGGGGTGTTTACGTTGTTCGTCATCCTCATCTTCTCCGGATGGATAGGTATATCCGGAATCACCCGGACACAGTTCTATCGTTACAAGCGTCGTGAATATGTACTTGCATCCCGGACGCTTGGCGCGAAGGACAGAAGGCTGATCTTCAGGCACATCCTGCCCAACGGCATCGGTACCATCATCACGACCAGCGTCCTGAGTATTCCGATGGTCATCTTCATCGAATCCACCATCTCGTATCTCGGGTTCGGCATCGGTCATGGTGTTGACTTCAATGTAGGCCCCGTCGAATTCTCCGGTGTATCAATCGGCGTCCTGCTTGCCGATGGCCAGGCCCAGATGTATGCCAACCCTTATCTTACCGTTGCGCCCGCGCTCATCATCGCTATCTTGATGATTACGTTCAATATGTTCGGTAACGCACTCAGGGATGCATTCAATCCATCATTGAGAGGGGTTGAGGAATAATGGCTGAAGAAAAAGAAAAGAAACTGATTGTCGAAGATCTACATATCTCCTTCCGCACGACCAAAGGCAAAGTCAAGGCTGTGCGCGGTGTGGATTTCGAACTCGAGGAAGGCGAGACACTTGCGATTGTCGGTGAGTCCGGTTCAGGCAAGTCTGTGACCAACCGTGCAATCATGGGCATTCTCGCCGGAAACGGGGAAATCAACCAGGGTAAAATCATCTACGACGGACAGGATCTCACACAGATTTCCGAAGAGGATTTCCACCGCATCCGCGGCAATAAGATCGGGATGATCTTTCAGGACCCTATGTCCAGTCTGAATCCCATCATGCGCATTGAAAAGCAGATCACGGAAGCGGTCATCATCAATGGCAAGCATCTCAAACGCCGTTATAAGCGTATGGTCCACCGCTATAGGACCCGTATCCATGATGCAAAGGCTGCCAAGAAAGCTCTATCCAAAGAAAAGCGCGAAGAGAAGAAGGCCTTGAAAGAAGAAGGCAAGAGTGATCAGCTGCAGTCGATCGACGACAAGTACAAGCAGAAGAAGCAGAAAGCGAAACAGGAGCTCAAGAATGCGAAAAAGGCCTATCGCGACCGCAAGAAGGAAGCAAAGGCGCAGCTCAACCAGGAATGGAAGGATGAAAAGGCGGCTGCCAAGAAGGATATAGAGAATCTCCAGGCCAAGCTTAAATCCGCGACAGATGAAGAGTCCAAGAAGACATACAAGCAACAGATTGAAGCACGTAAGGAAAAAATGCGGCGCTTTAAGAAAGTGACCAAGAAAGAAGCCCGTGAAAGAGCGGCTGAGGTTATGCGTGAAGTCGGTATCCCTAATCCGGAACGCCGCATGCGCCAGTACCCCTTCCAGTTTTCCGGCGGCATGCGCCAGCGTATCGTCATCGCCATCGCCCTGACCGCCGACCCTGACCTTCTGATCTGCGATGAACCTACGACTGCGCTCGACGTCACCATCCAGGCGCAGATTCTCGATCTTATCAAACGCCTCAAGCAGGAGCGCTCGCTCTCTGTCATCTTCATCACCCATGACCTCGGCGTCGTCGCCCACATGGCCGACCGCATCGCAGTCATGTATGCGGGTAAGATCGTCGAGATCGGCGGCGCCGACGAGATCTTCTATAATCCACAGCACCCTTATACTTGGGCACTGCTCTCCTCGATGCCCGACCTTGAATCCGAGGAACGCCTTGTATCGATTCCGGGAACGCCGCCGGACATGCTGAACCCTCCGGAAGGTGATGCGTTCGCCGACCGTAACCGTTATGCGCTCAACATCGATTTCAAGAAACAGCCACCGTTCTTCAAAGTAAGCGACACACATTACGCCGCTACGTGGCTATTGCATGAAGATGCACCTGAAGTTGAAAAACCTGAAATCCTTCAAGAACGTATCGCCAGAGCTAAAAGGGAACACGAAGAGGTGAATGACTGATGGCTAAAACGGAGCAGGAACCGATTCTCAGCGTCAATAACCTCAAGACCTATTTTACAAGCGGCATCGGCCGGAACAAGCTTGTTATCAAGGCGGTCGACGATATAAGTTTTAATATCTACGAAGGTGAAGTGTTCGGCCTCGTCGGTGAGTCCGGGTGTGGCAAGACGACGACGGGTCGTACTATCATCAGACTGCATGAGCCGACAGATGGCGAGATCTATTTCAAAGGGACACGCATCGCTGCCGGTGTACAGTCTCTGAAGCGGACGATCAGACGTGCGCGCATTGATACTTTCAAGGACAAGCGTCAATTGCGCAAGGACCGCAAACAAGAGCTCTCCAATGCACAGAGCACCAGGGAGAAGGACCGCATCAAGAAGGAATACGAAGAGAAGCTTCAAGCGTTGGATGAAGAGAAGGAAAAGACAATCGCCGAGGCGAAAAAAGAGATTCAGGCGCGCAAGGACGATCAGAATAGAAAGAACGAAGACCTCATGCGCCGTATGCAGATGATTTTCCAGGACCCGATCGCTTCTTTGAATCCGCGTATGACAGTCAAGGAGATTATAGCTGAAGGACTGCGCATCGCCGGTGAAAAAGATGAAAAGGTGATCAAGAAGAAGGTCCACGATGTCCTGGATACTGTAGGACTTCAGACTGAGCACGCCGAACGTTATCCTCACGAATTCAGCGGAGGGCAGCGGCAGCGCATCGGTGTCGCCCGCGCACTCGTTGTCTCTCCTGAGTTCATCATCGCCGATGAGCCTGTCAGCGCGCTGGATGTCTCGATTCAGGCGCAGGTCATCAATCTGCTTGACGACCTCAGGCATGAACTCGGCTTGACGTTGATGTTCATCGCGCACGACCTCTCGGTCATCAAGTATTTCTCCGACAAGATCGGCGTGATGTATTTCGGCACTATGGTCGAACTCGCCCCCAAGCGCGAACTGTTCAAGAATCCCTTGCATCCATATACGCGTTCCCTGCTTTCGGCTGTCCCCTCCCCCGACCCGATTACAGAGCGCAAGCGCAAGAGGATCGCATATGATCCCACGGTTCATGATTATGAAGATGACAAGCCCACCCTGCATGAGATCAAGGAAGGGCACTTCGTCCATGCGAATCAGGCGGAATTAGAAGAATACAAACGGAGACTGAAGTAGCATGTTCCGGGAGGCTCTTACCGCGGTCTTGTTCATGGGGGTGTTCATTTTCTTCCTCTATACGGGAGTGTTTGAGAACGACCCCAGGTATGTAAGGCTCTCGAATGCATTCTTCCTCCCGGGCATCATTCTGTTTTTCATAAGCATCGTCGTGGTCACCAATGCGTCGAATGTCTTCATGAGCGTCACCTTTACCTTCAAGAAGATATTCTCGCGCCGTTACAGGGACCAGCGCAGTACTTATTTCGATTATGTCCAGGCCCGGAGACAGAAAAAGAAACGCCGTTATATCGGCGTTCCCTCACTACTTATCAGCCTCGCTCTCCTGGTCGTCGCCGGCATATTCGCCTATATGAACCATATGCAGTAAGAGCATGACATCCATTCTGCACCCGGCCCTTGGGTCCCACCAAGCAAGGGTGCAGTTTTCTTGTGAGACGAGGTGAGAAATGTGGTTGATGTCGCACTGTATCTATTCCTGGCGGCGCTCACTGTAACCGGCGCGCATCGCGCCAGCCGCTATATGAATGACATCGACAGGAAGACAAATCTTTCCGCCGCGCTTCTGGGCGGTTTCTTTCTCGCTTTGATGACGAGCCTTCCCGAGCTCGTGGCGAGCCTGACATCGACGGTGCGCCTGGATAATCCCGCGCTCGCGTTCGGCAACGTCCTCGGCAGCAACCTCTTCAACCTCCTTATACTGGCTGTCATTGATCTACTGTTTGTGAAACACATGCTTTTCAACCATGCCGGCCGCAAGCACGCCGCGACGCTTGTGGTGGGTCTTTATCTCATATTGGTCGTGCCCTTTGCGCTTGCGGCTGCCGAGATATTCGCACTGGATGCATTCACTCTCTCCATCGGTATGCGCCTGAGCCTGCTTTCACTTGTCATCGGCGCGCTCTATCTTTACAATCTCCTGCGTCCTAGGGCCGTGCCGGTGCGCGTTTCGACTACTTCCACGGGACTTAAGCAAAGTGTCACACTGTTTTCGGTCTTTGCGCTCTTAGTGGTGGTTGCGAGCTATTTTCTAGCCGTTTTCGCGGACCGTGTCGGCGTGATGCTGGGTTGGGAGGCGTCCTTTGCGGGATCGGTTCTACTGGGCGCCGCGACGAGCCTTCCCGAATTCACTGTCGTCTGGACGCTGATCCGCTTGAAGAACTACAGTGTCGCGGTCGGCTCGATCATGGGGTCGAATCTTTTCAACCTTTTCATCCTTTTCATCATCGATGCAGCCAGAGTGGACACTGATCTGTTTGCGGCGTTCAACGCCGTGGGGAATATTGAAAATATCCTGTTGCTCTTGATTTTAGGGCTGATTAATTCTATAATGGTTGTGGTTGCTTTGAAAAGAAGACCCGCTCGTCGCACGGGCATCTATGCCCTGCCGAGCGTGGTTGTCATCATGACATATATCGTCTATATTGCTTTGTCACTAGGAGGTTTACCATGACGCTGATCGATTTCATTCTGCTCATCATCGCCGTACTGCTCATCACACTGGTGGTGGGTCAGTCCGCAAAGGACAACGCTGCCAATGCGTTCAGCGGCGAAAAGTCCGAACTGTTCTCGCATTCGAAGGAACGCGGGTTCGAACTGTTCTTGAGTCGCGCGACACTCACCCTGTCGATACTCTTCATCGCCACAGCGATTATCGCGATGCTTTAAGAACACTGCAAAGTGTTCTTTTTTTCTCTTTGAAGGAGGCACATCATGAGAGAGAGGATTCTGGATTTTCTAAAGGCTGAGAAGGGCAGGAAGTATTCCGTCCATGCACTGTCGAAGGCGCTCGATATCGAGAGCGCCGATGCGTACAAGACGCTTGCGAAGACTGTGAATGCGCTGGAAGCGGAAGCTTTGATCATGCCGAACACACGCAACGAATATACACTGATTGAATACACGGACTATGTCGCAGGCACGCTCGATGTCAAGGCGAAGGGGTTCGCCTTTTTGCTCGTGGAGGGAGAGGCCGATGATATCTATATCCCGCCGCGTCACCTTCAGGATGCGATGGATGGGGACCGTGTCCTCGTCCATATACAGAAAAGTCCCAAGGGGTTCAAGAAGGAAGGCGACATCGTCCGTATCCTTGAACGCTATCACACCCATCTGATCGGCACTGTCATCAAAAGAGGCAAGCGTCATCATCTAAAGAGCGACAATAAGTCCATCAACAACGACATCCTCATACCAAAGACCCATCTTAATGGCGCTCAGGAGCATGACAAGGTCCGTGCGAAGATCATCAACTATTCCGACAAGGACGGGCGCATGATCTGCAAGGTCTCCCGCGTCATCGGCAATATGAACGAACCCGGCGTCGACATCTACAGCAAGATCCTGACGTATGATATCGACCCCGATTTCCCCGAGGAGGTCCTCGCTGAAGCGAAGAAGCACCAGCAGGTTCAGCGCGGCGCGCTTGAAGGGCGCCGCGACCTCACCGACCGCCAGATCGTGACCATAGACGGCGAGGATGCGAAGGACTTCGACGATGCCGTCGAGGTCGAACGCCGCGAGGACGGCTACTATCTCGGTGTGCACATCGCCGATGTCTCTCACTATGTGCGCGCAGGAAACCCGCTCGATGAAGAGGCTTATGAACGCGGTACGAGCATCTATCTCGTCGACCGTGTAATCCCGATGCTTCCGGAAGCCCTCAGCAACAACATATGCTCGCTCATGCCCGATGTCCTCCGCCTCACGCTGAGCTGCGATATGATTATCGATTTCGACGGCCGCGTGGTCTCGCACGAGATCTATCCGAGCTACATCCGCTCGAAAGGGCGTCTCACCTATGAAGAGGTGAACGCGATCCTCGATGGCGATGAAGCTTTGAAGGCGAAACGGCAGGCGCTTCTTTCCATGATCGAATCCATGGAGGAACTCGCAGGCATCCTGCGTGAGCGACGGACGAAGATGGGGAGTCTGCACTTCGAGACTGACGAGACCGACGTCACGCTCGATAAAAGCGGCCGCGCCGTGAATGTCCGGCTCAAGCCGCGAGGAAAGAGCGAACGGTTCATCGAGGAGTTCATGCTCGTGGCCAACAAGACCGTCGCCGAACATGTCTATTGGATGGACCTTCCCTTCATCTATCGCGTGCATGAGTCACCGAAGGAGGAGAAGCTCGAGAAGCTGCTCGTCATGGCGAATGCGCTCGGCTTCAAGGTCAAGGGCCGCAAGACGATCACCAATCAGGCCCTTCAGCGTCTGCTTCAGAAAGTCGAGGACACCGCCAGCGAACAGGGTATCAACATGATGACGCTCCGCGCGATGCAGAAAGCGATCTATCAGAGCGAGGATATCGGCCATTTCGGTCTCGCATTCGACCATTACACCCATTTCACCTCCCCGATCCGTCGCTATCCCGACCTCATCGTCCACCGGCTTCTCAGGGAGTATTTCTTCAAGCGCAACCAGAGTGAATCGCTCATCGATTACTATGATGCGCACGTCGATAGGATCGCCGACCATTCGAGCGAGCGCGAGCGGCGCGCTGTGAACCTTGAGCGCGATGTGCTCGATATGAAGAAAGCGGAATACATGCAGGGCTATATCGGCGAGACGTTCAAAGGGCATGTATCCAGTGTGACCGGCTTCGGGCTCTACGTGACACTGCCGAACACAGTCGAAGGACTTGTCCATATCAGCGAGCTCGACGATGATTATTACGTGTTCGACGAGGACCGTCTTATGCTTATCGGCCGACACAAGCGCAAGATCTACCGCATCGGCGACGATGTCGCGGTGCAGGTGAACAGCGTGAATGTGTTCGACGGCGAAGTCGATTTCACTCTAGCGGGGGGTGAATGAGATGCATGTCGTATCCCGTAATAAGAAGGCGAGACACCTCTATCAAATCGAGGACACGTATGAAGCGGGCATCGCGCTTAGGGGGACGGAGATCAAATCGGTGCGCGCCGGAAGCGTGAGCATCAAGGACAGCTACGTGCGCATCAAGAATCATGAGGCCTACGTCATCAACATGCATATCGCCAAATACAAGCAGGGCAATCAGTTCAATCATGATGAGACCCGCGAGCGCAAGCTCCTCATGCATAAGAAGGAGATCATCCGCCTCGACAGCAAGACCAAGCAGGGCAATTACACCATCGTGCCCCTCTCCGTCTATATCAGGGAAGGCCGCTGTAAGCTCGAGATTGCGCTCGCGAAGGGCAAAAAGAAGCATGACAAGCGCCGGGAGCTCAAGGAGAAGGATATGAAGCGCAGGATGGAGAAAGCGCTCAAGAACTATGAATGAGCGCTTTCTCCATCGTAGAGTTACCGAATTTGTAAAGCCTGGGGAATATGTTATAATATATATGGACATGGGGCTGTTATTGGATTCGACAGGGTAGTGAGCGCTCGACTAGCATGCCTTGGTAGCGCAAGTAAAAACGTTCGGTATAATAACCGGAAATCAAGAACAACCAGCTCTCGCCGCCTAGGAAATAGGCGCGACTGCGCATACGGACGGCCTGCAGTCCGTGTGTCGCAGACAGTTTAGCAGGCTTTTTGGGACCGGCCGGCCCGGCGGGTTCCATGAAAAGATCGGGCTCGCCCTTCCTCCGCTTGTTTGTTGTCGGGGGTCGGGTCAGACAAAACAACAGACTAAGCATGTAGAAGGTTGGGTAGCAGCTACTCTGGACAGGGGTTCAAATCCCCTCAGCTCCACCAAGTCTGCCCTAATCACGGAAATCCGGACGGCTTAGAATAGCCGTGCAAGGATTTCCGTTTTTTTATATCGCCTGAAATTCGATAAAATCCGCTCTTGAAAAGTGCGGTTTTTTCTCAAAACCCCTGTCGCAACAGGGGAAATGGTTAAAAATCCCAAAATTACACACGTGCCATCCGTTGTAAAATGCACCTTTGAAAAATGCAAAACGGCCTTATCACGCGTTTCTGAGAGAAACCCGACGCGTGTAGAGTACGGTACCCCCAAGCCCCACCAAGACCACAAAATTTTCTCAGAGATCTTTATACGGTGTTTCGTGTATTGCGCAAAGGATTCGGATACCATAAACCAGGTCATCCTAGTGTCAAATCTTATTGGAAAATGTCTGATATAATGAAGCGTCTCCAGTCATACTAAATCAAGGACCGGGGTCCCGCCGTGGTTGATGTTCTTGAATAGATCACGCATCCAGTGTTCTCCCGGCGGGGAAGGCTGATCTTTGGTCGCTTCGGCGATCGTCGGAATAGTGTCTGTGACGGGTCTTTCTTCCTTGTAGCGGCGGAGATAGAGTTCACGGAGGTCTTCGCCGTTGGCCTCGAGAAGGCGGAGCGAGAGAAGCTTTTTCATCATTGGGCGGCTGTATCCCTTGGGACGGTCGGTGAAGGGATAAGCGAAGACATGGGATATGAGACTCTCCATGCTGCAGCCTGTGAAGCGGGGGTCTTTCTGATTCTGGATGGCGCCCCAGTGCCTTTCGATGTAATCGGCCTTCCCGCGGATCATCAGGGCGC
>PWEL01000047.1 GCA_003553945.1 Mollicutes bacterium | reverse complement strand
CTGTGCGCATCATTCACCCTCATCGTCGGCGAGACGCTCCATGTCGTGTTCATACACCCTCGCGCAGTCACCGATGACATTGCATACGGTATAGGTCCCGTCCTCGTTGACACTCGTGATCTCCCCATATAGGTCGATCGAGGGGACATGGACGGTGTCGCCTGCTTCAAAAGCGCCGGTGGATTTATCGCGCAGAGCCTCAAGCAGCGCCTGCGTATCAGCCTCGCTGTCATAATAGCGCCGGTATATGCCGGCGAATGTCTCCCAGAGGGACTGATAGGATTCCTTGAGCCTTTCCTTCGCTTCACGGCGTGTTCTCGGATTGAAGCTGCGAAGCGCCGGATCCTCGAGGTGTTCGACGGTGTCTTCGATCGCGGCGTCGAGCTTGTTGGCGTCGATGTCCTCGAGTTCGTCTTCTCTTAGGTCCAGGAATATATCGATATCCTCGACGACTTCCTCGGTCTTCGCACGGAAGGAGCCGACGATGATGAACGCGAATATGACCAGTGCCAGCGCAAAGACCAGTAGGGGCCACATGGCTTTTCCTCCTTAGAGTTCGTTGTATTTGTCCGCTTTCCCGAAAGCCTTGTCCACGGGGTATTTCTCTTCATTCTTGTCCATCTTCTCTTCCAGCAGCCGGTGGATGTCGAACCCGTAGTGATCGGTGAGCATAAGACAGTAGGTCACGACATCGGCGATCTCTTCTTTCACATTGTCCATATCCGGCTCCCTGTTCGGCCATTGATAATTCTCAAGGAGCTCGCTCGCCTCGATCGCCACAGACTTCGCCAGGTTCTCGGGGGTATGGAACTTTTTCCAGTCCCTCGCATCACGAAAGCGCCTAAGGCGCTTGATGAATGTTTCCATAGGCACACCTCTCAATCTAACAACATTCTACCATACTCTCCGCGCGCTTTCATCCGGAAAAGGTTTTCTCTGTGCACCCCGCATGTTATAATGTTTTTAATCTGAAGGTATAAGGGGGCCGGCCTATGAAACTACTCTGCATATTGATCGCTGTCTTCTTTTTAGCGGGATGCACCCCCACCGATCAAGAGCGCGTGGAGGAGGCCATGGATGTGATCGACTTTGAACGCACATTCATAGAAGAAGCCCCGCATCTTCCCAGGGAAGAGAACGAGGTCTCCATAGACTGGACGTCGGAACGCCCCTCCCTTATGCATCCGCAAGGGCACCTCAACCGCCCCATCGAGAGCGAGGGCGTCCAACGCGTGGAGATGGAGGCCACATTCAGCTACGGCGCTTATACGGATACAAAGACCTATACCTTCGATACCCCCCCTTATGAGGCGCGTACGCTCACCCACAGCGAGACCGTCGACCTCGAGAACCTCGCCGGAGTGAAAACGCAGGATGAGGACCAATTGGACCTTCATTTCTCGGAAGAACGCCCCTACATTGAAATCGATGCCTTCCTGAAGATGCTCGAAGGCACCATCGACTATGACGGCATAGAACAGTCCGCCGAAGGGCCGCTCCTCACACTCACCTATGACGATGCGTCGCTCGCATTCGACTTTGAAGCGAACACCGTACAAAGCGAAAGAATCGATTTCGCGCCGTTGATCCATCCTCTCTCCGATGAGACGCTGAGCATCACCGAAGAGAAGGTGACGCTCGGGGAAGGGCTGATGCTGAACCTCGGGGCGTACCGTTTCGACCTCATCAGAGACGATGGAGGATATTATCTGCCCCTCCGGATTGCCGGCATGCTCCTCACGGACGAGACATATGACGTATATTTCAACGGCGAGACCCTCTTCCTCGCCAACATCAGCGATATAAGCGAGGACGAGGAAATGGCGATGCAGGACGGCGGCCGAGACGGGGAACGCATCCCCTATAATCTGCGGATCGATACGTTCAATTATCTCGCGCTGCAATATGACCACTTCCACGGGCGCAGCGACATATCCCCGGACACCGACAGCCACTACGCATACTTCGCGGACTACCTCCCCGAACTGCTGGGCACCAGCAGATACGACCATTTCAACGCCGTCATCGACATCACCCACCGGTTCGACGACGATGTCCATACGGCGCACCGTATGACAGGACCGTATCTTCCGGGGTTCTTTGGAAGCATAGAACAGGACGCCATCGACGAACGTCTCGAGACATACAGACACTACCAGTCGCTCCTCGAAGACTACTGCGCCGGAAGGGCACGGACGCATACTGAAGAAGGCATCGGCATCTTCCGCATGGGATATATCGGCCAAGGCAGCGTCGAAGAACTTCTAGAAGCGCTTGATGAGTTCAAGGATTCGGGCATCGAGAAGATCGTCCTCGACCTCTCCTGCACCGAAGGGGGCGAGACGCTGGCCGCGGTCAGGACCCTCTCGCTTCTTACCGACGAGGACATCCCCTTCAGACGCCGGCACACGCTTGAACAAAGCGCCTTCTTCTTCTATCATCAGAGCGAAGAAAGCGCACGGGATGCTGACTTCTATATCCGCACCTCGCCGCTCACCAAAGGCGCGGGGCATTACCTCGCGCGCATCGCGCAGGAACTCGACGCCGCAACCGTCATCGGCACTGAGACCGCCGGCGGGCCGGCCGGAAGCACGACAATGATCACGCCTTCAGGCGCCGCCATCACTAAGAACAGCCCCTACCGATTCATCAATGCCGAAGGGGACGACGAGGAGGGCGGCGTCACCCCTGCATTCATACTCGGCGATGATGCGCTGAAAGATGACGCACCCCTGATAGATATCATCCTCGAAGAATAAAGGAAGCGCTTGCCGGGCAAGCGCTTCTTTAGATATCGAGTGTCAAAGAGATCGGACAGTGGTCGCTGCCGTGGATCTCATCATGGATACGGCTGTCAACGACATGCGCCATGAAACGCTCAGACACGACGAAATAGTCGATGCGCCACCCTGCGTTCCGTTTGCGGGCGCCGAAGCGATACGTCCACCATGTGTATTTCACGGTATCGGGATAAAGCGTGCGGAATGTATCGGTGAACGCTTCGGAAAGCAGTGCGGTGAACTTCTCCCGCTCTTCATCGGTGAAGCCGGCGTTCCGGCGGTTGTTCGCGGGGTTCTTGAGGTCGATCTCCTGATGCGCGACGTTGAGGTCGCCCGCGAGCACGACCGGCTTCTCACTGTCAAGGCGCTTGAGGTAATCCCTGAAATCCTCTTCAAACTGCATGCGGAAAGGCAAGCGCTTGAGCTCCTGCGAGGAGTTCGGCACATAGACGTTGACGAAATAGAACGACGGATATTCGAGCGTGATGATCCTGCCCTCGTCATTATAGGGCTCGCCGTCGATGCCGTAGCTAACGGAAAGCGGGCGGATCCTGGTGTAGACAAGCGTTCCCGAATACCCCTTGCGTGCCGCGCTGTTCCAGTACTCTTCATACCCTTCATAGGAGAAATCCTTCTGCGTTTTCTGCATCTTCGTCTCCTGAACGGCAAAGATATCGGCATCGAAGTCGGCGAATACATCGTCGAATCCCTTGCGACGCACCGCGCGGAGACCATTGACATTCCATGAGACAATCTTCAATATGCACACCCCCTCTCTTCATCACTCGCTTTCATCATAGCACACCCTTTTTCTGTGAGGAAGATTCCCGATGAAAAAACTCCTGATCATGTGTCTGATGGTGCTCTCGGCGTTCATCATCACTGCGATACTCCAGCCTTATGAGCGCGAATCACCCCGCACATCGGCGTCGAGGCGTTTCTCAGCACCATCGAGGGTGCCGTGCGTCATGACGCACTCGATATCGAGAGCACCGATGCGCGGGTCATTCTCACCCTGAAAGAGCACGACATGATACTGGACATGGAGGCGCAGAAAATCGTGATGGACCGCATCGAAATGACCCGCGCCATCGGTGAGAGCCCCCGCACGGATTTCGGTGCCGGCGTCGAGACCATCGACACCCACACAAGCGGAGGCGGCGCCGTCACCATCGACCTCGACAGCTATGACCACCAGATAAAGAGCGAGGAGGGCTCGATGGTCATTCCCTTGCATCTCGCCAACCTCCTATTCTCCGGAACCACCTACAACGTGCACTATAACGGCGACGCCCTCCATGGCGTCGACGTCTATCAGCTGAACCGGGAATCCATCCAGGAGACGCTCAGGGAGTCGTCATACACCTATTATCCGATGGACGACGCCGTCGGGAGGACCACACGGGATTTCCTCCTTTTGCTGTTTGAACATTTCTACGGCTTGGACGTGCCGGAGGGCGAGAGCTCGTTCGAATCGATCATCGAAGATTACGAACGACAGCTTCTAGCCTCGCCACTGAGGCACTACGAAGCGATCCAGCATATCGTCTACGCGCTCGACGACCCGCATTCAAGCTTCCTCATGGGCGGCATGTATGCCGGACGCGCGCGCTTCCCCCTGTACAGGCATATGCTCGGGCCGCGCACGCTGAGACTCTATGAAGCAAGGGAACGGATGGAGACCTGTGAAATCGAGGAGGGGTTCACGCGACTCGCCGACGATACCGCGCGCATAGTGCTGCAACAGTTCACCCTTGAGACGCCGCATCGTCTGAAAGACGCCTTGGAGCGTGCCGAAAGGGAAGACATGGAGCACATCATCATCGACCTCACCTGCAACAGCGGCGGCGTGCGGGGACCGATGATCCGCACGCTCGGCATGATAACGGATGAGACCATCGAGACGCATCGCAAGAATGCGCGCGACGGCGCACTCACCACGCATGTCTATGAAACGGACGAGACCTATTTCCCCTTCGAATACTCCCTTCTGGTCTCGAATGTCACCTACAGCGCCGCCCATCATTTCACAGTGGTCGCCAAGGTCGAAGGCTCCGCCACAGTCTATGGCGAAAGAACGGGCGGGGGCGGCGCCTCGGTCGCGACGCACATCCTTCCGAGCGGCGCAATCATACGGCTGAGCAGCACCGATGTCCTCGCCTCGATTGACGGACGCATGCTTGAAGAGGGTATCGTCCCCGATGAGCCGTTGCAGCTGGAATCTTTGAACCACGAACAATTGAAAGAATGGATCGATGACATGGATTGACATGAAAATCGCAGACAATGGGTTGCGCCCTTGAAAAAAGCGTGTTATATTTAAATGGTAATTGGGACAAAAGCTAATAAAGGAGGGGGCGAACATGAAAAAACTGCTGGTTTCGCTTGCGTTGCTGCTGGTTCTGGGGATGAGTGCATGTGTCGAACCGGAAATGGAGGACCCAGTGACCCGCATCAACAATGCCCTTGAAGCCATCGAGCTGCCCGAGGAGACAGATGAGGACATCCACGTACCCACGACAAGCGAAGGCGAGACAGTGCTTTGGGAAAGCGACAACCCCACGGTACTTGCGGAAGACGGCACTGTCAATCAGCCGGACCCCGCTGAAGGTGATGTGACTGTGACTCTGACAGCGACGGTGCGCATCGAGGAGGACCAGATTTACGAGGAATCGAAAGACTTTGAAGTAACGGTCGAAGCAGGCGATTAGACCGCACTCTTAAAGTCAAAAAAGAAGCGTTTCCTGAAACGCTTCTTTTTTCGCAAGAGCCCCGCGAAAGCATGATACATGCTTTTTTTATGCACCATTCCGATAAACCAATGGAGTGACACACATGAAAAAACGCGCGCAACGCATCAATGATTCATTCTATTATGGGTGGGTCATCGTTTTGATCAGCGCTGTCGGCCTGTTCTTCTCGGCACCGGGACAGACGTACTCCATAAGCATCTTCCGTACAATCTATGAACAGGAGCTCGGTTATTCGAGCACCATGCTTTCTGTAAGCTATACGTTCGCAACCGTCCTGAGCGGAACCCTGCTTGTCTTCATGGGCCGTTTCGTCGACCGTTTCGGACAGCGGATGATGATGCTGATCGTCGGCGCTCTGCTAGCGGTGACCGCCTTCTATAACAGCTATGTGTCTAATATAATCATGATCTTCATCGGATTCTTCCTGCTTCGTTATTTCGGGCAGGGGTCGATGGTCCTCATCCCGAACAGCCTGGTGCCTCAGTGGTTCGAGAAGAAACGTGCGCTGGCCATCAGCCTGATGACCCTCGGGGGAATCATCGCGACCATGTCCATTCCCTACTTCAATCACTGGCTCATCGGCACATTGGGAGGTGACTGGCGGATGGCATGGCGTATATGGGCGCTCGCTATTGCATTGATCTTCATACCTTTGGTCTCCTTCTTTGTCATCAACCGGCCGGAAAATATCGGCATCACTGTAGAAAACACCAACAACGGTGATGAAGGTGCGGCACAAGAGGCCCTCGCGAAGATCGATGCCGAAAGTTTCACGCTCAAACAGACGCTCAGGACGAAAGAATTCTGGTTCATGGGATATATGAGCCTCATCGTGTCAATGTTCACCACCGGAGTGACATTCCATTTTACGGAAATGATGGCCGTCCGGGGTGTCGGCACGGGCGCGGCGGCCTTCATCATCGGTCTCATCGCCGCACCGGCGTTCGTGATGCCTTTCGTCGCACGGCTTCTGATTGACAGGGTGAGGGCGAAAGTCATCTTCTTCATCACGCAGTCGATCATCTTCACAAGCATGGCGCTTCTGATTGTCTTTGTCAGAAGTGCGGGGACCGCCGCGTTCTTCATCCTCTTCTACGGTAGCGCCGTCGCCGCCCAGCAGGTGGCACTGAACACCTTCTGGCCAAATTATTTCGGCCGCAAACATCTCGGGACCATCCGCGGCGCCGCGCATGTTTTCATGGTCATAGGAAGCTCGCTCGGCCCCCTTCCCTTCGGCATCAATTATGACCTTACGGGAGGCTTTGAAGCAAGCATCCTCGTCATGATGGCCATGGCTGTCGCCGGAATCGTCATGGCGCTCTCAGTGCAGAAACCAGAAAAAGATGTCCGCAGCTAGGCTGCGGACATTGTGCTTATTTCATAAGGCGCCGGACAAGTTTCTCCTTCTTCTGTGAATAGGGTGGATAGGCTACCGGGGGGTCTGCCTTGGTCGATTTCTTCACGAAGGACTTGTAATGGGTGAAGGCATCGAACGTGTATTTGCCGTGATAGACGCCAATACCGCTCTCACCGACACCGCCGAAGGGCAGATGCGGGTTCGCAACATGCGTGATGGTGTCATTGATGGCGCCGCCTCCGAAGGGGAGTTGGTCGAAGAGACGCTGCGCATTCTGCCTCCTTTCGGTGAACACATAAAGCGCGAGCGGTTTCGGGCGCTCTTTCAGTGTCGATACAACCTCATCGAGGGAAAAGAATGTGAGCACCGGCAGCACGGGGCCGAAAATCTCCTCCTTCATCACCGGATCCTCGAACGAGACATTGTCCATGACTGTCATCGAAAGATATCTTGACTCCGCATTCCTGTGGTTCCCATAGACGACCTTGTCCTCGTCGATCAAGGAAGTGATGCGTTCATAATGACGGTCGTTGATGATGCGCGGGAAATCATCGGTGTCATTGAAGAACTCATCGAGCGTCTCTTTGAGAATCCGCAGGAACTCGTCCTTCACGTTTTCATGCACATAGAGAAAATCGGGCGCGATGCAGGTCTGCCCCGCGTTCAGCCCTTTCCCGAAAGCTATGCGGCGGGCCGCGACTTTCAGTTTCGCGTGTTCATCGACAATGGTGGGAGTCTTCCCGCCGAGCTCGAGCGTCACCGGAGTGAGGTTCTCGCTCGCCGCCTGATAGACGATTCTACCGACCCGCGGACTGCCGGTGAAGAATATGTGGTCGAACGGCAGTGCGATGAGGGACTGCGTCGTCTCCTTGCCGCCCGTGACGACATGGACGAATCCATCATCGAATGTCTCGTTCAGCATTTTTTTAATCACTGTCTCCGTGGCGCTCGGAAACTCGCTCGGTTTCACAATCGCCGTATTCCCCGCGGCGATGGCGCCAATCAAGGGCTCCATCACAAGCTGGAAGGGATAGTTGTAGGGGCCGATGATGAGCACGGTTCCCAGGGGATCGGGCTTGATATAGCTGCGGGTGAAGAGATGGAAGAACGGTGTGCGCCGGCGGCGGGTCTTCATCCATTTCTTAAGATGTCTCCGCGCTTTCCTGAGTGAATGGCGCACAAACCCGACCTCCGTCGTGTAGGCTTCGAATGAGGATTTATTGAGGTCTTCCTTGAGCGCATCCTCAATCTCGTCCTGATAATCGAGTATCGCGCGCTCAAGACGGTCCAGCGCGTCCGCCCTCGAAGAACGGGGGATGGTCGTTCCGCGGTCGAAATACGCTTTCTGCTTATCGAATAGTGCTTGCATCATATCACCTCTGTTCCATTATATCACAGACACGCTTATCACAAGGAAAAGGCGCCCGGAAAGGCGCCTTTCATTTAGTTGATGGTGAAGAAGGTGAAACTGTCGAGAATCTGATCGTACAACGGACCTTCATATGTGTTGAGATCGTAGCTCGCTTCAATCGTCACCCTGTACTCCCTGTTTTCATCATGCACATCGTCAAAGGTATATTCACCGCCTGTCTCGTCGATGTTGAGATCGACCGAGGCCACTTCCTGCTCCCCGTCAGTGATGTCGTAGATTACGAGACGCATGTCGTCTTCAAAATAGACATTCTCGCTATCGTCGATATCACCGAGTTCTATGGTGATGTCGCCGCCTTCGGCGGTCCATCCGAGGAATTCAGGAATGGGAAGTGTCAGTGCATCCGTGCTGAGTGTGCCTTCATGAAGCAACGCATCCTCGATGAGGCCTTCACCGTCTTCGCGGTCGATATCGCCGTAGATGCGCGCCGTATAGTCATGGTCGGAATAAAGGGCGGTAAGACGTGCGTGCATGGAATCTTCAAGCGAACGTTCGCCGACAAGGTCGCCGTCCTCATCATAAAGTGCGAAACGAAGGCTGTCCGCATCCACCGCGCCTTCCTGGTCGTCAAACGACACGATGGTGTCGATGCGGTAGGGCGTCGTAGCAACATCAGTGAATGCGACATCCGGGTCGGCATCGACGGATTGGAACGACATACTCGAAAGTACTACCTCCTGCAGGGCCTCACCGTCATTCATATCCACCTTCGCGACAAGGCTCAGTGTATAAGCGGTATCGCTCTCGAGTTCGGTGAAGACACCGGTATCGTCCTCGGAGAATGTCTGGTCGTCGACCGCCTGCTCATCCTTTATGAGCTCGAGGGTTACATCCTCAGTGATGGTATCATCCTCGTCAGTGAATGAAAGCGCAAAAGCGACCTCTCCGAGATCTAATGATTCTATCTCCAGTGTGCCCTCGGGCGCGGCCTTGGCCTCCGTGGTCAAGCTCTCTTCGACGGTCAGGGTGCGTTCCCCTTCTCCGTCGTTAAGATCATAGGCGTAGGTGGCCTCGATCGTATAGGCGGTGTCCGAAAGCAGATCTTCGAACACGAGGTCATCGAAATCAGCGAGCTCATCGACCTTGGCACCGTCCTGATACAGTTCGATCGCCGAAATCCCGCCAACATCGTCGCCATCGGTGATGTCGAGGTCGAACGTCACGGATTCCTGCGCCGCCTCAACATCGGTGAAGACGAGCTCGGGCGCTGCCTTGGCCTCCGTGGTCAAGATCTCTTCGACGGTCAGGGTGCGTTCCCCTTCTCCGTCGTTAAGATCATAGGCGTAGGTGGCCTCGATTGTATAGGCGGTGTCGGAATAGAGGCCGGCAAATGTGCCGGATACATCCTGTTCCTCCGCGATGAGGGAGTCGTCTTTGAAAAGACGCACCGCCTCCAACGTTCCAGTCGCATCCTCATCCTCTATCTCCAATGCATAATCGATGGTTTCCTGGTCTGAAACAAGAGACTCGAAGGAGATGCTCGGTGTCTCCATGGGGAGTGTCTGTGCATCCTCGAGGGAGAGCGTCTCCTCGATAAGCCCGTCGCCGAGGTCATAGGCGACATCCAGGCTCGCCGTGTAGTCGCTGTCGGATTTCAAGCCTTCAAAACGGGCCGTCCCCTCTAATGCATCGAAGGACTCGGAGGCATCGCCGATGCTGATGGTGATGCCGTCCTCGAGCAGGGTGGCGTCGTTGTCATGGACCTTGTAGCCGACGACAAGCGCCTCCTTCTCTTCTTCTATTTCCAGAATGGCCCCTTCCGGCGCCTTCGGGCTTGTCCGGGCGCGGACGAATACCTCATCCGCCTCCCAGGTCCGCACGCCTTCGCCGTCGCGAAGGTCGTAGGCACTTTCCAAGAGCACACTGTAGCTGTAATCGGCATAGACCGTAAGATCCTCAAAAACGAACGAACCGCCGCCGGCGGGAATGGACTTGGAGTCAATATGCTCGTTCTCCTCGCCGTCATAGGCATACAGATGAGCTGTCAGTCCGTCTTCGATGAAGGTCTGGTCCGTATCGGTGGTCGTGACATTGAAGGAGACCGTTGTCTGCGTGGTCTCGACAGCGCTCACGGATGCGTCCGGCGCGGCATTGGCCGTCGTGCGGAATATCTCTTCGTGTAGAATGCCGAACCGTTCGCCGCCGCCGTCCTCGGGGTCGAACTCACCCTCGATCTCCATACGGACAGGCGTGTCGGCTGTGAAGGTGTCGACTTCAATGGGGCCGGACTCCTTCCTGAAAGCTGAGGTCGCAAGACGTTCATCCGTCTCATCATCATAAAAGGACGCCACCAGGGTGCCCGGGGTCACGATGCCTTCCAACGCGGAGGCGTCGATGGTGAAGACGACGCGGTCTTCGGTGATGGTCTGGAGGGTGGTGTCGATAGCCGGGATGTCCTTGGCCTCGGTTACGAAGGAGGCCTGGGCGAGCAGTTTGTCTTCACGAGGGGGCTCGCCGTCCTGGAGGTCATAGTCGATGAAAAGGCGCAGGCTGTAGTCGGTCTCATAGAGAAGCTCATCGAACGCGAGGTCCTCAAGCGCCTCCGGATCAAGCGTGAGAGTCTCGACAGGGCTCTCCGCCTCCTCTTCGAAAAGCTCTATGCGCAGCGAGTTTTCGACCTTCACATCGAAGGCATCGACAAAGTCGACGGAGAAAGCGGCGCTGTTCTCCGTCACGGTGATTGCTTCAAAGGACGCGGTGGGCGCTTCCTGTTCCAATGTCTCGACCGTGTCGCTCTCGAAGAGAAGGACATCCTCCCGCATGCCTTCTCCATCATTCAATTCATAATCGCCAAAGATACGGAGTGTATAGGCATGGTCGCTCAAAAGTGAATCGAACTGCGCCTCGCCGGCCGCAAGCGACATTTCCGCCTCGATATCGTCCTCATGCAGAAGCTCGATGCGTCCCGTCTCAAGCACATCGTCCGTATCGTCTATGGACACGGTGAAATCGATGGCGTCGACATCAGGCGTGACACTGGTGAGCGTCACCGAAGGAGCTTCTTCAAGCACATTGATGATGTAGGCGGGCTCCTCCTCGAAATCGAGGGTCTCGACCCCGTCGTCGAGGTATTCGATGTGTTCGAGGGTGTGAAGGGTCTCCCCGGGGATGGAAGAGGCGCTGAATTCGATGATGATGTGCTCTCGGGTACTCTCCTCTTCGAATCGGGCCGCACGGAAGTTCCTGTCATGCATCCGCACGAGATTGAGCTCGACATTTGAAGGGTTGTCAAGGAATATCTCGGCCCGGATGGTCTCCCCCTTCTCCACTGTGTAGGGGTCGAGTTCGCCATCCGCTTCCGGCGAGCGGCCTTGAATCTCTATGCGGTCGAGAGACGGTGGCGTGACGACCTCCTCCTCCTCGCCGTTACAAGCGAAGAGAGAAAGGCCGAGAGTCACCACGAGCAAGGATAATAGCCATTTTTTCATAGGAAACACTCCTCCATGTTAATACGGTATATTCTATCACAAGGGGGGGCTCATGCACAATCAGTCGCCATCCATCCCTTTTTTAAGCAGAGGCTTCGTGTAATGCGCGTTGATGCTTTCGAGCACCTTGTCCAATGTCTCTTCATCCCTTCTCTTACGGGTGTCCTCGAAAATCGAGAGCTGCTTGAACCATCTCGCCCGCGGCGTCAGGTTGGAGGTGCTCACCCCGAGGAGATGCACGGGGCGGTCTTCAAAGAGTTCGTCGAAAAGGCGCTCGACATCTTCAAAGAGCGTGTAGAAATGATCGGTCGGCTGAGTGAGGGTGATCTGTCTCGAACGGTTCTCGAAATCGGAGTATCTCACCTGCACGGTGAGCGTCGAGGCGGCAAGGTCATGCCCCTTCAGGCGTTCACTCACGCGGGCGGTCAGTCTTTCGAGCGCCTGGACCATCTCATGATACTCGTGCAGGAATCCGTCGAAGGTCTTGGAGTTGCCGATGCTCTTGTGCTTCTCTTTGCGCTCCGGGTCGAGCTGACGCGCATCCTCGCCGTGAACCTTTTGAAGGAAGGAATCAGTCTGGTTCCCGAGGAAGGCCCTGAGCTTCTCCTTGTCCTCGAAAGTGGCCAAATCGCCTATCGTCTTGATCCCCATCAGCTTGAGGTTGGGTACGGTCTTCTTGCCGATGCCGTGCAACGCTTCAATCGGCAGCGGCCAGAGCTTCTCTTCCACGTCCCGCTTGCGCAGGACGGTGATGCCGAGCGGTTTCTTCATATCGGAGGCCATCTTCGCAAGGAACATGTTCGGTGCGATGCCTATGCTCACGGGAAGCCGATGCTGCTTGTGAAGGTCGTTCTGCATGCGCTTGGCGACATCGACGGGATGCTCGTCCCCGATCGATTCGCTCATCTCGAGGTAGCCTTCATCGATGGAGGCGGGTTCAAGCCTTTCGGTGTAGGTGCTGAGATAGTCGAAGAAAATCTGGCTGTAGCGTTCATAAAGGTCGAAATTGACGGGAAGGACCCTGAGGTGCGGGCATCGCTTTCGGGCCTCGTTCACAGGCATGGCGCTCGTGACACCATAACGGCGGGCTTCGTAGTTCGCCGTCGTCAGGATGCCCCGGTCGCTGGAGGGGCCGATGCCGATGGGCTTGTCCTTGAGGGATGGGTCCTCCGCTGCCTCGCAGGATGCGAAGAATGCGTTGAGGTCTACGTGGAAGATGATTCGATATTTTTTCATCGGGCACTTTCCTTTTCGTCTCGTATACTTTATAATGGTAGGCGTATACTGCTTAGAGAGGTGAAATCATGCCAAAAAGCAAACACAGGAAGAAAAAACCGCAACCGGAAGAGGAAACCACATATGTCAACCCCTTGAAACAGACATGGGGCAAAGTAGTCGTCATGATCCTGGTTGTCGCGTTTCTTTTAGGCCTCGTGGCCACGACGGTCTTTATCATGTATTACGCCATCACAGGTTAAAAAAGCGCTCAGGCGCTTTTTTTATTTGAGCAGTTCTTCGGCGCTTTCGAGCGCCGAGGACGTGATTTCTTCTGAGGAGATCATCTCGGCGAGCTCTCTGACGCGGTTCTCATGGTCCAGCGCATCGACATGCGCCTTCGTACGTTCACTGTCGCTCTCCTTACGTATCCTGTAGTGCGTAGAGGCGCGGGCGGCGACCTGCGGAAGGTGCGTGATGGCGAGAACCTGCATACCTCGGCCGATGGAGGCCATCTTCTTCGCGACCTGGCCGGCGACATAGCCGCTGACACCGCTGTCGATTTCATCAAAAATCATCAGATTCAAACTCTCCTGTCTGACGAGCAGTGCCTTGAGCGCCAGCATGATCCGCGAAAGCTCGCCGCCGGAGGCGACCTGCCTGAGGGGTTTCATGTCTTCGCCCTTGTTGGTGGAGAGATGGAAATCCACGCGGTCGATGCCATCTTCGGAGAATGCTTCAGTGTCCGTGAAATCCTCGGGGGGTCGCGCATCGAAGACGATCTCGAACGACGCCTCCCTGAGTTCAAGATCCGCAAGCTCCGCCTTCAGGGTCTCCTCGATGCTCCTGGCGGTCTTCCTACGGGCGCTTGAGAGCGCCTCGGCCTTTTCAAGCAGTGCCTCGAAGGCCTCCTGCGCTCTGGACTTGGCGGCCTCTAGCTTTTCGTCGTAGTCGTCCATGTCCTCGAGGCGGTTTTTGATCTCCGCATTGTAGGCGATGATCTCATCGATGCTCCGATGGTATTTCCGCTTGAGCGTATCGAGTGTGTACCGGCGCGTCTCGAGCCTCTCGAGTTCATCGGGGTCGAAATCCAGACTGTTCAGTCGGTCGAAAAGCACGCCCCGGATGTCATCGAGTTCATGATAGGCGCTCTCCAGCCGCTCTTTCAGCGATGAGAACTCGCTATCGTAATCCTCGAGGCCCTCGAGCGTCCTCGAAGCCTCGAACGTATTCTCGAGAGCTCCGGTCTCATCAAGAAGGCGGTGGGCCTCTTTCACGGACTGAAAGATCTCATCGAAGTTCTTGAGTGTCTTCAGGCGGGCTTCGATGGTATCCTCCTCGCCTTCTTCGAGCTGATGGGAGTCGATCTCTTCCGCCTGGAAACGGTAGAGGTCCATCTTCTCGAGCGTCTCCTCACGCGCCCGTTTGAGGGATTCATAGTTTTTTAGTGCCTCGTTGTAGACGGCAAGGGCCTCACGATATTCGCCCTTGTAGTCGCCGATGGTCGCATCGTAGGTATCGAGCAGCCTGAGATACATGTCCGGATTGATCAACCGCTTGGTGTCGTGTTGTGTATGGATATCCGCAAGGTACGGGGTGATGCGTTTGAGCGTCTGCAGGGGGACAGTCTCATCGTTCACTTTGATGAGATTGCCGCTCTTGGCGCTTATGCGCCGCTTGATCAGAAGCTCATCATCCGGATGGGGGATATCCAAGGATTCCAGTTCCGCCTTGATCGCATCGTTCAGAGGATGAAAGACGCCGCTCACCTCGGCATGCTTTTCGCCGCTCCGCACTGCGCTTTTATCCGCGCGGTCGCCGAGCAGGAGTCCGATGGCGTCGATGAGCAGGCTCTTGCCGGCACCCGTCTCGCCGGTGAGCACATTCATCCCCTCTTCAAAGGAGACGTCTATGTTCTCTATGATCGCAAAGTTTCTGACCGAGAGGTGTCTGAGCATGCTAGGCCTCCCTCTTTTTTGACAACGCACGCCGAAGAAGCGTTTCAGGCTGTTCAGCGTGACGTTCCCTTCCTATGTATAGAAAGAACTCGCGGTTGCTTCTTTTTTCTTTTCTAGCCGCTTCAACGATATCGGTGAGCGCTGCATGGGGATGCAGCGTCTCGAGATAGTCTCCGAGCGTTCTTTTTAGGACCTCCTGGTTCCTTATGACGCCGTTTTCAGGGACGGAGCGCGTCTCGAACTGCGGCTTGATGAGCACGATGATGGACGCTTCAAGCGCGAGGGCCCTCTGGACGAAGGGGATGCTGGAAGTGAAGCTCACGTCGATGAAGACCGTCGTCGCATCACTGAAACGATCCAGCTCCGTCTTGAGGAAGTGCGTCTGTTCATGGCGTTCGACACGGGGATCGGCAGCGAGGAGCGGGAGAAGCTGGTCGGTACCGACGTCCAGGGCATAGACCTTTGCGGCGCCCTTCTTGAGGGCGCAGTCGGTGAAGCCGCCCGTCGAGCTCCCCACATCGAGCACCACTTCTTCCTCAAGCGAGACGGAGAAGACATCAAGCGCCTCCTTAAGCTTTATGCCGCCGAAAGAGACATAAGGATTCGCTTCCTTGACGACTTTCACATCATCCGACTCCCGGACCTTGGCGCCGGGCTTGGTGACAGTCTCGCCGTTCACTGTCACAACCCCTTTTTTGATTGCGTGCTGCGCGCGATGGCGGGAGCGGAATCTCTTCCGCTCGGTGAGGTAGAGATCAAGCCTCATCGAGCATCTCCTTCAGCGCATCGATGACGCTTTGAGCATCGATGCCGTAGTCCTTCAGCACTTCATCGCGGGCGCCCTGAGAGACGAACGCATCATCGAAGCCGAACTGTCTGAAGGGCGGGACGCGGCGATGGGTGGCGAGATACTGCAGGATCATGCTTCCGAGGCCGCCCTTGAGCGTGGATTCCTCATGGATCAAAAGCGGCTTATCGAGAGGGACGGCATCCAGGGTCTCTTTGTCGAGGGGCTTGATGAAACGTGAGTTGATCAGTCTGACGTCGAGGTCCTCCCGCTCGATCAAGTCATCAAGTTCATCAAGCATGGGGCCGAAGGTGATGATCGTCGCCGAAGCTCCATCGCGGATGAGCTCCCACCCCTCGATAAGGGGCGAGTCATCGGCGAGCAGCGCCTCGTCGAACGGCACATCCATCTTGGGGTAGCGGATGACGAAGGGGTCCCTGCCGGAATGAAAGGCACGGTTGAAAAGCCGGATCAATTCACGGCCGTCCCTAGGATGGGCGATGGTCACATGAGGTATGTGCGACAGCATGGGGATGTCGTAGATGCCCTGGTGCGTCTCGCCGTCGCCACCGACGACGCCGGCGCGGTCAAGCCCTATGACCAGGGGCGAGCGCATCCTCGCGACATCATGGATTATCTGGTCATAACCTCTTTGAAGGAACGTTGAATAGACTGTCAGAAAGGTCCCGACCCCCTCGGAAGCGAGGGTTCCCGAGAGCGTGACGCTCGTCGACTCGGCGATGCCGGTGTCGATCACGTGTTCGGGGAAACGGTCCTTGAGGCCTTGGAGCTTGGACCCGCTGATCATCGCCGGGGTCACCACATAGAAGGGTGTATCGCCCTTGATGCGTTCCTCCATGTAGCGCGCGACGATGTCGCTGTAGGAGGCGCGGCCCTCGGCGGTCTTTTTCTTGAAATCCCCCGTCTCCTTGTCGAAAGGGGGGACGCCGTGCCAGCGTCCTGTCTTGTCATTCTCCGCCGGTTCATAGCCCTTACCCTTGGTTGTGCGGACATGGATGACGGTCGGTCGCAGTGTCTTCTTCGCCGTCTCGAACGCCTGGAAAAGCTGCTTGAAATCATGGCCGTCAAGCGGTCCGAAATACTCATAACCCATCGATTCAAATGTGGTATAGCCGGAGATGAAACCCTTGATGCGCTGTTCGACACGGGTGGTGAAGCCACGCAGGAATTTCGGGAGAAAACGGCGTGTCCGCCGTTTCAAGGAACGATAGCTCCTCCGCATCCTCACTTTCGTCAGCATCCGTGCGAGATGGCCGACGTTCTCGCTGATGCTCATCTCGTTATCATTAAGGACGATGATCGGCGTCTTCTCGGGATAATGCCCGATGAAATTCAGCGCTTCAAGCGCCATGCCGCTCGCTAGGGCGCCATCGCCGATAAACGTTACGATGTGGCCGATATCCGTGTGCGGCTTCGCGAACAACATGCCCGCACTCGCCGCAATGGATGTCGAGGAGTGGCCGGCCTCAAAGACATCGTGAGGACTCTCATCACGCTTGAGAAAGCCGCTTAAGCCACCGTGCTGGCGCAGTGAGGTGAACGACTCCGCCCGCCCGGTCAGAATCTTGTGCACATAGCCCTGGTGACCGACATCAAAGACAATGCGGTCCTTGGGGGAGTCGAATTGACGATGCAGGGCGATGGTGAGCTCGACGACCCCTAAGTTGCTCGAAAAATGCCCGCCTGTATCGGCGAGCGTATCGATTAAAAAACGACGGATCTCTTCACTGAGAGCCTCGCATTCCTTAACCGACAGATCCTTTAGAAAGTGAGGGTCCTGTATTTTTTTAAGATCCACAGACTCACTCCTGTTCTTTGGTCTCTTCAACGCTGAAGTCTTTCTCTTCGCCGTCTTCCATCTTCTTCGTCAGCGCCTTTTCCGCCCTTTCGAGAAGGGACTGGGCATGCTTTGAGAGCTTGAGGCCGTGCTCATACTTTCTGACCGCCTCTTCAAGCGGGAGTTCACCGCTTTCCAGGGCCTTGACTGTCTCCTCTAGTTCTTTGAGCGCTTCTTCAAACGTCTTATCCTTCATGTTTTTTCTCCTTTTTATCTTTTACTTCGGCAGAAACGCTGCCGTCATAAAATTCCAGCTCCACCTTGTCGCCTGTTCTTAGATCCTTCACGCGTTTCACAATCTCGCCGCGCTTCTTCGCAAGCGTATAGCCTCTCTCCATCAGGCGTCTCGGGTCGAGGTACTTAAGCTGCTCGCCTTTGGTCTCGAGACGGTGCCGCTTTTCAGTGAGACGCTGCCTGAAGGCGCGGCTCAGCCTCAGTGCATGGTCCTCGAGAAGACGCCTTTGTTCGGAGAGCTTCTTTTTAGGATGCAGTATGCGCAGCTTGTCCTGTAGATATTCAAGGCGTCGTTCCATGGGCTCGAGGATCCGTGGCGGGTCCTTGAGCACATAGCGGCTCCCGAGGTCCGAAAGCCGTTTCCGTTTCTCATCGAGAATGTCCGAGAGCCTGTCGGCGACACGCCCCCTCATTCTCTCGATGTCGCGGCGCAGACTCTTCTGGTCGGGGACGACCAGCTCCGCGGCACCTGAAGGGGTGGGGGCCCGCATGTCCGCGACAAAGTCCGCGATGGTGAAATCCGTCTCGTGCCCTACGGCGGAGACCACCGGTGTCTGTGCATGATAGATCGCATCGGCGACCATGCGCTCATTGAAAGCCCACAAATCCTCGATGCTGCCGCCGCCGCGGCCGACGATGAGCACGTCGTTCTCAGGGTCAGCGTCCGCGAGCTCAATGTTGGCCTTGATCTCTTCCTTCGCCCGTTCCCCCTGCACAGTTGTGGGATAGACGAGCACTTTGACAAGCGGATAACGGCGGCTGATGATCTGGATGATGTCCCTGACCGCCGCGCCGGTCGAACTCGTGAGTACGGCAATCTGGGAGGGGAACTCAGGAAGCGCTCTTTTGCGTGCCTTGTCGAAATATCCTTCTTTTTCCAGCGTCGCCTTCAGTTCAAGGTATTGTCGATACAGGTTGCCGAGCCCGACCTCCAGCATGTCATCGACATAGACCTGATAGCTTCCGGCGACTTTGAAGACACTCACGCTGCCCTGGACGATGACGTTCATGCCGTCCTCGGGCGTGAACGGAACCCTGTGCGTGCGCCCTCTGAACATGACAGCGCTGATGGAGGCGGCGCTGTCCTTCAGGGTGAAATAGAAATGACCGCGCCTGTGCCGCTTGAAATTCGATATCTCACCTTCGAGATGGATGTTCCGCAGGTTTTTGTCGTTGTCGAACTTGTATTTGATGTAGTCGGTGAGCGCGGAGACGCTCAGCGGTTTTTCCGGCATGCAATCACGCTTCCCTTAGCGTTTTTTTGATGTTCTCGAGGACCCGGTTGTTGAAGGATACATGTTTCCTGTCCCCCTCATCGGAGAACACATGGGTCAGTTCAAGCGCCTCGTCGATGATAATCTCGCTCGGCGTTCCGGTATATTCGAGCTCATAGGTGGCGATGCGGAGGATCGCACGGTCAACGGTGTTCAGACGCTTGAGCGTGTATCCGAAAAGGTGCTCGCCGATGATAGTGTCAATGGCGTCGATATTAGCGGTGACGCCCTTAAGCAAAGCATTGGCGAACGGTGCTTCCATGGGGCTTTGATAGAAGGTTCCGTGAATATCCATTTCATAAAGTTTCTCAAGAACGCTCCGCCGCTGCTCGTGTCGCTCGTAGTATTTCTCATGACCTTTGCTCATAGGGTTTCACCATCCATTGTGTCACTAAAAGTTTATCACAAATCAGCGTAAATAAAAAGGCAAAGCAAGGTTTCCCTTTTTATCAAGGACTGTGAATTTTTCCCCTGATGAAGGGCTATACCTTCATTATCTCCTTCCTGAACGCCACGTGTGAATCCGCATCATACCACTGCGCGGTCACTTCCCCTTTTTCAAATGTAAGCACGGCGTAGCTCTCCGATGCATTCTCTCCTCTTGCATCGCCCGCCGAGCCGGGATTGAGGATGTAGCGCCCGGCGATCTCCTGAAAGGCTACTGCGTGAGTATGGCCGTACATAGCGATATGACAGTCCTCATCCAGCATGCGCTGATAGAGCTTCTGATGGGTGGACTTGACTTTGTATTTGTGGCCGTGCGTGAGCAGGATCCGGCGTTCCCGGAGTATCATGACATGTTCATACGTGAAGCCGGCGTCGAAGGGTGTGTTCCCCTTGATGGCGATGACGTCATGCTTCTGCAGGAGTTTGCGCTTGAGCCCCGTGTCGCCGAGGCTAAGCACCTGTTCGGCATCCTCGTGCTGTTTCAGGATGTCTTTGAAACGTTTCCTGTCACCGTGTATATCGCTCAGTACGAGCACTTTCATATGAACCCCCCCGTTATTCCGGTGTAATGTCGAGTTCGACGTTGCCGTCGGTCAATTCAATGATGCGGTCCGTCTTTTCAGCCACGCGGCGGTCGTGCGTGATGACGATGAACGTAGTTCCGTAGTTCGCGTTGAGATCGCGCAGAAGCGAATAGATTGTATCCGTCGTCTTCGTGTCGAGCGACCCCGTCGGCTCGTCAGCGAGGATGATCCTGGGCCTGTTGACAAGCGCGCGGGCGATGGCGACACGTTGCTGCTGTCCGCCGGAGAGCTCCGTGGCCTTGTTATCCCTGACATGCTCGAGACCGACGAAACGCAAGAGCTCCTCGGCGTAATCATAAGCCTCATCATTGATCTTTCCGCGGATGCGCCGCGGCATGAGAATATTCTCGAATGCGGTGAATTCCGGGAGAAGATAATGATGCTGGAAGATGAATCCAATCTCTTCATTACGCAGTAAAGCCAACGCTTGTTTGGACATGGAATCCGTGCGTCTGCCGGAAATATATACATGACCGCTCGTCGGCGCATCGAGCGTCCCGATAATGTTCAAGAGGGTGCTCTTGCCACTGCCGCTTTGGCCGATGATGGCGTTGAATGTGCCTTCCTCAAACGAGAGGTCGATGCCATGAAGGACTTCTGTCTTCACTATGCGGCCATAGGTCTTGCGGACCTGTTCCAAAGCAATGACTTCAGCCATTTCGAATCACCTCGATGATACTCAGGCGCGCGCTGCGTCTGGCGGGGATGATTGAAGCGATGACGCTCGCTGTGATGGCGGCCGTGGCGCTGATGAATATGAAGGGGGGATCGATAGCGATATTGACTACCGGGTCACCATCCGCATCCACCACGAAATTCGAGAAGCTGAATGCGAGGAAAAGTCCGAGGCCCACCCCGGCAATCGCACCGATGATGCCCAGAAGAAAACCCTGCGAAAGAAAGATGAAACTCGCACGGCGGTCGGTGATGCCCATGGCTTTCAAGATGCCGAGCTGCCTGGATTTCTGCAGGACGGTGATGGCGAGCACGCTGGCAATGCCGAGGACCACGCTGATGAGCACGAACACTTGAATCATGAGACTAGAGATGCTCTGTCCTTCAAGACCGTCGAGCAGATCCTGATTCTGTGACTGCCATTCCTCCACTTCAGTGTCCGGGAATGATTGACGCATGGAAAGAGCGACGGCATCAGAGGCGAACACATCCGCGAGCTGCATCTCATACGCGCTGATATCGTCAGTGCCGAGAAACATCTTAGCCGACTTTAGCGTCGAGAGGACCCAGGTTTCATTCACATTGCCCGCACCCAAATCGAAGACGCCGACCACCTCGACATCATGATCCTCGTTGAGTGGCGGAGGAAAAAAGAGCCCCGCGGTGTCACCGATCTCAAGACCGGCATTATCGAGAAGCGCCGAACCGAGGACGACCTCCCCTTCATCCCGGGGGAGCCTGCCAGCTTCAAGGCGTTCCGAAAACCCATAGATGCCCTCCGCTTCATCGAAATCGAAGCCGCGGATCCGCACCTGCTCGCTGCTTTCAGCGTTCAGCGTCGCGGAAGCGTCCAGGGCACGGTTCACAGTCTCGATCTCCTCGTCGAATGTGCTCAACGCTTCGAAACGGTCGGGGTCGTCCTCGAGGAGACCGCCTCGCTCTTCAGCGCGCACAGTGATCTGGGGTTGATTGCCGATGGTCGAGTCAATAAGGTCGGCCTGAAGCCCTTCGATGAGTGACCCTATGAATACCTGCACACTGACGCCGACGGCGATGCCCATGATGATGAGCACAGTCTGGACCTTGGAAGCGATGAGAAAACGGAAGGCGATCTTCAATGGGAGCATGCGAGTCCCTCCGCTTCCGCCATTTCTTCAACCGATGCATACGATGTGATGAGATAGGCGATCGAGGATCTGAAGGCGGCTTCATGATTCTCAAACCCCCGGCCGGCGCCAATGATGCGCACATGGGGATGCTCATTCCTTATATGGGCGATGATGTGCCGCACTTCGAACAGATGATAGGCGTTGGAGACACTAAGGGCGAGAAAGTCCACTTCCAGGGTCCTTAGCGCCGCATCGATGGTCTCCAGGGGAGTGTTCGCACCGATGTAGGTGGTCTTGAACCCGGCAAGCTCGAGAAACTGTCCGCCCATGATGGCGCCGAGTTCATGGTATTCCTCACGCGGGCAGGCGATGAGCACATGCTTGCTTTCTTCCGGGACACGGCGGCGCTTGAGGACATAGGCATAGCCCATCTCGACGATGGTGCGGGTGATGGATGTCATCTGATGCTCGAGCCAGACGCACTCGAAATCATCCTCCGCGCAGTCGATGGCATTGAGCATGGGGGCGAGCACCCCGCTATAGAGCTCGACCAGGTCCATGCCCCCCTCTAAGGCTTGCAAGGCAACATCGGCGGCTTTGGCCTTATCGTTTTGTTTCATGGCGTTTTCCAGTTCTTGTTTCATGGGGTGCCTCCTTGTCTATTTACGTAGGAACTGCAATACGCGCTCCAGGCATTTCCTGCGGTGGGAGATGGTGTTCTTGACGTCCATCCCCAGGGCCGCGAGCGTCTTCGAGTATCCGACGGGAATGAAAAGGGGGTCGTAGCCGAACCCCTCCTCCCCTTCAAGGGCTGTATGGATATAGCCGGGGAGCGTGCCTTCGAAAATGTGTTCACTGCCGTCCTCCTCGATGAGCGCCATCACCGTCTTGAAAGTGGCGCGGCGGTTGCGCTCGTTCGCCATCTTTTCAAGCAGGAGACGGTTGTTCGCATCATCCGTCCCTTCATTCGAAAAACGTTTCGACATGACACCGGGCTTGCCGCCCAGCGCATCGACCTCGAGACCGGAGTCGTCCGCGAGCACCATAGCGCTCGTATGCGTGCGGAGCGCCCGGGCTTTGAGCAGCGCATTCTCTTCAAGCGTGCTCCCCTTTTCCTTGATCACGACGTCCCCCGCGAAATCCGCAAGGGTGTCGACCGTATAATGCAGATACTCGAGATGCGGAGCGATTTCATCGATCTTGTTGGCGTTCTGGGTGGCGAGAACAATGTGCTTCATTGTCCGACCTCCTGCAAAAAAAGCCTTTTGAAAAAGGCTTTTTATTTTTCAGACCACATGGAGAACTTCTGCAAATCGCGGTTCTCACCGACGACGAGCAGCTGGTCCCCCTCCTGGAAGACATTCTCGGGACTCGGGATGATGACATCCCCGTTGCGCTTGATGGCGACGAGATTGAGACGGAAACGGTCTCTCAGGTCGAGATTCGCCACGGTCATGTCGATGAGCTTGGGGGTCGCCTTGAGGGTGATGAAACTGTGCTTGTCGCTGAGGTCGTAGAACTCCAGGATGTTCTCCGAAAGCACCTGGTGGGCCAGACGACGTCCCGCCTCCTGTTCGGGCTGGACCGTCTCGTCCGCGCCGAGTCGGTCGACGACTTTCTGATGATAGTCGTTCTGCACTTTGACCGTGACTTTCTTGACGCCGAGCTCCTTGAGGATCAGGGTCGTCAGGATGCTGTTCTTGATATCCTTGCCGATCGAGACGATGACATGGTCGATACTCTGGATGCCGACCTCCTTGAGCGCCGATTCATCCGAGGTGTCGAGGACCACGGCGTGGGTGGCGATCTTCGCCACCTTGGTGATTCTATCCTGATTATTGTCAATGACAAGCACTTCCCGGTCGCTCTTGATGAGCTCTTCCACCACGGCCATGCCGAATCTGCCAAGACCGATGACGGCGAAAGTCTTCTTTGCCATGCTCTCACCACTTTCTATTGCTTATCTTTCTAACATAGTATCACACGCAGCGCCCTTGTCAATTATAGCGTTTTTCCTTCTTAAAAGCCATGGAACTGTGGTATAATCCGTGTGAGGAGGGACCCGCATGCGCAAAAGCAACCTGTTGAACATCAAATACATCATCGCATATTTCGCCACGCTGTTCGTCGTCTTTTTGATCTACGACGCGCTCGTGCTCTTCTACCCGGGCCTTGCCGAGGACGAGGCTCTCGCCATGACGATGGACGCCGCCGTGAATCTGGCCTGGTTCGCCATCCTCACTGTCATCCTGCTCTGGATCGGACGCAGTGAGCTCATCAGGAAGGACTGGAAGGCGTTCACCAGAAAGACGCTCTATCACTTGGGCTTCATCGGCATAGGGTTCGTCATGATGTATTTCGCCAACCTAGCCCTCGGCGTTGTCTACACACTGCTGGGGTGGGAGACGGGCACCGCCAATCAGGAGGTCATCGAACGCATCCTCGAGAGCTCATGGTACAATTTCGGCATGATATTCACCATGTCGTTCATCTTCGCACCTATCGCCGAGGAGATTGTATTCAGGAAAGGGCTTTACGGTATTATCAACAGCCGCTTCAATCATGGGGTCGCCATCATCGGCAACAGTGTTGTATTCGCTTTGATGCACGCGACCGTGGAACTGGTGGAGAGCCCTTTCGGCGCGACGTTCTTCATGGCGCTCGGGCCCTACATGCTACTGGGGCTTATCATCAGCTATATCTACTACTATTCGGGCAGGCAGATCTATGTCGCGATCGGCCTTCATATGGTCTGGAATCTCTTCAGTCTGATGATTCCGGTGCTCCTCTACTGATTGAACAATTTTCTAATACGCGAGTCGGACGTCTTGAGAAGCGCTTGAGACTGCGCATCCAAGGCGTCCTTTTCATGTGATTTCAAGGCTTGGATGCTGCCGCCGTCCTTCAAAAGGACGGCATAGAAGAGCGCCGTATGTCCGAAAGTGTCTATAGCATCCACACCGGCGCCGGCGCCGAGCAGCCTGTCCACTATATAGGCATCCTTCTCAAGCAGTGCATAGAAGAGCGGGGTGTTACCGAACATGTCCCTGATATTCGGATCCTCCCCCATGCGGATGTACGCCTCCGCCTCATCCGGGAGACCTCTGCGCATGGCACGATGGATGGGGAGATGCTTGAAGGAAGCTTCAAGTACCTGATCATCCACACGGCGGGCAAGCAGGCTTTCTATATCACCCTGTCCTTTGGCATACGTGAGCGGACTTTCGCCGAAACGGTCCTCGCTCACCGGCGAAAGACCGTATGAAAGGAGCGAATCGACAAGGACATCATCGCTGCCCCGTGCCGCAAGATGCAGGGGAGATTGTCCGTAGAGGTTTTCGATATAAGGCGTCAGTGCGTGCGTGTAAAGCAGCTTCTGCATTGCGTGTGTCCCATGACGGGCCACTGCATGATGGAGGCTTTCATTCTCGGCATTGAGGACGAACACATTCGCATCCCGGTCCAGAAGCGCCTTCAATGCCGGGGGCTTCTTGCTTTCCACCGCATAGTAGAGCGCTGTGCATCCGCTCCTGTCGCGGATGGCGATCTCGGCATGGCTATCGATCAGCGTTTCAATCGTCCGAAGGTCACCTTTCCGGCAGGCCAGCATGAGCGGGGTGACTCCGTTCTTGTTGCGGGTGTCGACGCGCGCGCCGCTTTCCAACAAGGCGCGGGACATCTCGGCTTCACCAAGGGAAGCCGCCGTATGCAGCGGGGTGTCCTCGAAATGATTGCCCTGATTGACATCCAGCCCCCTCTCGAGCAGATGAAAAAAACTGCGCCGTGCTTTCTGGCGGACGGCGTAGAATAGGAGGTTCTGTCGGCGCGTGTCCTGCGCGAAGACATCGAAGGCCTCGAGGGACTCAATGTCGTCTTCGAGCAGTGCATCCAATGCGTTTTCATCTAAAAATTCGCCTCGGCTCATAGCATCACCCACTGCCTAAAAGGTAGCACAATTATAAAAAAAATACCATATTGCTATGGTATTTTTTTATGGAGCTTGAATGATAGATTGCTTAGCGGACGGCGTCTTTGAGGACTTTACCGGCCTTGAACGCGGGCGACTTCTGAGCAGGGATGGAGATTGAATCGCCGGTTCTCGGGTTGTGGCCGACGCGCGGCTTGCGTTCCCTTACCTCAAAAGTGCCAAACCCTGTCAATACAACTTTGTCTCCCTTGACAAGAGAATCCTGGATGGCGTTGAGTGTAGCGTTCAGCGCCGCCTCAGCATCCTTCTTTGTCAATCCTGAAGATTCTGCGATACGTGCAACCAGTTCGGTCTTATTCATGTTCCAATTCCCTCCTTTTGTTCTAACTAAGGCCATTATAGCAAGATGCGCGAGGCATTGCAAGGCTTTAAGAGGGTTTTATGGAAAAAATCCGGAAAAATTCGGCCTTTTTAAGGCTTTTCCTCGGGTTTTTGCTCGCGTGCGAGCAATTGCGCGAAGACCACGGAGGGCTTGATGCGGTTGAAAACCACGTTATAGATGGCCTGGATGATCGGAGCGTCGATGCCGGCCTCTTGTGAGAAGGTGTAGGCCGCTTCGCATGTACGGATGCCTTCGACAACCATGGTCATGGAGTCGAGGGTCTCGTCCAGATTGCTGCCGCGGCCGATCTTGAGACCGGCCTGGAAGTTCCTGGAATGTTCGGACGTACAGGTGACGAAGAGGTCCCCGATGCCCGAAAGGCCCAGGAGGCTATCTTTTTTCGCACCGAGAGAGGTATAGAGCTTGCCCATCTCGACAAGACCGCGGGTGATCAGGGCCGCTAGGGCATTGTCGCCGTGTCCCTGTCCCTTGGCGATGCCCGCGGCGAGGGCGAAGACGTTCTTGAGGGCGCCGCCCAGCTCCACGCCCTTCAGATCATCGCTGGAATAGACCCGGAAATAGCGTTGATTGTGAAAAAGGGACTGGACATGCCTGGCCAGCGCCTCATCGTCGCTGGCACTGGTGATGAGCGTCGTCATGCCACGGATCACTTCTTCGGCGTGCGATGGTCCGCTCAAGGCGACGAAACCCTTGAAATACTCTCCGGGAATCAGCTCGCGGAAGATTTCGGAGTTGCGCTGGAACGTGCCGGGTTCGATGCCTTTCGCGGCATTGATGAAGAGCTTGGCATCATGAAGATGCGGCAGGATGGCATGTATCGCTTCCCGCAGAACCTTGGTCGGGACGACGAAGAGGACTGTATCCGAGAATGCGAGCGCCTCCTCAATAGAAAGGGTCGCGCGGATGTCCCCGGGGATGGAGACATCGAGCTGCTCGCATAGATGCCTTTCATTGATGTTCTCCACGATGCGTTCGTTCACATCGTAGACGAGCACCTCGTGGTCATTGTCGTTCAATACTTTGGAGAGCGCGAGCCCCCAGGACCCGCCGCCGATGATACTGACTCTGGCCATATCAATCACGCTTCCTTAACTGTATTTTAACCGGAACGCCCCTGAATCCGAAGGCCTGACGTATCTGATTCTTCAGATAGCGTTCATAACTGAAATGAAGATAGGCGGCATCGTTCACAAACAGTATGAATGTCGGAGGCTTGGTGTCGGTCTGGGTGCCGTAGTAGGCTTTGAACACCCCGCCATTGTGAGACTTCGGGGGGTTCGCAGTAAGCGCGTCGGAAAGCACGTCATTGAGCACACTGGTCGGGACTTCCTTGGAATAATTGTCATAGACATCGCGGATGACCGGGAACAGCGTGTTCAATCTGGCCTTGGTCAATGCCGAAAGAAAAATGACCGGGGAATCGGGGAGGAACTTGAAATGATGCCTTATGCGACTCTCCCATTCGTTCATCGTCCGGCTGTCCTTTTCGACAGCGTCCCATTTATTGACAACGACTATGACGGCCTTGCCCGCTTCAAGCGCATATCCCGCGACCTTCTTGTCCTGTTCGATGATGCCTTCCTCGGCATCGACAAGGAAGAGGGCGATATCGCTGCGTTCAATGGCTTGAATGGTACGGAGCACGCTGAATTTCTCCGGACGTTCATAGACCTTGCCGCGCTTTCTGAGACCGGCTGTGTCGATCAGTACGAATTCCTGTTCGTCCTTGCTGAACACAGAGTCGACGGCGTCCCTCGTAGTGCCGGGAATCTCACTCACAATGACGCGCTCCTCGCCGAGGAGGGCGTTCATGAGGGAGCTCTTGCCCACGTTCGGGCGACCTGTCAAGCAGAGTCTTATAGTGTCCTCGCTATAGGGTTCTGGGACGGCCTCCGGGAGACGGGCGATGGTCTCATCGAGCAAATCGCCGGTACCGTGCCCGTGCGCGGCGCTGATGGGATAAGGCTCGCCGAGCCCGAGCGCGTAGAATTCATAGAGGTAATCCTTCTTGTCGAGGTCGTCCACTTTATTGACAGCCAGCAACACCGGCGTATCCGATTTATAGAGTATCTTGGCGACATCGCCGTCGTGGTCCGTGACGCCGGTCATGAAATCCACCACGAAAAGGATCACATCGGCTTCCTCGATGGCGATTTCGGCCTGGGCCTTCACATCATGAATAAAAGGGGCATCGCCGAAGTCGATGCCACCAGTGTCGATGATATGAAAGGGGCGCGTGAGCCATTCCGCTTTCGCATAAAGCCTATCGCGCGTGAGACCGGGCGTCTCGTCGGTAATGGCGATGCGGTGCCCGGCGATGCGATTGAACAGCGTGGATTTTCCGACATTCGGTCGGCCCACAATCGCTACGGATGGAAGCATGACGCCTCACCTTCTTCTATTTCTGGAAATCCTTCAGCTTGTCGGCGAAGAGCTCGCCGAGTGTCTGAGATTCACTTTCCTTGTCGTCGCCTTTCAGATGCTTCTTATATTCATCCTCGATGCGCTTCTTCTCGTAGGCCTGCTTGCTGATGACCATCTGCCAGCGCTCGCGGTTGAACTTGAGAACAATGGCATTGATGAGGTCACCTTCGCTCAGGACGTCGCTCACTTTCTCCACATGCTCTTCCTGGATCTCGGAGATGGGGAGGAAAGCGAATACGCCCTGTACTTCCACAAGCGCGCCCTGGGGTTGGAGTTCCTTGACCTCGCCGGCGACTTCTTCGCCGATCTCGACGTTGACATCCTCCCAGGGGTTGTATTCGAGATGTTTCTTCGATAGTCGCATTTTCCTGCTTTCAGTGTCTATGGAGAGAATCTGCACTTCGAAGGTGTCGCCGACTTCCACATCGCCGGCGAGATTGTAGCGGGGGTTCCAGGAGTAGTTGCTCTTGTGAAGCAATCCCGTGACACCCGGTGCCACTTCGAGAATCATTCCGAAGTCCATCTTCTTGACGACCTTGGCGGTGACTTTGTCCCCTTCGCTGTGTGTCTCTGCGAATTGCTCCCAGGGGGTGGGTTCAAGCGCACGCATCGATAGGGAGCGCTTGTCGCCGTCTTCACCGATGACCTTGACTTTGACCTTCTGGCCCTCTTCAAGCTTCTCGCTGGGGTACTTGAGACGGTGGTGGGAGATCTCGGAGATATGCAGGAGGCCTTCGACCTGTTCGAAACGGATGAATGCACCATAGCTCATCAGTTTCGATACCGTGCCTTCGAGCACTTCACCTTCCTTGATCTTCTCGAGCTCTTCCTGTTTGCGGGCTTCTTCTTTCTCCTTCTCGATCGCCTTGTGGGAGACGACAATCGTGATACGGCCTTTGGGACGGCCTATCTCAACGATTTTAGCGGGAAGGGTCTTGCCTACATAGGGTTTGAAGTCCTCCGTATATTCGTTGGAGACTTCGCTCTTGGGCATGAACACATTGAAACCATATAAACGGCATTTCAGTCCGCCCTTGACTTCCTGGAGCACCTTGACCTCGACGGTCTCGTCATTCTCGAATTTATTCTGCAGCGCCTCGAACATCTCATCCTGTTCTATCTCAAGACGGGAGAGCAGCACATATTCATCATCTTCATCGATCTTGCTGACGATGGCTTCAATCTCGTCACCTTCGCTGATAAGCTCCTCGGCGGAATCAACATCGAGGCGTGTCAGGTGACTCAGCTGGATGGTCCCTTCCATCGAATACCCTATATCGACAATGACCTCGTTGCGGTCGACCTTGTACACTGTGCCTGTGATTTTCTGCCCTTCTTCAATCTTTTGAATGTTCTTCATCGGGTATCTTCCTCTCTTACTTTGGCTTCTATAGTTTCGACAACATCTTCAATCTGCATATTAGACGTGTCGATGACAATCGCATCGGTTGCCGGTTTAAGCGGACTGTACACACGGTTGGTGTCGAAATCATCCCGGTCGATGATCTCCTGCTTGATGTCCTCGAGGGGGACGTGGATGCCGTACTTCTCGTTCTCCTTGAAGCGGCGATAGGCGCGTGTCACGACATCCGCCGTGAGAAAGAACTTATAATCGGCGCCGGGGAGAACATTATAGCCGATATCCCTGCCGTCCATCACTACATCAAGGTTCTCCGCCAGCTCCCTCTGCCTTTCAACGAGCCGCTCGCGGACGAGGCGGTGCGACGAGACAAGCGAGACATTGTTGGACACCTCGCGTGAGCGTATCTTTTCACTGACATCGACATCGTCCATGATGAGTCTGCCGTCCTCGTAGTCGAACGCCGTATCGTTGAGAAAGACAAAGGCGTCTTCGTCATCGAGTGCGACATTGAGTTCCATCGCTTTCAAGGTAATGGCTCTGTACATGGCACCGGTGTCGATATAAGTGAAGCCGAAACGCTTGGCCACCAATTTGGCGATCGTGCTTTTCCCGGCCCCGGCAGGGCCGTCGATGGCAATTTGCGTCGTCTTCATCCGACCACCTCTTCACTCAGTTCAGGCTCATTATACCACACTGTCACACGCGGGCGCGTCTCTTTCTCCTTATTTACTGTATGAGATTTCGACGAATATTTCAAGGACTATCCACAATTTATTAATTCTAACAGATATTAACCTTTCTTGATAATGAAAACGCTTTTTGATATACTTTATACAACGCAATTTTGTTATATTGATATGATAAACTTTTTCATAAGCCAGACAGACAAGTAGATAGGAAGGTGATTACATGCCACTGCTCTTCAGCATGAACAGCATATTGAGCATCGCGCTGATCTTCAGCGTCATCGCCATGCTGTATGCATTGCTGCTGTTTCTCAAGATCAAGCGCATAGAAAAAGGCATCCCCCGGGTCATAGAGATATCCGGCTATATCCGTGAGGGAGCGATGGCATTCATGTCGCGCCAATACAGGATACTCGGCGTCTTTGTCTTCGTGCTCTTTTTTATTATCGGTTTCGCCATCGACTTCCCCACCGCCGGCGCATTCGCCTTCGGAGCTGTGCTGTCCGCATTGGCGGGATATCTCGGTATGCGAGGCGCCGTCGCTTCCAACTCGCGTACAGCGACAAGCGCTGACAAAGAAGGTATGAACAAGGCTCTGGACGTTGCCTTCAGCGGCGGCGCGGTCATGGGCATGTCCGTTGTCGGGCTGGGTCTCACCGGGCTGATCACGTATTACCTCATCGGCACATATCTATTGAACATGGAAATCACACACCTTGTCGAGGTGTTGACAGGATTCGGTCTCGGCGCTTCCTCGATCGCACTTTTCGGCCGTGTCGGCGGCGGCATCTATACAAAAGCCGCTGATGTCGGCGCCGATCTGGTCGGAAAGATCGAAGCCGAAATCCCCGAGGACGACCCCCGCAATCCTGCGGTCATCGCTGACAACGTCGGCGACAATGTCGGCGACGTCGCCGGCATGGGCGCGGACCTCTTTGAATCCTTCATCGGCTCCCTGATCGCCGCTGTGACGCTCGGCGCGACAATGGCATCACCGATGATCATTGACGGCATGGCGCTTGAAGCGGCGCTTTTCCCGATATTCCTCGCCGGCGTGGGGATTCTGGCCTCAATACTCGGGGTCATGACTATAAGAACGAAAAAAGCGGATTCCCCGCACAAGGTCCTCAATAAAGGTACATATGTCGCCGGAGGACTTTTCCTGATCTTCGCACTCTTTCTGACCTGGTTCTACGTCCACAGCGGCTATTTCAGCAACTTCGCCCCTCTCGTCGCGATTATCGCCGGCTTGTTCGTGGGCATCGTCATAGGGATTATCACCGAAATCTATACTTCGAGCGAATACCAGAAAGTCAAGGGCATCGCCAAGCAATCGGAGACGGGGCATGCGACGAACATCATCGGCGGTCTAGCGATCGGCATGGAATCCACGGCGATCCCTATTCTGCTCATCGCCATCGTCATCATGCTTTCGAACGCCATCGCGGGGCTATACGGCATCGCCCTAGCCGCCGTCGGCATGCTTTCAACGACGGGCATGACAATCGCCATCGATGCCTACGGCCCCATCGCCGACAACGCCGGCGGCATCGCTGAAATGTCGAACCTCGACAACAAGGTCCGCAAGATCACCGACAAGCTTGACAGTGTCGGCAATACGACAGCCGCCATCGGAAAAGGATTCGCCATCGGAAGCGCCGCACTCACATCCCTTGCACTGTTCAGCGCATTCGTCCAGGCCACGGGGGCCGATGCCATCGACATCGCGACACCCGATGTCATCATCGGCATTCTCATCGGCGCCATGCTTCCGTTCCTTTTCAGCTCGATCACCATGAGCAGCGTCGGCAGAGCTGCCTCGAAAATGATCGATGAAGTCAGGCGGCAGTTCCGCGACATCCCGGGCATCATGGACAAGACGCAGAAGCCGGACTACGCACGATGTGTCGATATCTCCACCAAGGCCGCGCTCCAGGAGATGGTCATCCCCGGACTGCTCGCCGTCGCCGCACCGCTTCTCATCGGTTTCCTCCTCGGTCCCGAAGCTCTGGGAGGATTGCTTGCGGGCGCGCTCGCCAGCGGTATAAGCATGGCGATCTTCATGGCTAACAGCGGCGGCGCATGGGACAACGCAAAGAAATTCATTGAAGAAGGGCATCATGGAGATGCAGGCGGCTTCGCCCACAAGGCCAGCGTCACCGGAGACACCGTCGGCGACCCCTTCAAGGATACAAGCGGCCCCTCCATCAATATCCTCATCAAACTGATGACGATCATCAGCCTGGTCTTCGCGGCGCTCTTCTGAATCGAACCTCCTACTGATCCATCCGATAAGCCCCTTTAGGACAGTCACTGCAGAAAGCCGGCACATACTGTTCTAAAAGGGTTTTTTTTATTGCTTCTTAAACTAGCCTTGCCGTCTAGACACATTTCTGTTGATATTTAAGCGAAACAGGCATATAATTATTTTACATCAAAAAATCCGAGAACAAGACAAAGGAAACCACCCATGAACTTTTCAAATAGCGCAAAGGCTATGGCCGAAGGGTTTTTCAGTCATGTTTCCATATTCAAGCAACCATGGATCATCAATGAACCGACGCTTTAACTATATTTCTTCCAAGACTACTTCCCACTGCGGAACATAGCGGGAATAACCTCTGATGAATTCCCTATTTTATTATATGAAAGGGTTGATGGCACGTGGGCGAAAAACATGGTGCACAGAAAATATCGAGCGGTACGGCGGGTCTGGATGATATCCTTAGAGGGGGTATTATTAAACAGAACAGTTATCTGATCACTGGTGGTCCTGGCACAGGAAAGACTACTCTGGGACTGCAATTCCTCGGTAATCATCCTGAAGATGAATCTAAATCCTTGTTCGTCAGCTTTTCAGAAAGCATCGACAAGATTAAAAGAGACGCCATAAGCAGGAATTTCAATTTACAAAATGTAGAGTTTCTGGATTTGACACCAAGCGAGACCGACATGGAGGAAATGGATTACAATGTGTTCGCCTCGAGCGAGGTGGAGGCATCTCCCATCATAGAAAGCATTATCAGCAAGATTAAGGAAATAGAGCCTGACCGGTTATACCTAGACGGCGTCTCGCAGCTCAAGTATATCTCCACGGATAACTATCAGTTCCGCAAACAACTCTTGATCCTCCTGGATTTCCTCTCAGGATACGACGTGACTCTGGTGCTCTCCTCGGAGACAAGCGCCGCCATGACGGACGATGACCTGCAGTTCATCTGCGACGGAGTCATAGAGCTTATATTCACAGGGGAAGAGCGTGGCATCCGTGTCAAAAAATTCAGAGGCTCAGGCTTCAAATCCGGCGTCCATTCCATAAGCCTCAAAAGCGACGGAATGACCGTATACCCCAGAATCACACCTGAAGACTTGTCAAAGGAAAAAAGACGAAACCATGAAACCATTTCCTCGGGGGTCCCCGAAATAGACAAGCTCCTGCATGACGGTTTGGAAAAGGGGACGACCACCGTCATCAGCGGGCCCACTGGCGTCGGAAAATCGACCCTGGCCGCACAGTTCACAGATGAAGCCGCCTTGAGAGGGGAACACACAGCGATCTATACTTTTGAAGAGACCAAGGATTCTATCATCACACGCTGCAGAGGAATCGGCATGCCGATTGACAAGATGTTTGATCAAGGAAACCTATCAATCGAGAAAATCAACCCGTTAGAATATACCCCCATCCAGTTCGCGAACAGGGTGAGGGAAAAAGCTGAAAATGAAGGCACGAGCATCATCGTACTCGACAGCATCTCCGGCTATCAGCTATCCTTCATAAGAGACATTTACGAAATGAACCGGGAAGATGAAATGCTGAGAAACATACATATCCTGGCCGAACACCTTAAAAGCATGGGCGTAAGCCTGATCCTGATCAATGAAGTGCACGACATAACCGGGACGTTCAAAGTCTCCGAACATGGCATAAGCTATATTGCTGATAACATCATCTTCTTACGCTATATAGAAGTAAGAGGAAGTATTCTAAAGGCCATCGGCGTGCTTAAGAAACGTCTGAGCAATTTCGAGAAGACACTCAGGGAATTCGACATAACATCTGAAGGCATAAAAGTGGGCAGACCGCTGACAGAATTAAGGGGTGTGCTGAGCGGTGTCCCTGAAATCCTCGGACCAAGCGAAGATGATACCATGAATAATCGCAGGTAAGACGGCTCAGGATAGAAAAGAGGTCCCCTGCATGTACAAAATCACAGTACTCATATCAAATAAGAACAACAGCGGGCTTATTGAACGATTCCTCCGCGGTCAATACACCGTGTTTCAGCCTGAAAAAGTCGACTTTGACGAGCATATCCTAGACACCGACCTTGTGATCATCGATGAAGAGCACACGTCCGCCTTGAAAGAAGAGCTGGCGGCATTAAAGGAGCGGCACGAATCAAGCTATCTTCCCATACTATTACTGACGGATAGAAAGCATAATCTGCCGAACGAATACCTTGAAACAGCCGATGAACTGATCCATGTCCCGGTCGGGAAAGAAGAGTTCTCATTAAGAATCGCAAATCTTCTACAAACCAAGAAAGTGTTCGATGATTTCAAGAAGGTGCTCGACGACAGTCCCACCGGCGTCTCTATCCTGCAGGACGGTAGGATTGTGTATTTCAACGGCGCTTTCATGGACATCTTCGGCAACGGTAACATCAACTTGAAACATCTGTCCTTCAAAGATCTTCTCGATGAAAAAAGCGCCAAGACAATCGAGCATCTGATCACTGACAATGGTTTCCAAACGAGCACGCCTGAACAGGAGACGTATGACATCAGACTGGACAATAAGGAAAAATGGTGCGTGATGAGCTGTTCGCACATCGATTATGATGAAAGACCCTCCGTCCTGATAAACGTTGTCGACATTACGCGTCGAAAGGCTGCGGAAAGTGAACTTAGATTCGCCAGCTTTCATGACCGCCTGACCGGACTTTACAACAGGAACTTCTTCGAAACCGAGTTGAGACGATTAGATAGCAATAGCAAGAAACCCTCCATAGGAATCATAATGCTTGACCTCAATGGCCTCAAGCTGGTCAATGATACTTATGGTCATCAAACCGGAGACGAGATGCTGAAACTGACCGCACGCATTATAGAGGATACCTGCCGTAAAGAAGACATTGTGGCCAGATGGGGCGGCGATGAATTTGTCATTCTATTCCCGGAGACTGATGAGGATGCGTTGGAAGACATCGGCAAAAGAATCCGGAATAACATCAATGAAAGGCAAATAAACGATATCCCGCTTTCCGCTGCTTTAGGATGCGGGATACGAAGGAATGAAACGCAGAATGTTGATGGCATCCTTCATGAAGCCGAAGACAACATGTACAAACAGAAACTCACAGAAACACACAGTCAGAAAAACTCCATAGTACTCTCTTTCTTGAAAATCCTGAGTGAAAAGAGTCATGAGACTGAAGAACACACAAAGCGCATGTCGGTCCTTGCCTTGAAATTTGCGGAAAGGCTCGGCTTGTCCGAATCCGAACTCGACCGGCTGAAATTGTTGATCACCTTGCACGACATCGGCAAGATAAACATTCCTGAAAAGATCTTGAATAAAGAAGGCCCACTTACAGAAGAGGAATGGGATATAATAAAGAAACCCCCGGAGATTGGTTACAGAATCGCATCGGCCACCGAAGATTTCGCCCACGTTGCTATAGACATACTCGCGCATCATGAACACTGGGATGGAAAAGGCTACCCTAAAGGTTTAAAAGGAGAGGAAATCCCGCTGCTCTCGAGAATTGGCGCTATCGTCGATGCGTATGATGTAATGTTGAACGGCAGACCCTATAGAAAAGCAAAATCCAAGCAGGAGATCATCGAAGAATTCGAACGGTGCTCGGGGAAACAGTTCGACCCCGAGCTATGTGAACATTTCCTTGATATCATCAAGCATGAACCTCTTGAAGAGTGACCCCTGAATGGCGCTTTATAACGGCAATATCCATAGAAAAGGCCTGATTCCGGCTTCATCGGAATCAGGCCTTTATTTATCGGCGTTTTCATTGAGACATTCAATACGTCGCCTCGTTCTTATATATGCGTTTGGTACCTGAATGCTTGCGGAAATATTGATAGATGACAATGACCGCCTTGATGAACACCAGCAGCAGGAGTACATAGATGCTCACATCCTGCACAGCGGGCGCGCCGTCCACGGAGATTGTCTTCGAGAGGACGCCTTCGATACGCATGTTCTCCTGAGCGCCTTCAAGCTGCGAAAGCTGGGTATAGAATGTGAATTTAGTGAGCAGGACCAGCCCGAGTCCATAGATAAGCGTCAAGGACTCCCGCCTGCGTATAAGCAAAAATAAAAGCACGGCGATGTAGAGGACGACGAGAACGGGATAGTATGTGAAGACCTCCCCTTCTCCTGTCTCGAAACTCAGGAAGTAATAACCGTGTTCGACTGTCACTGTATCGATGGTTCCTACGCTCCGGAGCGGAAACAAAAAGGTGACTAGCGTGTGTGCGATGAACAATCCCACAAGAATGCATAGGTCCTTTTGAAACAAATTCAGACGTCGCATGAGCAACCCTCTTCATCATTTTAT
>PWEL01000030.1 GCA_003553945.1 Mollicutes bacterium | reverse complement strand
TTCATTTTAGATCTAGCTCCTTTTTGTACTGTTTTTTTTCAATTTCTAGCTCTAGGCCTGTTGGTTTGTATTTCCAATATTTTTGTTCATTTTTCATAGAAGATCACCTTTTTACACAATTTTTTGATCTCTTTATTGAATAGATCCCTGCTAGGAGGTGCTCCATCGATGCCCTCGCTATACATATATTCAAAAATTTGAGTTAGTAAAGTGTTAAACGGACAATCTGGAAACTCTAAAACAAATTGTTCTGCTTGTCGCAAACAAACAAAATCTTGAGAACCGCAATGGAAACACCATTCTCCTTCTTCTTCTTCAATTCCACAGACACGATCATAGACATCTAGATATATCTGATTGTATAGGTCATCACAGCCGTTTTTTATATCGTTATGCCTTAGTGATCTGTAAGACATTTTTCCGCCGTATGTGTATGTATGCAATGTTCTGCTACTATCTGTTGTGGTTATACCGCAATGTGAGTAAAGATAATTAAGTAAAATTAAAAGATGATCCAAGTTTTCTATATCGTTGATCCTTTTAGCTATCCAAATATCATTATTTAGCTGATCACCGGACAGTAGTTTATTTTGTGTAGTCTTACCTTTCCAAACCGGAGATCTCCGGCCACTGTATCCAATTATGTGGAAATGAGGTGACCAATTAACGTAATCTTTCCAATTCTCTTGTTCTCGAATATCATACCATCTTTTCTTAAACTTTTTTTGACCTTCTTTGTTAATCCTGTATGGGTGAAAGATAAGTAAATAACCTTTATATCCGAACTCTTTTGCAATTTTGTTAGCTTCTTTCCTGTACTCTTGTATGCTGTCAGCATGAGAACTAACTACTTTTACGCTTATCGTTGAATGTATCCATCGATATTTTCTAAATACGTCATGATAAAATAAACGTGATCTTTTTCTTATGTCACTTCTTAATTCTGTTGAGATGATCCTCTTAAAAGTTTTTTCAGCTTGATGATGTAACCACGTTGTCGAACAGTTAGGACATGACCTTTTCCCGTTAGATCCTCCACAAGTATGTTTGACAAAATGAGGATAACCGCAATGGTAACACATACGAATAGGTACGAATTTACCGCAATTTTTCCCTGTTTCTCCCTTTCCAACGATTTTTATACCATCGTTTATTTCCTTGATTTTTTTACTTTTACTTAAAGAACTATAACTTTTTGTTTGATTACAGGATACTTTAGTTAGTTGATCGATGATCTCAAGTTTTCCTTCTAGATCATAATCGTTATTTTCTTTAAAACTTGATTGTTCAAAATAAGGTTTAGTCAATAAATCTGTATTAGATGATTTTGTTTTTACCGTCGTGATCTCAGTTTTTGACATCTGCATTTTTCGAGAATAGATATTTACTTATAATATTTTCTAACGTTGATATTTTTGCAGTTTTTTAATGTATTACGTTTATAGCTTTATGGGGGATATTTGTTTTTTATGACTACGGATTTCTAGGATCAGTTCTAGATCCTTTCTTTGTTGTAAAGCTATTAGGTTTATTTTTATAAGTTAGATAAAAAAGGGAAAGAACGGGATTGATCACGACATTATGCAGATGTCCGCTTTGATCCCGTTGGGATTTCCCAATTAGTAATTTTTCTTGGAGTATTTGGTTTTTACGTTTGTGTTAAAGTTTTTTCAAATCAATTCACTTCGTTCACAAGTTTTACTCTTAAAACTTGACCTTATACGATTAGTACCCACTCATTGAGGCCGTAAACGACCTCACTTCGTTTTTGTCGTTAAGCCCTAGTTTTCAACGCATTGATACCGGTATTACTTACGTTAATCCGGGAAATCGGTTTGTAGTAATCTAACATCTATTTCTAGATCTTGATATGTTTCTCGTATTGCTTCTTCTAGTTTCTGATCATATACCATTTTTGTAAATTCATGATCCCCAACTTCTAAACCTGCAACTTTTAGCATTTGTTTGTACCTTGTAGCTTGATTGTTATTTGTTAGTGTTATTTCTTGATCACGTTGATGTAATTGTTCTAGGACTAACGAGAGTAATTGCATAGCTTCTCTTTCTTCTGCTTCGTCTTTGAATATTAAGCTGATTGTATTACCTCCTTATCTCTGTATGCCTTTGAGATCTCATTATTATAGAAAGTTGGAAGCTTATTAAATCCTATTCTATTCTCGGTATAATCGTAATAAAGTGTTTTTTTGTTGTCATAAGTCCGTTTTATATCCTGTTCAACGCCGTTGAATAGTACGTTTGCTGTATTATATAAGTAACAGTTAATCCTTCTTAATTTAGCTTTATATTCGTCCCTCTCATATCTAAGGTTTCCTTCGCTACTATATTTACATAAAATTTTTGTTTTTTGACTAACTAAAATTCCTTTTACATCGAAAATTGACATAGATTGTATGGTTGTTATGATAGAGAGATCTTTATGACTAATCACGCTTAAATATTGTTGGAATTGTCGTGCTTCTTTAGACAAAGCAGATCTTCCTGTAATCCCCAATACTGCTATAT
>PWEL01000028.1 GCA_003553945.1 Mollicutes bacterium | reverse complement strand
CGTCCTCCCGTGTAGCAAGGCCGTCCAGCTTTCTTTTGCTCTCGATGAGTTTGTCCAGTTTTTTCTGCGTCTTGGTCTGCATAGTCAACATCTGGCTGCGGTAGGTTTCGGCTTCCTGCGTATCGGCGAATTGGATGTGTTGCCGCGCTCTGCTCCACTTGGAGGGGTCTTCCATCAACTCGATAATCTGCCGCGTATCATCGGGAGTCAGGTCTTCGAACTGCTTGGCTTTCTGCTGCACGGCCTTTTTGGCCGCCTGCATGTTCCGCGTTAACCCCTGCGTGTGCTCGGCGAATTCCAGCAACTCGTACACCGCCTCGGGGTTGGTTTTGCTGAGGCGGTAGAGAGGGGATTTGGTACTGAATAGCCTGCCCAGCCTGCCGCCGAGAATGGCGTCGCGCACCTTGGCGTACTGCGGCGCAAAGGTGGCCTCCCCGATTTGCTGCAGCGTATCGGCGCTGGCAATATCAAAACCCACATCGGCATACTTGCCGAAGATTTTTTTGCCGAACGGCGCGCCGCCGAGCGACCAGCGCAGGTTCTCGGCCTTGCGGTTTACCCCGACAATCTTGTCGTACTCCCGCTGGAACTTGCGCGTCTTCTGCGCCAACTCCTCGGCGCTGAGCACCTTGTTGCCCGCCCGGGCGCTGCCTTTTACAATCGTTTCGGCAGACTGCCTGGTTAAGCCTCTTGATATGCCATGTGTAGCTGCAGCCCCGGCGCGCCCTGTTCCCCTTATTCCTGCTGCCAGGCCGCCCGTTAGATACGTGGCCGGGTCGAGAAACACATCACCGGCAAAACCCACAACACCTCTGGCGATTTTACCGGCGGTTGATTCAGGCTCCCAACCCAAATCAGCCAGCGCATCGGAAAAAAGATGTCGGCCTTCTTCATATCCTGGGCCGAATGGATTGCCTGCTCTTAATCCACTGGCAATACCATGAATAGGCGTTTCAACTTCGCTGCCTGGGATTGCACCTCTTATTCCACCTACTACAGCATAACCACCGGCAACAAGAGGGTCAAAAACCCTCGACAGGGTACTTCTGCTGTGGTCATGGTCGTCGATTTGAAAGTTAAACTTTCTTTCTTTCTCATCCCTTTGGAAACCAAATAATCTGTCGGCTCCTTTTGCAGCCGTGCTTGCATGTGAAAAAGTAAAGGGCATATTGTATCACCTTATTCCCACGGGTTTCTAAACGTATCGCTGGGAAACATTTTATCCCATGCACGCTTGATAGCTTCCAATTCGGGATGTGTCTCTGTGCGGTATTTATGGTCGGCATATATATCATAAAATGGAATCCAACTTTCTAATCCTCTATTACGAAAATCTTCGCGAACCCCTTCTTCCATTGTAGGCAAATCCTCAAAAGGATGAACACCATATTCGTTCATCCTACCGAGGTCATAATCAAGCATAGCCTCTATACCAACACTTGCATACAGTTCTTTTGCCATGTTTTTAAACTTTTCTTCACTCTGATTCATGCGCGCTTCGTATTCGGGTGTTCCTTTGGTGAAGCTGTCGTTAATCCACTGTAATTCCAGGTCTCGCTCTTTTTCCAGCCCCTCTAATCCTATTTTCATCTGCTCCTGGGCATGATTAACAGCGTTTGCAGCGCGCTGGTCTTCCAAGTCGGATTGAATACCGCCCTGTGTTATTATCTTTTTCAAATCTCCTGCAAGACGCTCGCTCAACAGGCCCGAATCAATTTCACCCTGTGCTATCATCTGGTCGATGGTATGGGCAGCAGCCTGGGTTTGCTGCGCCATGCGATTCTGGTGGTCGATGGCGATGGTGTTTAACTGGTGCATCTGCTCCCTGTCCTGTATATCCAGCCCGTGTTTGTGGGCGAGGTTCTGTATGGCCACATCGAATCCGTGCTGGGCTTCCATCTGCCCATGAGTGATGTGGTCTTGGTGCCTCAGCTGCTCGTGCGCATGGTGCTGGTCGCGCCGTGCGGCCAAATCATCCCGCTGCAAATCGAACATGCCCTGACCCATCATCTGCTGCGCCTGGCCTTCCGCACCTATCATGCCTGTCCGGTAGTCGGCTCTGGCCCGGTCAATACCGGTAAGCTTTTGCTGACGAATGGCGTTCATGCGGTCTTTGATGTCGTTAATTCTTTTATCCCTTTCACTCATGGCGTCCTGTTGCATCCCGCGGGTGCGCTGCTGGTCGGCCTGCATCATCCCCACCATCTGCGGGGAGTGCTGAACCCCCATCTCCTGCCCGTGCAGAGCCGTTCGTTCCGCATCGTGATACGCCTGCTGCTCGATTTGCTGGGCCCTCTCTTCAAACTGCGCCTCGGCCTCGCGGACGCTGAGCTTACCATCGGCCCCGGCCTGCTCGTGGGTGCTTCTTAGCTCCTCGATGGTGGCGTTTTTGTGGCTTTCCAGCGCGGCTTGCTGGCTTTGCAAAAAGCCGTCGGTGTACTGCTGCAGGAAGCGCTCCATGGCCGCCATCTCGCCCTGACTGTCGAAGGGGGCGGGCTGGAATTCCCCATCTCCTTCGGGGACT
>PWEL01000006.1 GCA_003553945.1 Mollicutes bacterium | reverse complement strand
GACCTTGAGACTCTTATAGAGCTTATTTATTACATTATGGAGCCGGTTCGGGAGAAGATGGAGCAGCAATCAGAGACAAAAAACACAAAGGCCCAGGCGAGCAAAAAGAGCCAGAACTAGACATCGGTAAGATATGGGCTGAGATGGGGCAGATGTACGCCTGGGCAACACCTGAATATTTACTAGATAAAATGACCTTAGAAGAGGTATTTTTTTATTACGAAAAAGGCATTCAATTTGAAGAATTTAAGGCTCGGCTAATGATAGCAAAACTGGGAGAAGCACTTGACGGCAACAAAAAAAAGCAACAGCTAAAAAGTCCAAATGCAGATAAACCGGACAAACAGAAATTCTACAAACATTACGGCGACAAGATTGAACGCCCCGACAAAGGTGGTGAGTAGATGGGAACCCTGGGAACCCTGGCCGTTAGTATTATCGGCGACCAGCGCGACTTTGATAAATCAATGGACAATATGAAAAAAAAGACTCAAGGTGTCGGCCAGAACCTTCAAAACATGGGTAAAAACATAGGTAGAACCGGCAAAACAATGACCAAGTGGGTAACCGGGCCAATTGCTGGAGCTGCAGGTGGGTTGCTTGCCATGGGTGTAAAAATGGGGAATACTGCCGATGAAATACTTGACCTTGAATCAGCTACCGGTATGAGCGCAGAAGCAATCCAGGAATGGCGGGCTGTTGCTGACCGGGCAGGAGTATCTACTGATGCCGTAGCCAAAGCCTCTGAGATGCTCACCAAGTCCATGTCACGCGGTGCGGAAGGTTCTGCTGACATGCGCATAGCTATGGATGAATTGGGTTTATCTATGGACGAAGTGCGCGAGATGTCCCCGGATGAACGCATGGAGACACTTATAACCTCTCTCCAGGGCGTGGAAGATGCTGGAGAACGTGCAGAACTGGGCAACAGACTATTGCGCAACGGATATCAGGAGCTTGCGCCAATACTGGATATGACCGAAGATGAAATGCAGGGGGTTATTGACGGCGCCCATGAATCAGGGCGTGTAATGGGGCGCGATGCACTAGAAAACGCAGACAATTTCCGTCAAGGTTTGGATGAGCTTAAAGGCGAATTTATGGGGCTTTTTAATACTGTCATGGCCGACATAATGCCCATGCTCACTGATGACTTAATTCCTGCCATAAAGGAAAATGTTATCCCGCTAATTCGCGACTTTGGTGAGATGGTGGGTAGGCTAATTGAATGGTTTGCGAACCTCGACCCAAGATGGCAAAAGATGATACTTGGGGCTATCGGTCTTGCTGCAGCATTGGGGCCGATATTAATGGTTTTGGGTCCGATTATTAGTGCAGTAGGTAGCTTGATTACGTTCTTACCGATGCTTGGGAAGGCGTTTGCGTTGTTAACTGGACCCATTGGGCTGATAATCGCAGCCATAGCGGCGGCCGTGGCGATAGGCTGGTATCTATACAACAACTGGGAAGAGGTTTCAGAATATGCTATTGAGCTATGGGAGTCAATTAAGGAATTTTTTATTGAGTTATGGGATAGTTTGAAGGAATGGTTTTTTGAATTATTGGAAGGTATTGCAGAATTTTTCCGTGAGACCTGGGATAGTTTGAAAGAATGGTTTTTTGAACTATTGGAGGGTATCGCAGAATTTTTCCGCGACACATGGGAGTCAATTAAAGAATTTTTTATTGAGCTATGGGATAGTTTGAAGGAATGGTTTTTTGAATTATTGGAGGGTATTGCAGAGTTTTTCCGCGACACATGGGAGTCAATTAAAGAATTTTTCGAGGAATGGTGGAACGCATACTGGGAATTCTGGAAAGGTATTTGGACAGGTCTCCGCGATTGGTTTTCCGAATTATGGGGGAATATCAGGGATAACACGATAGACTTTGTCCAGTCCATGCGCGAAGGTATCGAAGATGCTTTTCGCGCTGTAATCGATTGGGCAAGGGAACGGTGGAATGCTTTCAAAGAGTTTATGGGAGATGTGTGGGAAGGGATTAGCGGCCTCGTAAAAGGTGGGGTTAATGGTGTTCTTGCCAGCGTGGAAAGTATGATAAATGGCGCAATAAGCATGATTAACTCTTTTATTCGTACGATAAACAGAAGAATAAGAGGGCTAAACCGTGTCCCGGGTGTAAATATCCCCACGATCGGAACTCTTTCTAAGGTTAGTCTTCCCCGCTTGGCGCGTGGCGGTCTAATAGGCGAAGAAGGATGGGCGATGGTTGGAGAGCGCGGTCCGGAAGCCGTAAGGCTGCCAGAGGGTGCGCAAGTATACCCTAACAGTCAAACAGAACGGATGGGTAAATCTGTAACCATTGAAAACATTAATTTTTACAGTCCCGAACCTATATCTCCCTCGAAGGCCGCAAAGCTACAGGAGAAAACATTAAGACGTCTCGGCCTTGAATGGGGGTTGAGCTAGTGATAAACGAGAAGCTAATATACGAAAACAGTAAAGGCAAAAGTATTCAGTTCGGGAATGAAAAGCCTTTTATACTTGTCAATGTTGCGGGAACGGGCAATGCAGAAGTAGATGTGCAAATGCAAAAAGCCCCTTTTC
>PWEL01000037.1 GCA_003553945.1 Mollicutes bacterium | reverse complement strand
GACAGAAGCCTGGTCAGTCTGTTGGCGGAAACAATCCCCATGTTCACATACTCCTTCTGCTCCGGGTCAAGGTCAGTGCCCTGCAGAAGCTGCAGTATTCCCAGCATGCCATTAATTGGTGTGCGGACTTCGTGAGACATGTTGGCCAGAAATTCGCTCTTGGCCTGGTTGGCCGCCTCGGCCTGCTCTTTGGCCTGTAGCAGTTCCTTCTCGGTGCGCTTGTGGATGGTAATATCTCTTAACTGCTGTATAAGCTGCACCACATTGCCATCTTTATCCAGTACCGGATTGCTCCGGCAGTCCAAGTAGATGCCCAGCTCGGGAACATACTTTTCAACCTGCTCCGGCCTGCCGGTTTTTAAGGCTTTGCTTGTAACACATCCTTCACATTGACGATCACGACCGATAAGCTCAAAGCATTTCTTGCCCCTTACCTGCTCCGGGGTCATGCCTAAGAGGTCATAACCCGCCTGGTTGTAACGCTCGATGCTGTGGTCGGGATACTGGATGGACAAAACATCTGAAACGCCGTCTATTATGCCTTCAAGCAGTCTTTTGCCGGCGATCAGATCTTCTTCCGAGCGCTTGATATCTGTAATATCCCTGACCCATTCCACAAAAAATTCAACATTATCGTCCTGTCCCAGGAAAGGTATGACACGCACATCAACCCATGTGCCATCTGGCAGCATTGCCTCTTCTTCAAATGCCTCCCCGGTTTCCAGAGCTTTAACGGCCCTGCAGTCAGGACATATTTGGTCGTACCCCCTGTATGTCTTGTAGCACCTGGTATTGAGAACCCTTTTTTCTTCAGGAACAGCGGCGAATCCATTCCAGTTGCTGTAAAGAATATTCATATCCGGGTCTTGAATGGAGACCATGTCAGGGATCAGGGACAGCATTTTTTGAAAGCGCTGTTCGCTCTTCCGCAGTTTATCCTCCATGCGCTTTCGCTCCGTTATGTTCACTGTCCTGACCACCACGCCCCTAACATCACCCTCTTCATCATAAAAAGGATAATAACTCACCATCCGGTATTGCGGTGTGCCGTCCAGTCCCGGGATAGTTAGCTCGTAGACCACTTCCCGGCCAGCAATGGCTTCATCCAGGTGCGGCTTGACCTGATTGACAAACACTTCACTGCCCAGCATGCTTTCCACACTATGCCCCTCTATTTCATGGCGCGGCTTGTTGAATGTCTTTAGATATGCCTCATTCACGATCACATATCTGTAGTCCCTGTCCACCAGGGATATGGGATCGTTGACCCTGGAAATTATCATCTCGTACATGCGCAGTGTTTCCAGGTGACGTTCACGCTCCCTTTCCCTGTCCAGGTTGTGCAGGGCAAAGGCAATATCACCGGCAAGTTCCTTGAAAAGGTCCAGCTCCTCCTGGTCATGAGCCATGTAATCCGGCGTGGATACGCAAAGCAGTCCAAAAAAACGGCCCTTGTATTCCAGTCGTCCGCACAGCCCTGCCCTGGATTGATAATTTCCGCTTAAAGGGCAGCCTGAACACTGTGCTAAGGGGTCATCCACCACCAGCACAGCTCGATCTTGAACAGCAGCATCCAGACAATACAAGGGCTGCTCATTTGCGAGATGTGCCCTGAGGTGCCCGGCACCGTCCCCAAGACCGGCATGGTAGAGTCCTTCAAGGCTTCTATTTTCGTCCAGAAGAGCTATCCAGGCGTTATAGTAACCCCTGGTCTGCAGATATTCACAGGACTTTTGCAGCAAAGCGTCCCTGTCCCTTTCTTGAGTGATAAGCTGGTTTACATTTCTGATGGCCTGCAGAACTGCATTCAAATGCCGGGTACGTTCTTCCGATACTCGCAGCGACTGCTCTGCCTGCTTACGCTCGGTGATGTCCGAAAAAGAAACAACAACCAGATACGGTTTTGCATAGTCAGATTTGAAAATCGGACGGGAGTTGATTTTCAGCCAGGTTATGGGCTGATTGTTGCGCTTGATCCCCATGATTACATTGTTACAAGGTTCTCCAGTGCGTAAAGTGTGTTGAGAAGGGAAATCGTCTCCAGCATACTCGGTTCCATCTTCGTGAATGAACTTTATATCAAACACCTCTGGAGTTTTATTTCTGGCATGTTGAATATCAAGCCCGAAAATATCTGAAGCGGTTTTATTCCAGGCAAGAAGAAGGGGACGGCAAGAAGAAGGGGACAGTCTCTTCTTGCGTTTTATTTCAGCTTATGCTATCCATTCTTCCAACAGCTCAACCACCAGCCTTAAAGGAGGTATCTCATGCCCCGCATAGCCCGTTTTATCCGTAGTGACCAAGCCACCGTCTACCATGTCATATCACGTACTGCCCTGCCCGGCCTGCCCATCAAGGATACTGACAAGGATTACCTGCTGGGGCTTATCAAAAGACTGAGCAGGCTTTACTTTGTTGACGTGCTGGGTTTTGCAATTATGGGCAACCATTTCCACCTGGTAGCCCGCATGCACCCTGAGGATGAAATTTCCAATTCAGACATCATCAAGAGGTGGCAGGACTATTATGGTGACAAGGTCGAGATGCCTGCTGACCGGATGGCTGAGGTCAAGAAGAGGCTTTGCAGCCTTGGTGCCTATGTGAAGGACATCAAGCAGAACT
>PWEL01000011.1 GCA_003553945.1 Mollicutes bacterium | reverse complement strand
TATTAAAGACGACAAGAGGAAGAGATGTGTGCTATAATGCATATGAGGTGATAGACATGCCCGACATAGCCACCTACCTTATAAATTTCTTACTAGGCGTTGCATTCGGCTTTTTGATTTTCAGCATGCTATATGTCTATTTCTTCCTTCGCGGCAATATAAAGAGCAAGGACAGCGACCCTGTCGACAGCATCGATGAGGACACTTTAAAAGCGATGGTCACTGACAAGCAACAAACCTTCAAGCGTATGCATAAAAAGAAAGAAAAAGGCTATGCCAAAACCATATTCGACCTGTCCTATGAACTCGTCGAAGACATCTCGAAATATCATTTCCCTAACGCAAAACATCCCATGCTCGAACTCACTGTGGATGAGATGCTCAATCTGAACTATTATATCACTAAACGCGTGGAAGAACTTCTGGAGCAACCGATTCTCAAGAGCACCCGCAATGTACGGGTCTCCCACATGGTCGCCCTTTATGAACGGAAGAAGAGCATCGAACAGACAAAAGTCGTAAAATTCGCCCGCAACAAAAAGCTGCGGAGGGCTTTCAAGGCCACGATGGGTGCGATCAACATCTTCAACCCCGCCTACTGGTTCAGGAAGCTGATTATCAAGACCAGCATAGATTTCATGTCCACACGCATTGCATTCATGATTATCGGTGTCGTCGGTGAAGAGACAAGCAAGGTCTATTCCAAGAAACTCTTCGACAAGGACATGCAGTTCGACCTCGTGGATCAAGAGCTGCGCGCTTTGGAGGAAGGCGAGGACGATGACGCTGATTCAGACAGCTGAGATGCTCGAAGAGGCCGTCGATGAACATGCAAGTGTCGTGCTTTATTCCAGCGACCTCTGCCTGGAATGCGATGTGGCCAGGCGCTATATCCAGACGCTGGAAAAGATGTATCCACGGATTGAGTTTTATGAAGTGAAGCGCGGCCGGGTGAATGATTTTGAACGCGCGTATGGATTACAAAGCGCGCCGCATCTTTTCTTTTTCGCACAAGGAGACTGCATCGGAGAACTCGTCTGGGATGAGCGCCCTGACTTCCTCGAGGTGAAGAACAGACTGGAGGAAGCATTTGCAAAGGGGGATAAAGGATGTTCATGAAACGCAAGAAAAAACTCATACCGCCTTATGAGCGCACACCTGACGACAAGCCGTTTCAGGTGTATGAAATCCTGGAGAAGCCGGCGAAGAAACGACAAGAATACCGGCCGAACCGTTTCGTCTCACCTATATTCGGCCAGAATGTGAAAGACGAAGTGGTCGTGCCCATAAAGACATCTCAACGGCGGGATATGGACAAGCTGGACCCTTTCCGGACCAAACCGCAACTTACAAAAGAGGAGAGGGTCAGGAAATACGGCACCGCTTATCCTGAATTCGACCTTGTGAAAGGCAAGGACCTCGATGAAGTGATGGCCTCCCGTACCTCAGCGTCCACGCCGAAGAAGACCATGACAGCGAAAATAATGCCTGGCCAGCCTTCTGATGCCCTTCGCCCCGCTGAAAGTGCAGCTGCATCACATCAAGCGGCGGATGAAACCCCCGAAAAGACGCCTCATCAGGAAAAGCGGGATGAACCCGATTTCAAAGCTGAAGCCGACAAGGCGGCCGCTGAGTCATCTGACCAGAGCGCCCCCAAGGACGAAGCAACTATTCGCGAAGACGAACGGCCTTCCCTTGAAACGCCCCGTCCTCATGCCGGGCCCGATGAGAGCGAACGCCCCGAGGCTTCGCCCCATGCGATGCATGGCGGAAGTGAACACGAAGCATATCCGACCTCCGAGGATACACAAACGTCACAAGAGGCAGCTTTTGATCCACCGAGGACCCAGGATGCAGAGACATCCGGAGATGGGCCTCAAAGAACAAAAAGCGCAGCCGAAAAGATGATAAAGGCCGGGGAGAAGACCTATGAGGATTATCAGATACCTCCGATCGACCTTCTGGACCGTTCGATCGAGGACCCGCCGGACCTTTCAGAATCCATCGAAAAGCAGACGAACATATTGAATGAGACATTTGAAGAGTTCGGCATCGGTGCTAGAGTGTACGCACATATTCAGGGTCCCACCGTCACCCGGTATGAAATCGCCGTGGAGAAAGGTGTCAAGCTCAATAAGATCACTGCGATCAATGACAATATCAAGATGAAGCTCGGCGCCGAACACATCCGCATACAGGCGCCCATCCCCGGTAAGAAGACCGTTGGAATCGAAGTTCCGAACGAAGAGCCTGAGACCGTCCACTTTCTCAATGTCGTCGACCGCTCGATGTTCAAGCAGGCCGCCATGCCCTTGACTGTGGCCTTGGGAATAGACATAGACGGAACGCCCATCTATGCGCCGATCAAGTCCATGCCCCATGGGCTCATAGCCGGGCAGACAGGAAGCGGCAAGAGTGTGTGCATCCACACCATCCTCATGAGCCTCCTGCTCAAGTATAAGCCCAGCGACCTGCGACTCATGCTCATCGACCCCAAGATGGTCGAACTGTCCATCTATAATGAACTGCCTCATCTCATCACACCTGTCATCAGCGATGAAAAAGCCGCGACCGCCGGTCTTAAATGGGTCATGGAAGAAATGGAACGCCGTTTCAACATGTTCAAGGCGCTGCGTGTGCGGGACATCGACGGTTACAATGAAAAAATCGAGGATTATTCCGAACGCATGCCCTATATCGTCATCGTCGTCGATGAGCTTTCCGATCTGATGATGGTGGCCTCGCAACATGTAGAGGAGGCGATCATGCGCATCACCCAGAAGGCACGCGCTTGCGGCATCCATCTCTTGATCGCCACCCAGAGGCCTTCCACGGATGTCATCAAAGGTACTATTAAATCCAATATCCCCACTCGTATAGCTTTCAGCGTCTCCAGTCATATCGATTCGCAGACCATTCTCGATGCCACCGGCGCCGAGACATTGCTCGGCAAGGGTGATATGCTTTACATGACGGCCGGGCATCACAAGACGCGTCTACAAGGCGCCTTCATCTCGGAAAAGGATATCGAGACTGTCACCGAATTCATCCGCAATCAAGCACCCCCGCAGTATGTATTCTCGGAGAACGCACTGGTCGAGAATGCGACTAAGTCATTCGAACAGGATGAATTGCTTCCTGATGTTGCGCGCTTTGTCGTCGACCGCCAGGAGGCCTCCATCAACAAGATCAGCAAGACGTTCAGTATCGGCTTCAACCGCGCGCAGAACATTGTGGAATCCCTCGAATCCGCAGGCATTGTCTCCGGAAATCTCGGTTCTAAAGCGCGTGAAGTGCTTGTCGACGCTGACGAGCTCGAAAGTCTGCTCAGAACCCTGTAGGTGATTCAATGACAACCACTAGGCATAAGCAAAATGCTTCGAAAGCCGCGTTGAAAAAGCTGAAGTTGAAGGCGCTCTTCGTCTCGCTCAGCTTTTTCATCATGCTCATGCTTCCGCTCTTCTACGACAAGCATCTGCCGTTCAACACACTTTTCCACATCACCGTCGACTTTCCGCGGATTCCATCCTTTTCTGTATTCTATCCTATCATGGTAGTGATATTTCTATACCTGAGCTATCTCGTGTTCCGTGCGAATCGCTATGCACGATTGCTCGGATCGATCAGCCCTGAGACCATCAATGTCACCCGCAGGCGTTTTGATTTCATAGCGCTCGCCACCCACCTATTTGCAGTGTATATGATTCTCAATGCCTTTTTTCTCTCTTTCGCTACAGTTTCAGGCACCAGCATGGAGCCGACGTTCGAAGAAGGGGATGCTGTCGTGGTCCAGCATTTCGCTGCGGAGTACGAGCGGTTCGACCTGGTGGTGGCCGGTTCCCCTGATTTCAATGAAGAGGAATTCTATATCAAGCGGATTGTCGGGCTTCCCGGCGAGGAAGTGACGATTCAAAACGGCGATGTTTTGATCGATGAAGAGCCTGTTGAAGAGGCGTTTCTGAGCGAGGATATAAAGACGACCTGTCCGGGAGGAAGTCTGCGCTGCACTTTCACCCCGGGCCCGGGTGAATATTTCCTGATGGGCGACAACCGGGCCCCGGGGGCTTCCAAAGACTCACGGACCCTTGGGGCCTTCTCCCGCGATAACCTCTATGGTCGCGTGACGTTCAGATTCCGTCCGATCAGGGATATGGGGAGCGTGGAATAGATGGTGCAGAGTTATTATCCCGGACACATGGCGAAGGCGAAACGCGCGCTCAAGGAGAAACTGTCATGGTGCGATATGATTATCGAGCTCGCTGATGCCCGGGCGCCGCACGCCTCGAGAAACGAGACCCTCTATACCCTCGGCAAGCACAAGCCCCGCTTGCTGGTACTGGGGAAGGAGGACCTCGCCGACAAGGAGGCTCTTGAACGCTCGGTCGATGCATTCGAAGCGTCCGAAAAGCCGGTGTTCTCCCTTAATGTGAAAGACCCGCGCATGATCAAGCAGTTGATTTCCAAGATCCGCCAAGTCGCTGAACCAGCGAAGGAAAAACGCCGAAGGAAAGGTCTTGAAGAGAGGGCGATCAGGGCTCTTGTGGTAGGCGTGCCGAACGTCGGCAAGAGTACGCTGATCAACCAGCTTGTCAAGAAACGGGTTACGGATGTCGCGGACACGCCGCATATCACAAAGGACCTGCAGGTTATTCGTATTCATGAGGATTTGGAGTTGATTGATTCACCCGGTATGCTCTGGCCGAGACTCGATGACACGCGCCGTCTTTATAAGCTGTCTCTGCTCGGTGCCTTGAAGGATGTTCCGGTGCATAAGGATGAAGTTGTCATTCATGGTCTTGAAGTGCTGTTCAAACATTACCGTGAGGCGCTGTTTTCACGTTATGATTTTCATACGGAGTCGTTCGACACGATGACGATCCTCGATGCCATAGGTCGTCGGATGGGATGTCTCAGTAAAGGCGGGGAGATTGATTACGACCGTGTCCTGGATGTGTTTTTGAAGGATTTCAGAAACGGCCGTTTCGGCCGGGTGAGCCTGGAGTTCGACGATGCATAGATATACTTATGAAGAAGCGCTGCGGCAGGAGGGGTATATGCGCGTCGCCGGTTGCGATGAAGTCGGAAGAGGCCCTCTTGCCGGCCCTCTTGTCGCAGCGGCGGTCGTTCTTCCCGCACACGGGATAGAAGGGCTTGATGATTCTAAGAAGCTTACCCGCATCGCCCGTGAACGTCTTGCAGAGAGAATCCACGCGGAGGCGGATGTAGCCCTGGTCCGGATCCCTCCCGAAGATGTCGACAGGCTCAACGTTTATAAAGCCAGCATCAAGGCCATGACGGAGGCTGTCCATCGGCTCGGGGGCGTGGAGTTCGTCCTGAGTGATGCGGTACCTATTGAAGAGATGCCGCACACCGCCTTGATCAAGGGCGATCAGAAAAGTGCATCCATCGCCGCTGCGAGTATTGTGGCGAAGGTCTCCCGGGATGCCGAGATGCGCCGGATTGGAGAGCGATACCCCGAGTTCGGGTTTGAAATACACAAGGGTTACGCGACCCCGGCGCACCTCGAAGCGATTGAGACGCATGGCGTATGTTCCGCCCACCGTCGTTCCTTCGCCCCGGTGAAAAGGCGGATAGAAAAGCAGATGCGTCTGCATCTGGAGGTGAGCGAATGATTATCGCTTTGGATGATTTCAAGAATAGAAGTATTGAAGATGAAGTGATCGCTTTTCAGACCGACACTGTCTATGGCATAGGATGCCGATTCGATAGTGTGAAGGGTGCCGACAGGATCTACGAGATCAAACACAGGGATAAGGACAAGCCGCTCGCTGTTCTTTGCCCCGATATAGAAAGCGCGGCTTCTTTTTTTCACGATGCGAGCGTGATAAGGACTATCGGAAGGAAGTATTGGCCCGGGGCGCTCACGCTGGTGGCCGCGAAGGGTGAAAAAGCCGGTGATCATTTGACAAAGGGCCGCTCGACAATCGGTGTCCGCATCCCGGATGACCACCTTGCGCTTGAGATTCTGCGTGTGCACGGACCGCTGGCCGCTACAAGCCTTAACATGTCGGATGAACCTCCTGTTCATACTTTTGAGGAGGCGCTTCAGTTTGAAAGTGCGGTAGATTATCTCGTGGAAGGCGGCACGGCCCGAGGCGTCAGTTCTACAGTGTACGATGTGGAGAAAAACATAGTATTGCGTCAGGGAGATGTCGTTATCGATAAAAAGGTTTTCAAATAGCCGTTTTTATTGTTTTTCAAGTGTATTTTTTGTATAATGAATAAAGGTTTTGTCAAAGGGAGTGAACTTATGAAAATACTGATTGGCGCCGACCATGCGGGCTTCGAACTCAAGGAGAAGGTCCGTACGCATCTTGAGGAACAAGGATTCGATTATGAGGATTTCGGTACTTACAGCACAGAGAGCTGTGATTACAACGATGTCGCGAAACGTGTCGCCCGGGCAGTTTCAAAGGGCGATGCGGAACGAGGTATTCTGATCTGCGGCACGGGACTCGGCATGTCGATTCAGGCGAATAAGTTCAAGGGCGTCCGCGCAGCGCATGTACATGATGTGTTAAGCGCCCGGCTCACAAGGGAACATAACGACTCCAATATCTTGACGATGGGCGGCCGCATTCTCGGTGCGGGCCTTGCGATTGCGATTGCGGATGCATGGCTCACCACGCCCTTCTCTGAAGACAGCAGGCATCGTCGTCGAGTGGAGAAGATAGACGCTTAGGAAAAGAGGTGCCGGGGTGGCTGATAAAAAGTTCATTCTAAAACTGCTAGCCCTCGCTTCGAATTTTGTGTATGAGGCGATCGCGGCGGTGGCCCTCGGTCTTCTGATCGGATGGGGCATCGATACGCTGTTCGACCTCGATTCTGTATTCATCATCATTTTTGCGGTTATCGGAGCCCTGGCGGCTGTCAGGAATCTGATTGTCAGAACATTGCGGTTAGGTAGGGAGCATGATGACAGAAAAGATATTCGTTAAGACATTCGCATATGTCTGGGTTTATGTCCTCGTCCTTTCGGTGGTCTTTTTCCTGGTGTTCGACGGAGACAGGACATTGAGCTTTTTCCTGGGGTCCATGGTCACCGTGATGCTCATGAGCCAGAATTACCGCTCTTCGATGCGCACGGCGGAGAAGGACCCGGAAAAACTGAAGCGTGTCTCGCTCCGCAATGTAGTGTTCAGGTTTGTTTTTTATGCCTTGATTCTTTTCATCGCCTATCTGAGCGATGGTCTGGATATAATCTTTACGTTCATAGGGTTTCTTTCCTTCAAGGTCACTATGCTGCTAGCTTTCCTGTTGCATAAAGGAGGTGGCGATGATGATCGAGCTGACATATGATTTCTCCCCCGGGTTCAAAGCGTCCATTGTCGTAACGCTGATTATCATCGTTTTATCCATTGTCGTCGGCAGGCGCATTGAGAAAAAGGACCCGACCGCTCCCATCAAGGGGCCGCTCTTTGTCGTCGTCATGGTGTTTGATATGCTGAATTCCTTCATCAAGCAGTTCTATGGTGAAGAGTGGCGACGTTTCGCACCGATTCTGATTGCAGTGCTCATGTTTCTTGTGTTCGCCAATACGGCAACATTGATCGGACTCGAGACACCGCTCGCGAGTTTCAGCGTCGCGATCACCTTCAGTATCATCGCATTCTTGATCATACAAGTCTCCGGGCTGATCGTCCGGCGTCCCCTGCAGCGGTTCAAGGATCTTTCCAGCCCCTCAGTTCTGCTTTTACCCGTGAATGTCATCAGCGAGATATCGACACCGTTCGCGATGGGTCTGCGTCTTTTCGGCAATCTCTTGAGCGGTAGTGTCATCGCGGCGATCATCTTCAATCTGTTGGGGTCATTCGGCAGTCTGATTGCGACCGCCGGGATTCTCCATCCCATTTTCAATCTCGGTTTCGGTTTGATTCAAGCGTTCGTTTATTTCATGTTGCTTACGATATTCCTAGCCATGTCTGTCGAAGCGGAAGGCGTTTCCGACAGCTGATGGGAACATTGAAAAAAAATAAATTATCAGAGTAGGAGGCAGTCAAATGTTTGTATTGACAGAAGTTGTGTTCAATCAGGATTTTGTTTCCGGACTTGCTGCGTTCGGCGCCGGCATCGCCATCATGACCGGTGTTGGTGCAGGTATCGGACAAGGTTTTGCGGCCGGCAAGGCCGTTGAAGCGGTTGGTAGACAACCCGAGGCGAGCGGCAAGATTACGACAACCATGCTCGTCGGTCAGGCGATGGCGGAGACCACGGGTCTTTATGGTCTCATCATTGCATTCGTGCTTATCGGACAGTAACGCGCATTGAAAAGGAGGCACCACCATGGAAGCTGTTGCAGCGGCTATCGAACGCCTTGTTGAGATAGCCCTTGGCGTCAATCCCATAGAAATGCTCATACAGATTCTTGCGACGGGGCTTTTGATCGTCGTCGTCAAGATTTTCCTATGGGACAAGATCACGGCTTTTCTCGATAAACGCCGCGAATATGTAGATTCCGAGCTGACTGAGGCTTCTGAGAAGAACGAAGAGGCGAAGGCCTTGAAAAAAGAAGCTGAGGAAGAGCTCAATGCGGCGAAAGAGAAAGCTCGAAACATCGTCGATGACGCCAAGTCGAGAGCGGAGGACACAGAGAGAGAGATCATCGCGGACGCCAAGAAAGAGGCGGGCCGTATCCGCAAGAATGCCGAGAAGGATCTTGAGCACGAAGTGGAGATCGCGCGCAACAAGATTCGTGATGAGATGGTTGATATCGCCTCGGCCTTGACGGAGAAGGCCATCAACAAACAGATCAGTGAAGAGACGTATGAACAGCTGCTTGAAGAGGCTATCGAAGAGGTCCGCAGACAGTGAGTGCCACTAGCGAACAGTATGCGGTAGCGCTCTTTTCCTTAGCATCGGAAGCCGGGAAGGTCGAGAGTATCGAAGAGAACCTTGCCGCTTTTCATGAGTCTCTGGATTCCGAGCAGAAACGTCTCTTCCTCCATCCGAGATTGTCGAAAGACGAGAAGAAGAAGATTATCGAGCAGTTGTCATTGCCGGAGCTGATCAGGGATTTTCTCTTTGTGTTGATCGATAACAACCGTTTCGACCAGATCGACGACATATTGGAGGATTACCGCGCCCTCAAGGCGAAACGGCATGAGCTCCTCCATGTAATCATCTACAGCAAGAGGTCACTGAGTGAAAAGCGCCAGCAATCATTGAAAGACGCATTTGAAAAACGTTATCAACGCGAAGTGACTGTTGAGAACCGTGTTGATGACTCCATCATCGGCGGGCTTCGTTTCGAATTCGACGGCAAGGTCATCGACGACACCGTCAATCGCGACCTAGCGCGTCTGAGAAGTCGTTTGACTAAATAGGCAGGTGAGAACATGAGCAAAATCGATCCCAGTGAAATATCAACGCTGATCAAACAGCAGATCGAACAATATAGCAAGACCGTCGAAACCGAACATGTCGGCACTGTCATCAACGTCGGTGACGGCATCGCGCTTGTGCACGGTCTCGACGAAGCGATGAGCGGCGAACTTCTTGATTTCGGAAACGATGTCTACGGCATGGCCCTCAATCTCGAAAAACACCACGTGGGTGCGATCATCCTCGATGAATCCACCGCGATCAAAGAAGGCGACACCGTCAAGACGACCGGCCGGATTCTAGAGACCCTGGTCGGTGACAATCTGCTCGGCAGGACCGTCAACCCTCTCGGTTTCGCCATTGACGGACTCGGGACCATTGATGCGGACGAATACAGACCGCTTGAACGCAAGGCGCCCGGCGTCATGGCCCGTAAGGCGGTTGAAGAGCCCCTGCAGACCGGAATCAAGGCGCTCGACACGCTCGTCCCCATCGGCAGGGGTCAGCGTGAGCTCATCATCGGTGATAGAAAGACCGGCAAGACAGCGATCGCACTGGATACTATCATCAATCAGAAGGATGAGGACGTCATCTGTATCTATGTGGCGATCGGGCAGAAGGAATCGACTGTCGCACAGGTGCAGGAGACATTGAAACGGCATGGCGCGATGGACCACACCATCATTGTAAGCGCCAGCGCCAGTGAACCGGCTCCGGTTCTATACCTGGCGCCATACGCCGGTGTCTCCATCGGCGAGAAATTCATGCATGAAGGCAAGAGCGTGCTCGTAGTCTATGACGACCTTTCCAAGCATGCGACAGCGTACCGTGAGCTCAGCCTTCTTTTGCGTCGCCCGCCGGGACGCGAGGCTTTCCCGGGCGATGTCTTCTATCTGCATTCACGTCTTCTAGAACGCGCCGCAAAGCTCAATGATGAACAGGGTGGGGGCTCCATAACCGCTCTGCCCATCGTTGAGACGAAGGCCGGGGACATCTCCGCTTATATCCCCACCAACGTCATCAGCATCACCGACGGACAGATCTATCTGCAGTCCGATTTGTTCAACTCCGGTGTGCGTCCGGCCATCAATGCCGGCCTGAGTGTCTCCCGTGTCGGCGGCAGCGCCCAGATCAAAGCGATCAAGAAAGTCTCAGGGACTCTGCGTCTCGACCTGGCGAGCTATCGTGAGCTCGAGGCGTTCACACAGTTCGGAAGCGACCTCGATGAAGCGACGCAGAAGAAACTCGCCCGCGGCGAGAGGACGGTTGAAGTCCTCAAGCAGGGTCTGCATGAAGTGCTCGCGGTTGAAAAGCAGGTCATCAGCATCTATGCACTCACCAGTGGCTATCTGGATGATCTGAAAGTCGAAGACATCAGGCGGTTCGAGACTGAACTGCACGACTACTTCGAGCAGGATGAAAAAGGCAGCGCACTGCTTGAACATATACGTGAAGAGGGGACGCTTCCTGATAAAGAGGCAATCGACCAGGTGATCGACAATTTCAAGAAAACCTTCGCATAAGCTAGGAGCGTGAACGCATGGCTACGATGCGTGATATTCAAAAACGCATAAACGCGACGCAGAAGACATCGCAGATCACCAAGGCGATGCATATGGTCAGCGCGGCGAAACTCAGAAGGGCTGAGCGGTCGATCAACGCTTTCCGCCCTCTGACTGACAAGTTCGCCGCTGTGCTCTCGCGCGTCCTCTCCGGCGAGAGCGACCTGTCGCATCCGATGTTCGAAGCGCGCGAGATAAAGAAGACGGTCTATGTCCTCGTCTCCAGCGACAGGGGGCTCGCCGGTTCTTTCAACAGTCGTGTGTTCAAAGCTTTTGATGCGCATGTCAAAGAGCAGCACGGCAGCTCGGATGATTTTGAAATCGTCGCGCTGGGATTCAAGGCGTATCACCATGCCAAACGCCGTGGTTATACCCTTTTGCATGATGAAGTCATTCAGATGCGGGATGAAGTGCAGTTCGTCGATTTTCAGAACATCGCCGACCGTTTCATCACCCGCTACCTTTCCGGCCTTTGTGACAAGGTCGTAGTCTTTTATAACCATTTCATCAATACACTCAATCAGGAAGTCAAGCATCGGACGCTTGTGCCCCTTGAACAAGATCCGTTTTTGGATGCCGATATAGATAAGGACGAGCCCTACAACCGCATCTATCATTATGAGCCGAATGCCCGCAAGGTACTGTATCAGTTGCTGCCGATGTATGTCGTGCATGTGCTTTACGGCATGATACTCGAATCGAAGGCATGCGAGCACGCCTCGCGGATGACCGCGATGCAGAATGCCACCGACAACGCTGAAGAGCTCATCGAAGATCTGACGCTTGAATACAATCGCGCGCGTCAAGACGCGATCACATTAGAACTGACCGACATAATCGGCGGTTCCGAAGCGGTGAAATAAAGGAGGATACACATGAACAAAGGCACAATATCACAAGTGATGGGCCCGGTCGTGGATGTGAGCTTTAAAGACGAACTGCCGGAGATCAATCACGCATTGCATGTCTCACATAAAGACGAAGAGGCATCGATCGATATAGATCTGACACTGGAAGTGTCCCTTCATCTGGGCGACAAGATAGTCAGGACCATCGCCATGGACTCCACGGACGGCTTGCGCAGAGGTATGGAAGTTGTGGATATGGGACAGCCCATCAGTGTTCCCGTCGGGGATGAGACACTCGGTCGCATCTTCAATGTCCTCGGGGACACCATTGATGATAAAGAGGCTATAGACAACGAGGCTCAACGTATGCCGATTCACCGGCAGGCCCCGAAGCTCGATGAAATCAGCAGCGAGACGGAGATTCTCGAGACCGGCATCAAGGTCGTCGATCTTCTCGCGCCTTATGTGAAAGGCGGCAAGGTCGGACTGTTCGGAGGCGCCGGTGTAGGTAAGACGGTACTGATTCAGGAGCTCATCAACAATATCGCACAGGAGCACGGCGGCATCAGCGTCTTCTCCGGCGTCGGGGAGCGCACCCGTGAAGGCAACGACCTCTATTTCGAGATGAAGGACTCCGGCGTTCTTGACAAGACCGCCCTGGTGTTCGGGCAGATGAATGAACCCCCGGGTGCCCGTATGCGCGTAGGCCTGACCGGCCTCACGCTCGCTGAGCATTTCCGTGACGAAAAGAAACAGGACGTCCTCCTGTTCATCGATAATATCTACCGGTTCACCCAGGCCGGCGGCGAAGTGTCCGCCTTGCTCGGTCGTATGCCTTCAGCGGTAGGCTATCAGCCGACGCTGGCCACGGAGATGGGTCAGCTGCAGGAACGCATCACTTCTACGAAGGAAGGTTCCATCACTTCCATCCAGGCCATCTATGTACCGGCGGACGACTACACGGACCCCGCACCTGCGACGACCTTCACCCACCTCGACGCGACGACGAACCTGAGCCGTAAAATCAGCGAAGAAGGTATCTATCCCGCTGTCGACCCGCTTGATTCGACATCGAGGGCGCTCGAGCCCGATATTGTCGGCGAAGAGCACTACAATGTCGCGCGGGAAGTCCAGCGGACGATACAAAAGTATAACGATTTGCTCGACATAATCGCTATCCTGGGTATGGAAGAGCTCAGTGAAGAGGACAAGCTCGTCGTGCACAGGGCCCGCAGACTTCGTCTTTTCCTCTCGCAGAATTTCCATGTCGCCGAGCAGTTCACAGGCCAGCCAGGCTCTTATGTGCCGCTTGAAGAGACGATCCGAGGCTTCAAGGGCATACTCGATGGTAAATATGACGACATCCCTGAAGATGCCTTCCGGCTTGTAGGCACCATTGATGAAGTCGTTGAAAAAGCCAAGCAGAGTGAGTAGGTGAGACCATGCAACTGATCGTGATCACACCGAGTGGCGAGCTCTACAATGAAATGATCGACTATATCGTGGTGAGCTCGAAGCGTACCGGTGAGTTCGCCATCCTCGATGACCATGCGCCGCTCATTTCAGCTATTGATGTCGGTTACATAAAACTTGTGCGCGGCGATGAGCATGTATACACCGTTGTCATCAACGGCGCTCTTGAAAACCGCGACAGCGTGGTGCATGTCCTTGCGCAGGAAGCCCATGTCGGATTGAACAAGGACAGTGCCTTCGAGCACCTCAATGCTGTGCGCAAGGAGCGTCTGGAGGAAAACCGCAGACGCACCAAGGACTTTTTGAAGGCCGAGAGGGAGCTCGAGAAGAACATCAAGGAAGCCAAAGCATCGAAGTGACAGTTGATAAGCAAACTGGTTGAGTTTCCTCCTTGCTGTGCTATAATGATTATGGAAGATAAATTTATAAGGAGGCAATACAATGGAAAAACAAGTGAAACTCATGAATCAATACGTTGCGGACCTCGCAGTATTGAATGTCAAATTCCACAACCTGCATTGGAACGTTGCAGGAGAACGTTTTGAACAAGTGCATGTGTATGTTGAAAAGCTCTATGACATTCTTTTCGAGAATTATGACGAAGTGGCTGAACGCCTCAAGATGATCGGGGAATATCCCCTCGCTTCACTGCGCTCATATCTTGAAGTGACCAGCGTCGAGGAAATCGACAGCAAGGACTACAAGACCCCGGAAGTCTATGAAATCCTCAAAGAGGAACTCACCAACCTCCGCGCGCTTGCGACCGAAATCCGCAACCTCGCAGACGATGAAAACGACTTCGGTACCGTCGCAATGCTTGAAGATCAGATCGGCGGCTATGACAAGGAACTCTATTTCATCAGCCAAGCACTGAAATAACCTAACAAACACCCTCGTCCGAGGGTGTTTTTAGTCTAGGTGGTGACCATGCGTACACGCTATTTCAAGGAGCTTCCTTCGACGAATGACTATCTTAAACAACACGCTGACACTTTAGAGGACCCGCTCCTCATATACACCGGATTCCAGACAAAGGGCCGAGGCCGGAGAGAACGGAGGTGGGCAAGCGAAAGGGACCAGAATTTTCTCGGATCCTTCTTGATCAAGGACGTTCATCTAGACCCTTTCAAGGCACTCGTTCTGGCCTCCCTTACGCTTATTGACACATTGTCGCACTTTGGCATAGATGCGAGTATCAAACTCCCGAACGACATCTATTCATCCGGCGGAAAAATCGCTGGCATCCTAATTGAACGCCTTGTTCAATATGAGACAGCGACCATTATCGGCATCGGTCTCAATGTGAATGAACGCATGCGGGATGAAAAAAGCGTCTCGATAGCGGATATCAAGGGTAAAACGACTGATGTGGAGACTGTCAAGGATAAGATTGTCGAACGATTCGAAGACTATTTTCAACGTCCTTTCACAGAACTTTTTCCCTGGTTCAGAGAGCGCATTGATTTCAAGAATATGACAGGGTACTATGATGGTCGGCGCTTGAAGATCGATGATATCGATGATAAGTTCCATTGTTATAGCGGAAGCTTGCGGATTCCCTGTTATGAGATAGACTTTTCCATGTCAGATGAAAATTGAAAAAGTTCAAACGAGCGTTCATAAAGATTGTATACAAACCATACGCTCAATCAATTGTTTTGATTATTATTTTAAAATATCATAGCGCTTATTACCTTTATTTAGGGAAATGAGCGCTATATTTTTTGATGGAACGCATGAACATATGCACATATTGATTAGCGCGCATATGTTTTGATGTTTATAACATATCACTTTTTAGCTTTGAATATCAAAATACATTGACATCCTCTGCATCCCATTCTATAATGGCATTCAAAAGAGGAGGTGAAGTATGTTTGATAAAGTGAAGAAAGTCATCGCGGAGGAGTTGGATGTTGAGACGTCTGAAATCAAAAGGGATTCCAGCATCATCGATGACCTCGGGGCCGACTCTTTGGATGTCGTAGAACTGATCATGGCGCTCGAGGAAGCTTTCGATATTTCCGTCGATGACGATGAAGCCCAGAAATTGCGGACCGTAGGCGATGTAGTGGATTATATCGAGAAGCTGGATTGATGAATGACTCAGCTGGAGTCTTGTTTTTTTTACGCTTATTTTTATTTGAATATCAAAGTATAGCGGGGTGTCTACCATGAACAACCGTGAACTTAAAAATATCATAAAAATCTTTGAATCGTCAGAACTCTCGAGGATGAAACTCGAGAGGGAGGACGTCAAAATCGAGCTGCAGAAGGATGTAGAAGGAAACATCCAGACAACCCCTGCCCTCAAGCCATCCTCTTCCGCTTCCAAAGAGGCGGAAGGGAGTCCTCCTCCTGAACCAGAACCTTCATACGATCCGATCAAGGCCCCCTTGGTCGGTACCTATTATGAGGCCCCCGCTCCTGATCAACCACCGTTCGTGCAGGAAGGACAGCGAGTCGAGAAAGGGGATACTGTGTGTATCATCGAGGCGATGAAGGTGATGAATGAGATCACCGCCCCCAAAGGCGGCAGGATTGTGAATATTCATGCGCAGAACGGTGAGATGGTCCAGTATGACCAGACAATCATGGAGATCGAGTGATGTTTCAACGTATATTGATCGCAAACCGCGGTGAGATCGCTGTCCGGATCATCCGCGCCTGTAAAGCCCTGGATATCGAGAGCGTGGCGGTCTACAGCACAGCCGATACAGATGCATTGCATGCGCAATTAGCCGACGAAGCTGTCTGTGTCGGCGGACCGTCGAGCGGGGACTCCTATCTCAACATGGAGAACCTGTTGAGTGCCGCCATCCATACGGGTGCGGAGGCCATCCATCCCGGGTATGGTTTTTTGAGCGAGAACAGCCGTTTTGCAAAGTTGTGCCAATCTTGCAACATCGCATTCATCGGCCCCTCGGCTGATACCATCGCTAAGATGGGAGACAAGTCACAGGCGAAAAAGCTTATGAAAGAAGCCGGGGTCCCCCTCGTGCCAGGAAGCGCTGCGGAAGTCTCTTTAGATGAAGGTAAGGAATTAGTTCGAAGCATCGGGGTCCCAGTATTGATCAAGGCGAGCGCCGGCGGCGGCGGCCGCGGGATGCGCATCGTCAGGAACGAGGAGGATTTCGAATCAGCCTTTCGGGCTGCAAGACAGGAGGCCGAGGCGGCTTTCGGACATGGTGGCGTCTACATTGAAAAACTGATCGAGAACCCCCGGCACATAGAGGTGCAGATTCTCGCGGACAAATACGGTAACATCGTTCATCTTGGCGAACGCGATTGCAGCATCCAGCGCCGGAATCAGAAAATCGTCGAAGAAGCTCCCAGCAGCATCGATGATGATATGAAAGCCTCGCTCTTTGATTCTGCCTGTAAAGCCGCCGAACATGTCGGCTATGAAAACGCCGGGACGGTCGAGTTCATCGTCGACGAGGATGGTTTTTATTTCATCGAGATGAATACGCGCCTTCAGGTGGAGCATCCTGTGACAGAAATGATAAGCGGCATCGACATCGTCAAGGAACAGATACGTATCGCTTCCGAATCGCCACTTTCCATCACGCAGGAGGATATATCATTCGACGGGCATGCGATAGAGGTCAGAATAAATGCGGAGGACCCGATGCACGATTTCCGCCCCAGCCCCTCCCGCATCGACCTTCTACACATTCCACAGGGGCCGGGCGTCCGCTTTGATTCGATGGCCTATACTGACTATCTGATCCCTCCCCATTACGATTCATTGATCGGCAAACTCATTGTACATGGCAGGGACCGTCCTGATGCGATTCTAAAACTCAGGGCCGCTCTTGATGAAATAATCATCGAAGGCGTGAAGACGAATCAGACCTTCCTTATGATGATCGCGCTCTCCCAACCGTTCAGAGAGAATGACATCGATACATCGTTTATCCGGACTCACCTGAAGAGGTTGCTTTCTTATGCGTCATGAACTCCTAAAAGAAGCCTTTGAAAAGAAGAAGACGCTTAAAAGGAAATTGAAGGTCTATCGTGAAAAGACGGCGGAAAAAAGAGCGGCCGATGTCCCCGAAGGGCTTTATGAACAGTGTCCGAGCTGCAAGACGAACTTCATAGCCGAGGACATTGTCAAGAACCTGCTTGTATGTCCGAAATGCGAACACCACATACGTGTGCGCGCTCATGACAGGATGGCGATGACACTGGATGAAGGGTCCTTTATCGAGAAGGGTCTGGGGTATATCACGTTGAATCCCCTTTTTCAGGACGGCTATGAGCAAAAACTTGAAAAGAGCAAAAAGACGACAGGTTCTGATGAAGCCTATATGTATGGTTATGGCGAAATCAAGGGGTTTCCTGTTGTCATCGGCGTGCTTGACAGCTACTTCATGATGGGCAGCATGGGAAGCGTGGTCGGCGAGAAAGTGGTCAAGAGCATCGAATACGCGCTCGTCAAACGCCTGCCTCTTGTCATGTTCATCGCTTCTGGCGGCGCACGCATGCAGGAGGGAATCTATTCCCTCATGCAGATGGCGAAGACAAGCGCGGCTGTCGAAAAGCTCGCCGGTCAGGGACTTTTATTTCTCAGTGTGCTGACCCACCCGACCACCGGTGGCGTCAGCGCCTCCTTCGCATCGCTCGGGGATGTGATTCTCGCCGAACAGGGAGCCCTCATCGGTTTCGCGGGGCCCAGGGTGATCAAGCAGACTATCAAACAATCACTGCCTGAAGGATTCCAGACAGCTGAGTTTCTGAAGGAGAAGGGCATGGTGGACAAGGTCGTGCACCGTCATGAGCTGAAAGGCACCCTTGAAAAGCTCCTGCGCATGCACTCAGGAGGGAGAAAACGATGAACATTCTCGACAAGGAAAAGAAGCTTGAGGCACTGGAGGCCGAACTCGAGCGACTCGACGATGAAGAGGCCATTCAGGATATCAAGATCAGGATTGAAGATTACAAGCGGAAAGCCATGCGGGACTTAAGCGCCTGGGACCGAGTACTTCTGGCGCGGCACAAGGAGAGACCCACCGCACGTGAGGTCATTGACAATGTGTTCAATGATTTTCTAGAGCTCCATGGTGACCGTCTTTATGCGGATGATGCCTCCATTGTCGGAGGTATCGGAGAAATTGAGCATCAGGTTGTGACCGTCATCGGGGAACAGAAAGGGAAGACTACAGAGGAGAATATCGCGACCAATTTCGGCATGCCGCACCCTGAAGGGTATAGAAAGGCTCTCCGCCTCATGCGGCAGGCGAACAAGTTCAACAGGCCCATTGTGACATTGATCGACACCCCCGGCGCTTTTCCGGGCGTCGGCGCCGAATCGCGCGGACAAAGCAACGCTATTGCGGAGAACCTGAAGAGCATGAGTCGCTTCGGCGTCCCCATCATCCCCATCGTCATCGGTGAAGGAGGGAGCGGCGGCGCGCTTGCAATCGGGGTCGGGAATCAGGTGTACATGCTTGAAAACAGTATCTATTCCATCCTTAGTCCTGAAGGATACGCCAGTATTCTCTGGAAGGATTCCTCTCTAGCCGAGGAAGCCGCGGAAGCAATGAAACTCACCAGCTACGACCTCAAGGAACTCGGCATCATCGACGGCATCATTGCAGAACCCGTCGGGGGCGCGCATCGGGATAAGAGAAGCGTCTACAAAGCCATCAAGTCCATGCTGGTGCAATCCCTGGCTTATCTCTCTCAGCAGAGCCCCTTCGAGCTCAGGACATCCCGCTACAGCAAGTATAGGAACATGGGCTTCTTCCAGCGTTTCAACTATGAACATCTCAAAGGAGTGACCACATGAGACATGCGGCTCTAAAAGGCAGCGGGTCCTATAAGCCCGATAATATAGTGCATAACCGCACCTTTGAATTTCTCGTCGACACATCGGACGAATGGATCCGAAGCCGGACAGGCATAGAGAAGCGCCCCGTCACGATCGATGAGAATACATCGGATCTAGCGTTTGAAGCATCAATCCGCGCACTCAGGGATGCATCTATGCAGGCTGAGGATATCGATCTGATCATCGTGGCGACAGTGACCGGCGATTATTTCTTCCCCGGTGTTTCCCAGCTTCTACAGCGCCGTCTCGGATGCGGAAACATCACGGCGTTTGATATCAACGCCGCCTGTACAGGGTTCATCTACGCATTGGAGATAGCTGATCAGATGATCAAGGGAGGAAGGTTCGACACAGCTTTGATCGTCGGTGCGGAAGTTCTGACTAAATTCACGGATTTCTCCGATAGGAATACCTGCGTGCTTTTCGGTGATGCAGCCGGGGCTATGGTGCTTACCGCATCAAAGGCTCCCGGTATCATCACAACTTCGACACACGCGAGGGGAGATCTCGAGGGTTATCTGCATATGGAGAGCTACCCCTTGAAAAAGGATTTTCAGACAATTGAGGATTCCCGTCCGTTCATCAACATGAACGGACGGGAGATCTTCCGTTTCGCGACCACTGTCATTCCCGAGGTTGTCGAGGAACTTCTCGGACATGAAGGTATGAACCTCGATGCACTTGATATGATTGTGGCGCATCAGGCGAACAAGCGTATCATCGACAAAGCCTCGAAGGCACTTGCCTTCCCGAAAGAAAAGATGTATCTTAACATTGAGAGCACAGGGAACACATCGGCGGCGAGCGTACCGCTCGCCATCGATGAAGCCATAAAGGACGACCGCCTCCAATCCGGCGATACCTTCGCGGCTGTCGCGTTCGGCGCGGGATTGACATGGGGCGGTGCGTTGATAACGCTAGGAGGCCTTTCATGAAAGATATCACCGAACTCTTCCACACGAAGTACCCGCTCATACAAGGCGGCATGGCGAATGTTGCCACCCATCAACTAGCCGCCGCTGTATCCAATGCCGGCGGACTTGGACTAATCGGCTGCGGTGGCTGGGACACGGACAGGGTCCGCGAGGAGATACGAAAGACCAAGGAACTCACCGACAAGCCGTTCGGGGTGAATATCATGTTGATGAGCCCGTATGCACAAGCCCTCACCGACCTAGTCATCGAGGAAGGTGTCTCCGTAGTCACAACAGGTGCCGGCAATCCCAATCCCTATATAGAGAAATGGCATGAGGCGGGCATTACCGTGATTCCTGTCGTCCCCAGCGTCGCCCTCGCCAGACGCGTGGTGCGCGGAGGTGCCGATGCGGTGGTTGTCGAAGGGACAGAAGCGGGGGGTCATATCGGGGAGCTTTCGACCTTCGCGCTTGTACCGCAGGTCGCGGATGCGGTGGATGTTCCAGTCGTCGCCGCCGGCGGCATCGCCGACTACAGGGGCGTCGATGCAGCCTTTGCCCTCGGCGCGAAAGGCATCCAGGTCGGGACTGTCCTTCTCGCTTCCAAGGAATGCCCTGTTCATGAGAACTACAAGCAGAAGATCATCAAGGCCAAGGACACCGACACCATCGTCACAGGCCGTGAGACAAAAGCCCCCGTCCGCGTCCTCAAGAACAAGATGGCCAAGAAATACATGCAGCTCTCCCGCGAAGGTGTCGACCTCGAGACACTCGAGAGAATGACACTCGGATCCCTTTCCAAGGCCGTTGAAGAAGGCGACGTCGATCAAGGCTCTTTCATGGCGGGACAGATTTCCGGATTGATCAAGGAGCTCCGGCCTGTCGAGGATATTCTCGACAGCTTATTCACGAACAGCAGGTTTTTCAAGGAGATCCATTCATGAAACTGGCCTTTCTATTCAGCGGACAAGGTGCGCAGTATGAAGGCATGGGGCGGTCGCTCTATGAAAACGACCGGACGTACAAGCATTTTTTCGACCTTGCGGCCCATCATCTGGATTTCGATCTGCATACTGTCGTTCAGGATAATGAAGCGATAAACGAGACGCGCTATGCGCAGCCCGCAATCTATGCCATGAGCGCCGCATTGAAACACGCCCTCGCCGCACACGGTATAGAGGCGGAAGGCGCCGCCGGCTTATCGCTAGGCGAATACGCGGCGTATTATGATAGAGGCGCGTTCTCCTTCGAGGACGGCATTCGGCTTATACGCCATCGTGCCATATGCATGCAAAACGCTGCCCGGGACAATCCCGGAGCGATGGTGGCGGTGATGGCCGCCCGTGATGATGTCGAACCGATTGTCGAGGCGGTGGACGGTGTCCATATCTCCAACTACAATCTTGAACGCCAGGTAGTTGTGGGCGGAGAGAAGGACGCCCTCGCCGCATTCAAGGAAGAAGCCGCCAATCGAGGAATCCGGCGCATGCGGCCACTCAATACGAGTGGGGCGTTTCATACCCCCTTGATGCAGGATGCGGCCGAGGCGCTGCAGTCAGTCATCGAAGAAATCGAGCTGAAAACACCAGAGAAAGGCATGTATCTGAACACCACAGGCGGCCGTTTCGCCGGCGAGGCCGAAGAGCACATGAAAAGACAGATGGTGAGCCCTGTGCTGTTCTATCCGATGATCCGGACCATGATCGCGGATGGGTTCGATACATTCCTTGAGCTCGGACCCGGTGGTGTGCTCAAAAAATTCGTCGAGAAGACCGATAAGAATGTGCGCGTATATCGAGTCGAGGACCAGGAGTCGCTGTCTTCGACCCTGGATGTTTTAAAAGGAGTGAGATGATGAGTGAACGCAAAGTGGCTATTGTGACAGGGGCGTCAAGCGGTATCGGAAGGGAGATGGCGATACGTTTCGCAGAAAGCGGATACGCTGTTGTCGTCAATTATTTAAATAACAAGGACCAAGCCGATGAAGTCGTCGAGGCCTGCCGTTCATCCGGCGAGTCCCTCGCTATCCAGGCGGATGTCTCTTCGTTTGAAGCGTCGAAGGCGCTCGTCGATCAGACGTTGGATGCCTTCGGCCGCATCGATGTGCTGATCAACAACTCCGGCATCAATAGGGACGCCTTAATGCTAAGGATGAAGGAAGATGACTTCGACGCTGTCATCGATGTGAACCTGAAGGGGACATGGAACATGTCAAAACATGTCACCCGGACCATGTTCAAGCAAAAATCCGGCCGGATCATCAACATCTCCAGCGTGGTCGGCCAGATCGGCAATCCCGGACAGGCCAACTATGTGGCCTCCAAGGCCGGCATCATCGGCCTCACAAAATCGCTCGCGAAGGAATTCGGCCGCAAGCGCATCACAGTCAACGCCATCGCGCCCGGGTTCATCGAGACCCCGATGACCGATGCGCTTGAAGAGGACGTGAAGGAGACCTACCTTGCACAAATCCCCATCGGTCGTTTCGGCAGCCCGGTTGATATCGCCAGCACCGCGCTTTTCCTTGCGAGCGATGACGCGAAGTATATCAGCGGACAGGTCATCGGTGTCAATGGAGGAATGATTTGATGGAGCGTGTAGTTGTGACAGGGCTTGGGACCATCAATCCCCTGGGTAGCGATGTGTCTTCAAGCTGGGAAGCCGCCAAAGAGGGCAGAAACGGCATTGATTTCATCGAGCGTCTGGATAGTGAGAACATCGGTGTCCATATCGCCGGTGAAGTGAAGGACTTCGATTTCACCTCCTATTTCGGCCGCAAGCAGAAGAAAAGACTGGACCGTTTCGTCCAGTTCGCTTTGAAAGCGACCGATGAAGCCGTCAAAGATGCCGACATCGACTTTGAAACACTCGACACCACCCGGATAGGCGTCTTCTACGGAAGCGGCATCGGCGGCCTCGAGACAATCGCCAGGGAAGAGGACAAGGCCAGGCAGAAGGGGCACCATCGCATCTCCCCCTTCTTCATCCCCATGGCGATCATCAACCTCGCGGCTGGAAATATCGCCATCAGATACAATCTCAAAGGCAAAGCGACCGCCAGTGTGACAGCCTGCGCGAGCGCGACGAACTCCATCGGCGATGCATTCGTCGCAATCAGGGACGGCTACCTTGATGCGGCCGTGAGCGGCGGCAGCGAAGCGAGCCTGACACCGCTCGGACTTTCTGGATTCAGAGTCATGCAGGCCCTCAGCAGATCCGACGATCCCAATACCGCTTCGAAGCCTTTCGACAAGGACAGGGATGGCTTCGTGATGGGGGAGGGCGCAGCCACGCTCATGCTTGAATCCCTCTCACATGCGAGAAAGAGAGGCGCGAAGATTTACGCGGAGATCACAGGCTACGCCTCGACCTGCGACGCCCACCATATCACCAGCCCGGATGAAGAGGGCCGGGGGGCCTACCGGTGTATGCAAGGAGCCATTGAAGATGCCCGGCTATTAAAGACGGACATAGATTATATCAATGCGCATGGAACTTCCACGCCGCTCAACGACAAGATTGAATCCAAAGCCATAAAGGCCCTGTTTGAAGATCATGCAGAAAAACTCTCCGTGAGTTCGAACAAGTCCATGGTCGGACATCTTCTCGGCGCCAGCGGCGCCCTCGAGAGCCTTTTCACTGTGCTATCCCTGAAAGAGGGTGTCATCCTGCCGACGATCAACCTTAAGACTCCCGACCCCGAATGCGCACTGGATTTCGTGCCGGGGTCGATGAGAGAATCACCCATCAAAGCGGCCATGACAAATTCTTTCGGGTTCGGCGGACATAATGCGTCACTTATCTTTGAAAAATGGAGGGATCAGGAATGATACTTTCAAGCGACGACATAAAGCGCATCATCCCGCACCGGCATCCTTTTCTGCTGATCGACCGCGTCGATGAGATCGAGGAAGGAAGACGTGTCAGGGCGACGAAGAACGTCTCTGCATCGGAGCCGCATTTCCAGGGTCATTTCCCCGACCAGCACGTGATGCCGGGCGTTCTGATCGTCGAAGCGCTCGCACAGGCCGGCGCAGTAGCGATCTTGAAGGGTGAGGATTTCAAAGGCAGAACGGCGTATTTCGCCGGCATTGACAACTGCCGCTTCAAGCGCAAGGTTGTCCCCGGCGATACATTGACGCTTGAGGTGGAAATCATCAAGATGAAAGGCCCGGTCGGTAAGGCAAGCGCCGAAGCGAGCGTCGAGGGCGAACGCGCTGTCGCTTGCGAGATCATGTTCGCCATCGAATAAAAAAAGCTCACTGATGAGCTTTTTTTATTCTCCCGTGCTTCCGAAGCCGCCAGTCCTTTTTGTGTCGTTGAGTGTTTCATCCGTTGTCGTCAGGTATTTCTCGAAGATTCCCTGGGCGATCCGCGTGCCCTTTTTCAATGTGACTGCCTCATCGGAGAAATTGTACAGCTGGATGAATATGGCTCCGTCGTTGTCGGGGTTGTTATAGTAGTCGGCGTCGATGATGCCGACATTGTTCGGGATGGTGAGGTGGAATTTTCTCGGGAGGCTGCTCCTCGGATAGATCTTCAGGACTTCATCATCATGCATGCAGGCCTTTATACCTGTCTTTGCGAGTGCGATTTCGTGCGGTCTGACAGTGAGGGATGTGCAGATGGCGAAATCATAGCCTGCGCTTTTTCCTGTGGAACGTTTCGGGAAATAGACCTCATTGTAGCCTTTGGCTTTTTCAAATTTTCTCATGGTATCGTCCTTTCTTAGAACATGTAGTCGAATAGATGAGCGATTCCCTGACGCATTCTCAGCGATATCATCCTCGGAATAGAGGGCGTGTACGCTTCAGGGGGACCGTCCTGATAGGAGCCGTCCTCATCGACTTCCAGGCTTCTTTCCTTATAATAATCGAGTGTCGAGTGGAAATCCTCCGTGAACGCCTCGCCGACGACGACCACCATGTTCTCAGTGCTCAAAAAGGCGCTTCTCGGGTCCATATTCAGCGCTCCTATGGCGCTGATATCATCACCGAATGTCATTGATTTGGCATGCAGGCTGGCGGGGCTCTGGAATTCATAAAGAGTGTGCTCCGCGAGGGACTGCCGGTGCCTAAGATAGGCGCCCGCACCCCAGGGATTGGGGTTCTTTGCGATATTGTTTGTAAGCAGGGTGATGGATTGGTCGTCGTGCTCGGGCAGATAGTGGCGCATGGTTCTCGAGAAGACGATATAGGGGCTCTGGGCGAACCATTCGTCCCTCTCTTCGGCGAGGGCGCTCATGGTCTTCAGAACGACCGGGTCTTTCTTGCCCCTGTCTGTCGGACCGTGGACGAACGTTGCATTCTTCACTTCGTGGGCGTCCGCCTTCAAAGTTTTCATGATCATTTCAGGGTCCTTCTCTTCCAGGAAAGCAATTCGTGCCGCTTCGATTGATGTCAATATCTCTTCATCGACTGTGTCCCTCGGGTGGGCGATGGTGTAGTCGCTTTCGAAGAGAGTGTCGAAATAGGCGCGCATGTCGGTGACGGTTGAATGACCCGCCCCGTCTCCGAACACATAGACATCCCGGTCGAATGTGCCTGAATCAGGGTCCTCCCTGAAGTAGCGGTCATTTATGTTCCTCCCACCGCTCGTGGCGTACGTCTCGTCGATGATGAACATCTTGTCGTGCATGCGGTTCTGGATGGTGTAGGGAAGCAGGGGGTTCGGTGGTTCGAACCAGCGGATATCGATGTTTTCGTGTGCATTGAGCGTATGCAGGATACGGTAATCGCTCAGGGTGACTGTGTGTGCGAGACCGTCGAAAAGCAATCGGATGTCGACACCATCTTCCGCGGCATGATAAAGGGCGCCGGCGATGGTATCGAGTGTTTCGCCGTCGGAGGCTGAAAAGGAGGAGATCTCGATCGAGGATTCCGCGCTTTCAATCAGTGCCACACGTGCATCGAAGGAGAAGCCTCTCTCATCCAGCACGCCGGCGTAGGTCGTCTCTTCCGCTTCTGAAAGCATTGATTCGACGTCATAATCCAGACCGCTCTCACCTATAAATAAAGCCGTGCTGAAGGGGAGGACTCCGAAGATGAGCACATGCATGCATAGGAAGTATAGCGCAAGCAGCGCCCCCTTGATTATTCTACGTCTCAATGTGCGCCCCTCCTTTCATGTCCTACGCCTGTTATTCTATCATAGTTCGGATGTCATTTTCACCTTTATGCGACTTGATTCCAATACTAAATATCGAAATTGAAGAACTTCCCGGACAAGCTTGACGACCGGAGTGTCAAAGACTATACTTGAGATGTAAGGTTCAGGTGTTGCAACAGGGAATCGGGTGAGAATCCCGGGCTGTCCCAGCAACCGTGAGACGGACGAAACGCACACAGCCACTGCGTAAGCGGGAAGGCGTGCGGAGTAGGAGGAAGTCGAGCCGGTAGACCTACCTGTCCCTTTACAGTTCACGCTCCTGGGTATGAGCGGTGACGTTTGTCGCTTATCCGGCATCAGCCGATAGGATAATCGTCTACCACGCCATCCAGGAGGATGGTTTTTTTATTTCTCAAATCAAAGGAGGCCTACACATGAAAAGACCATTCTTCCTGCTTGTTGTATTCGCAATGCTTCTTACCGCCTGCGAGGCGGAGGAAGAGATAGCGGAGATCACCATCGAGGATGAGACGGAGACAGTAAGGATCGATGAGGCCGAAAGCCTCTATGAAGTTTTGGATACTCACTACGATGTAAGGGTGGCGGAGCACGATTACGGTTTGATGCTTGAAGCGCTCGAAGATCTTGAAGCGCTCGAAGGCAGCTATATCGCTATCGAGAAGAATGATGAGCCTTTAGAGGAAAGCATCGACACCGCCGCTGTCGAGGACGAGGACCGGTTCTTTTTCGAGCTGATCTGGTATGATGAGACAGCCGAGAAAATCCATGACGCGCTTTCGCTTTATTATGAGGGACATAATCCCGGACCTGCGGATGCAGTGGAGGTACAGCTCGGCCTGCTGCATGCTGGGAGAATCGAGGCGGACGCTGAGCATGTGGAAGCCTTCGAGGAAGCCTCTATTGCCCATCGCATCATGCTCAAGAGCGCTAATGGCGAGTCCTTCGAAGGATTGATAGAAACACTCGCCGATGAGCTTGAGTTCGAGCATGCCTATACCGCTTCCTATAACGCCATGGCACTCATGCAGGGAGCGGAAACTGATGATGAAGTTGATGCTTTCATGGATTGGGCGCTCGAACAAGACTTTGATGAAATGGGCTTGGACTCTTTGAGCGTTATGTATCTCGCTTTTGAGCGCTATGAAGGTGAAATGGAAATCGAGGACGAAAAGCGATCGCTTCTCGAAACGCTGGAAGGGAATATCTATGACCATCCCTTTGAAGATAACGCCGCATCCTTCGCCCAGGCGGTTCTCGCGCTGAATGCCGCGTCAGAGGACCCTGACGGTGAAGCCTACATCGAGGACGGGAAGACATTGCTCCAACATCTTATATCCTATCAGGAGGAGGATGGCGCCTTCCTGTATACACACGACGACGATGAAGCGGATATGATGTTTACTACGCCCCAGGCCTTTCTGGCTCTGGTGATGAGTGAACAGCGCCTTCAAGGCGAAACCGCCCATCCTTACTATTTTGAATGAAGACTTCGCTGATCGTGAAAGTAGTCCTGAGCGCACTCGCGCTACTTCTGGCCCTTGTCGTCTTCATGTATCCGAGGATGTCCGGGGATGAGGCTGGAGAAATCACTATCGAATTATATGATGAAGACAGCGCCCTTGTCTTCGAGGACGTGCACACCTTCGAGGAGAATCGAACGCTTTTCGAACTTCTGGATATGCATTATGAGATTGAGTACCAATATCAGAGGCTTTTCACCGGAGAAGAGCCTGTGCTGCTTGCGGTTGAAGACGTAGAGACTGATTTTAAAGAAGATTTCATCTTTATCGAAGTGAACGGCGTCATGGCGAAAAGAGGCGTGGACAGCATCGAGCTTGTTGATGGCGGTACATATACCCTGAGTGTGAGAGAGGTGGATTAGATGACCTCGCTGAGAAGACTGATCTTCATTGCCATGTGCGCGACAGTACTCGTCGTGCAGAAACAGATGCTCATGATTCTGCCGAATATACAGTTCACCGTGCTTCTGCTTGTGCTCTTCGCGAGCATCTTCACGTTTCGGGAGACACTGGCGATTGTGTTCGTGTATGTGATGCTTGACGGCATGCTCGTCCAGTTCAATCCCTTTTATCTCCTGCCGATGCTGATAGGATGGTCGCTCATTCCTATTTTCTATCACACAGTGCTCAGATGCACCAAGCATGATGTCACACTCGCCGTGTTCGGTTTTGTTTTCTCCTTCATCTACGGTTGGGTGTTCATTCCTTTTGTCATGGTGCAGATCGGCTTGGATGAGTTCTGGCCATATCTCCTGGCGGACCTCCCCTTTGAATTCGTCATGGGTGTCTCGAGTTTCCTAACTATCCTCTGGCTTTATAATCCTCTTTATCGCGTTCTCCGCCTGGGGATGCGCCATATCGAGACCCACTGGGAGACGGTTCGCGGAAAACTATGAAAGTGCACAAAAACACTTGCATGCGGGGATGTTTTTTGGTATATTATTAGGTGCTGCAAATACGCACACAAACGGAGCGTTCCATTGGTGAGCCGCCCTCGCGGTCGATGGGCGCGGAGGTTTGTGGTGGCCAATCAAAATAGGAGGAAAAAACATGGCTGTTATTACCATGAAGCAACTGCTTGAATCCGGTGTTCATTTTGGACACCAGACCCGTCGCTGGAATCCGAAGATGGCGAAATACATCTACACCAAGCGTAACGGGATTCACATCATCGACCTGCAAAAGACTGTTTCCTATATCGAGGACGCTTACAAGAGTTTCTTGGAGATGGGAAAAGAAGGCAAGAAGGTCCTCTTCGTGGGGACCAAGAAACAGGCCCAGGACGCGGTCAGGAACGAAGCGACCCGTGCGGGACATTTTTATGTGACGAAACGCTGGCTCGGCGGAACACTTACGAATTTCAAGACGCTCCGCCACAGCATCAGAAGACTCCATAATATCAAGAAATGGCAGACCGACGGAACCTTTGACAGGCTTCCGAAGAAAGAGACAGTGGAGCTCACCAAAGAGCTCGAACGTCTTGAAAAGTTCCTTGGCGGTATCAAGGACATGCGCAAGCTTCCGGACGCTGTTTTCATCACTGACACCCGCAAGGAATACAACGCAGTGCGGGAAGCCCGCAAGCTCGGCATTCCCATCTTCGCCATGGTCGACACCAACAGCGACCCCGATATTATCGACCGTATCATTCCTGCCAACGATGATGCCATCCGCTCGATCAAACTCATAACGAACCGCATGGCGGAGGCCTTGATTGAAGGACAAGGCGGAGAAGAGACCGAAGAAGCGAAAAAAGAAGAGATGACAACCGATAAAGAGAAGCAGGCCGAAGCTGCTAAGAAGGAACGTCCTCAACCGAAAAAAGAGGATGTCAAAAAAGCAGTGGAGAGGACACCATCTTCCAAGCCTTCGGCTGAGAAGCCCAGCAAGAGTGAAACAGGCCAGAAGGCCGGCAAGGAAGATAAGCCTGTGGAACCTGCACCAAGCAAGCAAAGCAAGGAAGTGCAAAAAGAGAAGCCCGCAGAAAAGGACCTTGAATCCCTCACTGTTCCCGAGCTGAAAGAAAAAGCTAAAGAAAAAGGCCTCAGCGGGTATTCCAAACTGAGAAAAGCTGAACTGATCGAAGCTTTGAAAAAATAGAGGGCTTTTCCGCTCTCTATTTTTTTAAAAAAGAAGAGCGTAAGTTTTCATACAAAGCGGTTTATGTTAAAATTAAATGAGTAGACAATGGAGGTTTGATTATGGCAATCAAGGCATCTTTAGTAAAGGAACTGCGTGAAAAGACAGGTGCAGGCATGATGGACTGCAAGAAAGCGCTTAAGGAAAGCGACGGCGACATTGATAAAGCCGTCGACTATCTGCGCGAGAAAGGTATTTCCAAAGCCCAGAAAAAGGCGGACCGTATTGCGGCCGAAGGGCTCACCAATGTTGTCAAGGGCGATAACAAGGCCGTGCTCTATGAGTTGAACTCCGAGACTGATTTTGTGGCTAAGAATGACCACTTCACATCGCTTCTTGATAAGATTGGACGGACGGTGCTCGCTTCGGATGCTGAATCAGTGGAAGAAACTCTTGCCTTGGAGCTTGAAGGCGAGACCATAGAAAAGCAGATCATGGAGACTTCCGCGAAAATCGGCGAGAAGCTGACACTCCGCCGCGTACAGGTCCATGAAAAAAATGAGGACCAGGTATTCGGCAGCTACGTACATATGGGTGGTAAGATCGCTTCTCTGGCCGTCTTGGACGGTGTCGATGAGAATGTAGCGAAGGATGTAGCCATGCATGTGGCCGCCATCAATCCCCAGTACCTCAAAGAGGATGACGTCGATGCGTCCTTTATCGAGCATGAGAAAGAGGTCCTCAGGAAAGAAGCCCTTAACGAAGGTAAGCCCGAGCATATCGTTGAAAAGATGGTCACCGGCCGCTTGAACAAGTATCTCAAAGAGATCTGCTTGATTCATCAGCCGTTTGTCAAGGATCAGGAAACGTCTGTCGGCGAGTATGTCAAGCAGGCCGGCGGTGAAATTGTCGCCTTCGACCGCATTGAAATCGGTGAAGGTGTCGAGAAAAAGGAAGAGAATTTTGCGGAAGAGGTTGCGGCCGCGAACAAATAAGCTAGGACACTTTTGTGTCCTACTTTTATAGCAAGGGGAGTGAACCATGGGTGATAAGAAGCGACTGATTATAAAACTTAGCGGCGAGGCCCTCATGGGCAATCAGGGGAGAAGCATAGATCCCTTGCGTGTCAAGGAGATCGCCGAAGAGATCAAAGCCGCCCATGATCTCAGCATGTTCGAGATCGGTGTGATTGTCGGAGGCGGCAACATCTGGCGTGGCAAGATGGCCAGCGAGATGGGCATGGAGAGAAGCAGTGCCGATTATATGGGGATGATTGCGACAATCATGAACGCACTGGCGCTGCAGAACGGTCTGGAATCAATCGGTGTCGAGACCCGGGCGATGACGAGCTTGAACATCCCCCAGGTCGCTGAGCCCTATATCAGAAGGAAAGCCATCAGCAACCTGCAGAAGGGAATGGTCGTCATCTTCGGCGGCGGTACGGGGAATCCGTATTTCAGCACCGACACTACGAGCGCCCTTAGAGCCGCGGAGATCGGTGCGAGGACCATCCTGATGGCGAAGAACGGCACTGACGGCGTCTATAATAATGATCCCAAGAATGGAAATGGCGCGAAGAAATACGACACCCTCACCCATCATGAAGTGCTTGAGAAGCGACTCAATGTCATGGATTCAACGGCCGCGGCGCTATGCAAGGACAATGAAATCGAGATTGTCGTCTTCGATATGAATGTCGAAGGCAATATCAAGCGTGCCGCGCTCGGAGAAAACATAGGAACAATCATTCGATAGGAGGAAGCATTATGGTTGATGAGATTTTCTTAGAAACGGAAGAGAACATGCAGAAAGCGATTGAATCTTTGCAGTATGAACTCGCACGCATCATGACAGGACGTGCGAACCCGAACATGCTCGATTCTGTGCGCGTCGATTATTATGGAGCGCTCACACCGCTCAATCAGCTGGCGAGCATCTCTACGCCCGAAGCGAATCAACTGCTGGTCAAACCCTACGACAAGAATGTTGTCAAAGAAGTTGAAAAGGCCATTGCGACTTCTGATCTGGGCGTGAACCCCAACAACGAGGGTGAACAGATACGCATCATCTTCCCCAAGCTGGATGAGGAGCGCAGAAAAGAACTCGTCAAACAATCGAAGAAGATTGCCGAGGATGCCCGCGTTAAAGTCCGAAACGCCCGCCGTGAAGCGAACGAAAGAATCAAGAAGCTGGAAAAATCCGGCGACATTTCGGAAGATGCTTCCAATGGTCATCAGGAGGAAGTACAGAAGCTCACCGATGATTATATTGCTAAAATCGATGCGAAGCTCGCAGAGAAAGAGAAGGATCTGACTGAGGTCTGAAGGTCTTTTAGCCACCGTGCTCGCGGTGGCTTTTTTCTTTACGTGAATGGAAAACGGAGCGGCTTTGTTGTATAATAGTTTAAAAGTGTGAACGGAAAGGTGAAAGTATGAAACGAAGAGAGAAACTGATGCAGAAACCGATTCCCCGTCACATCGCCGTCATAATGGACGGCAACGGCAGATGGGCGAAGCGACGCGGAAGAGAACGCTCATACGGTCACCGCATGGGAGCCCTGAACATCAAGACGATCACGCTTGAAGCGCACCGTCTCGGAGTTGAAGCGTTCAGCATCTATGCGTTCAGCACTGAGAACTGGAAGCGCCCGAAAGAGGAGATTGATTTTTTGATGAGCCTCCCTACGGCATTCGAGGAGGATTTCAAGGAAACATTCGAGACCGAGCAGATTCGTGTCCGTTTCAGCGGGCGAAGAGATAGAATCAGTGAGAAGAACCGCGAGTACATGCAGGAGATTGAGGATAAGACGAAGGACCGGGAAGGTCTGGTGTTGAATATATGTTTTGACTACGGCGGCCGTTATGAAATAACCCAGGCGGCGAGAAAGATCGCTGAAGCGTGTATGGAGGGGGCATTAAAGCCGGAGGACATCGATGAGTCAACGGTCGAATCCCGTCTTTACACCACCGGTCTTCCGCCTGTGGACCTTTTGATCAGGACGAGCGGTGAACAACGCACCAGTAACTTTCTCCCTTGGCAGCTCGCCTATGCCGAATTCTATTTCACGAAGACGCACTGGCCCGCATTCAAGGAGCGTGCCCTTCATCGCGCGCTTCGATCTTTTCAGAAAAGGAACCGGAAATTCGGCGGTCTCAAGGGGGCCTGAGTGATGATAAAACGCTTAATCACCGCCATCATCATGCTTGTCATCCTTGTGCCGTTGCTGTTCCTCCGTCCGATTCTCTTTTCTTTTGCGGCCGGGATACTTCTGATAGGCGGCATGATCGAGGTCTCGCTTTTGAAACGGCATGAATGGCGCGTTCTTTTCCTGGGGATCCTCCCCTTGTCGCTTGCTGTTTACATCGGCGGACTTGTATTTTACTATACAGGGCTTGAAGCCGCTCTGCTGTCCGTTATGCTAGCAGGTGCAGTGGCAGCGGTATTGACGTTTTTTACACGCCGAAAAGAAAGACAATGGCCCTTTTTCCTCGCTACCGCTTTCTATATCTCTGCCGGTTTTCTTGCAATCGCCGTGCTCAGGGATATTTGGTTATGGCTTATCCTGGTCCTGTTCATCGTGTTCGTCACCGACACATTCGCCTATTTCACAGGGTTCGCTGTCGGCCGGCACCGACTCGCTCCTTCCATAAGTCCGAAAAAGACCATAGAAGGCGCCATAGGTGGTGCGGCTTTTGCGGTGCTCGGAGGATTGCTGCTCACTAGGATTTTTGGGATCTTCCTCTTTACGAGCTGGCCGTGGTTCGTGTTTTTTCTCCTGCTTCTCTCCCTCGCCGCCCAGCTCGGCGACCTGCTGGCCTCCGCCATCAAGCGCGCATATGGCGTCAAGGATTTCTCCAATGTCTTCCCGGGTCACGGTGGTCTTCTTGACCGTTTTGATTCACTGCTTGCGGCATCCATCGTTCTTATATTGATATTCTTTAGCATCGGGGTGTTTTGATGCAGCGTATCCAGTTACTCGGCTCGACCGGCAGCATCGGCTCGCAGGCAATCGATATCATAGAGGAATTCCCGGAAGCGTTCGCCCTTCACGCTATCAGTGCGCGTCACAATGTCAAGAAGGTGCTGGAGATACTTTCGAGGCATGATTGCGAAATCGTCGTCATGGCGGGCGAACATCAAGAGACCATAGAAAGCGCATATCCCGGTGTCACGTTCATCGCGCTCGAGGATGAGGGGCTGAAATCCATCGTCGAATATGCCCCCGATGCGAAGGTGTTGAATGCGCTGGTGGGAAGCGTGGGACTTCCTCCCACGCTCGCCGCGATTGAACGAGGGAAGGATGTGCTTCTGGCGAACAAGGAGACACTCGTCGTCGGTGGGCCGTTGATCCGGAAAGCGCTCGAGCATTCCTCGTCGACACTCATTCCGATTGACAGTGAACACGCTGCTTTGAGAGAATGTCTGAAAGGCAGCGATATCGACGATGTCGAAAAGCTCGTCATCACTGCCAGTGGCGGCAGTTTCCGCGATGTCGACAAAGAAAAGCTGAAAGACGCGACCGTCGAGGATGCGCTCAAGCATCCCAACTGGGACATGGGGGCGAAGATCACGGTGGATTCGGCCACCATGATGAACAAAGTCTTCGAGATTATAGAGGCGCACTATCTCTTCGATATGCCTTATGAACGCATAGAAGCCCTATTGCATCATCAAAGCGTCATCCATGGCATGGTGCATTTCAAGGATGGGAATGTCCTGGCCCATGTGGGTCCTTCCGATATGCGGATTCCAATCTTGAGCGCCATGCAGGGCGATTCCCGCAAACGGTTCCCTTCTCTTTTCGACCTTGCCGCTTACGGCACCCTTTCTTTTGAACCCATCGACAAGGACCGCTATTCGCTCTATGATCTTGGGACAGCGGTGGCCAGGAAAGGCGGGCTGCATGTTGTGACGATGAATGCGGCCAACGAAGAGGCTGTCCAGCTCTTCTTGAACAAAAAGATCAGCTTTCTCGACATCGAAGCATTGATCACCCGTGCCCTGGATCATTTCCCGAATACTGAAACATTTACTCTCGATACGCTTCTCGCCCACGAACGCGAGGTGCGTTCTTATATTAAGCACGAATATCAGAAGGTGAAAACATGTTCTTAATCAATATCATAGGATTCATACTAGTCCTCGGACTTGTCATATTCATTCATGAGCTTGGTCATTTCATCATGGCCAAGCGCGCCGGCATCCTTTGTCACGAATTCGCCATAGGTATGGGTCCGATCGTCTTCAGCAGGAAAAAGGGCGAGACACTCTACAGCTTGCGTGCCATCCCTATCGGCGGCTTTGTCATGATGGCCGGCGAGGATGTGACCACGGAGATGATTGAAGAGGGCCAGGAGATCAAGGTGGTCCGCAACAAGATCGGCAAGATTACGGAGATCATTCTTGACGCCGAGGATGAACGTTATCCCGATGCGGAAAAGATAACCGTTGAATCGTACGATTTGCAGGGGAAGTATCAGGCGCCGCTTCTGATCAATGACTATGAAGTGCATCGCCGCGCTCATTTTGTGCACAAGCAAAAACGCCTGCAAGTCGCCCCCTTCAACAGGAGCTTCGAATCCAAGTCACTGGGGGCGAGATTCTCGGCCATCGTTGCCGGCCCTGTAATGAATTTCGTGCTCGCTTTCATTCTTTTCCTTCTCGTGGCGTTCTTCGTCGGGTTTCCGGTGCGCGACAGTGAAGGAGCGGTGATTCCCGAGGTCGGCGTTGTCGAGGAGAACTCCCCGGCCGAGGGACGTCTTGAAGCCGGGGATGAGCTCATAAAAGTCGTCAATATCGACAATGGCGTTGTCGATGGAAGCTGGCATGCATTTCAGGAGATGATCTCCGATAATAAAGGCCAGCGTGAATTCGAGGTGCTCATCGACCGTGACGGTGAAGAGATGTTTGTCACGCTCACGCCACGCCTGCAGATAAACAGTGTCGGCATCACAAGCACCATGGACCCCGATGATGACGTCGTAGTGGGGGATGTCCTTCGCGACAGCCCCGCCGCTCAAGCGGGGGTTCAATCCGGGGATGTGATCCTTTCTGTCGGCGGCGAGGAGATCGATGATTGGTCCGATGCCATCGCGGTCTTCGATGAACAACTGGGAGATGATGTCGCCCTCACCGTCCTCAGGGATGGTCAGGAGGAGTCTCTGGAGATATCCCCCTATCCACGTGAATTGATCGAATCGCAGATCGGGGAGACGGCGAGCACTTATTTCGGTATCGGTCCAGTGCGCGAGTTCGCCTTCCTGGATAGTTTCAGGGATGCCGGAGCGAATGTCGCCGCGTCATCGACGATGATCTTTGATACGCTTCGGATGCTCTTCGGCGGCACGGTTCAGGTCGGTCAGCTTTCCGGCCCCGTGGGCATCTATGCCATCACCACGACGGCGCTTCAGGACGGCATTCTCACACTTGTCACGTGGGTGGCTCTGCTTTCTGTCAATCTCGGCATTCTGAACCTGCTTCCCATTCCTGCGCTCGACGGCGGGCGTATTCTGTTCCTCGCTTATGAAGGGGTGACCAGACGGAAACCGAACAAGACTGTCGAGCAGTATCTAACCTTTGTAATGTTTGTCCTTCTTCTTGGTCTGATCCTTTATGTCACATATACCGATATACTGAGTCTTCTCGGTCTATAATGAGGTGGTAATGATGAAACAAAGCGTATTGTATGCCCCTACTCTGAAAGAGGCCCCCAAGAACGCGGAGGTCAAAAGCCATAAACTCCTGACGCGCTCCGGCATGATCAAGCAGACTGCGGCCGGGGTGTACTCCTATCTTCCCCTGGGACACCGGGTCATGAAGAAGATAGAGGCGGTTGTCAGAGAAGAACATGACCAGATCGGATGCAGCGAGCTTATCATGCCCGCACTTCAGCCCAGAGACCTCTGGGACGAGTCCGGGCGCTGGGATGATTTCGGTCCTGCGCTCATGCGGCTGAAGGACAGGAAGGAGCGGAACTTCTGCCTGGGTCCCACGCATGAAGAGGTCATCACGGACCTCGTGCGTGATGTCATCGATTCATACAAGAAGCTTCCCCTCGCACTCTATCAGATCCAGACGAAATACCGCGATGAACTGCGTCCGCGTTTCGCGCTCATGCGGGGAAGAGAGTTCGTGATGAAGGACTTGTATACATTCAGCGACTCCCAGGAAGACCTCGAACGCTGGTATGAACGCGTCTCCGAAGTCTACACCCGCATCTTCAAGCGTGTAGGCCTTGATACCCGCATCGTCGCCTCCGACACCGGTGATATCGGCGGTGACCAGGCGCACGAGTTCATGGTCATGAGTGAAGTCGGCGAGGATACGATCACGTATTGCGAAGCGTGCAGCTATGCGGCGAACCAGGAGCACAGCGGACTTGATGACGGCGATGAATGTCCTGAATGCGGCGGGCGCATCACCACTGCGATGGGCATCGAGGTCGGCAACATCTTCAAGCTCGGCACGAAGTATTCAGAAAGCATGAACGCCTATTTCACAGACAGGGACGGCAAACGCAAGCCATTGATCATGGGATGCTACGGGCTTGGTGTGAGTCGGACTCTCATGGCTGCTGTGGAGCAGCATAGCACGGATGAAAGTATTGTGTGGCCGAAAGCGATCACCCCGTTTGATATCCATATCCTCCCCCTGGCCTTGAATGACGATGAAAAACGTGAAACATCCGAAGAGGTCCAGACGACGCTCGGCGCTCACTTCGATGTTCTCTATGACGACAGGGAAGAGCGTCCAGGCGTAAAGTTCAAGGACGCTGACTTGATCGGCATCCCCTATCGTGTAGTCCTTGGAAAAGCGCTCGAAGAGGGGAAGGCTGAGTGTATCGACCGTTATACCGGTGAGACCGAGCTCGTCCCCTTGGAGGACCTTGTCGCGTTCTTTCAGAAAAAAATCGCTTAAGATGGTCCATAACGATTGACAAAGCCTCGCGCTTTGGATATAATACCCGACAGTTGCGCAAAAATGCATAAGGCACACCGAACTCCGCATGCTTGAAGCGGCCCCTAGCCCTGTCCAAAGCGCTCAGAGGCGGCCGCAAAAAAAGTGAAAAAAACGGTTGACTTTGAAACTCTGTAGTTATATACTCTTTATTGCGGGCCGAAAAGAGCCCGCACCGTTTTGAGAAGGGGACGACCGTTCCCGGACGCGGTGAATGACAGAGGAATTTTATTGACAACAGTGTGCGCATGGGATACAATATTAGGCGCAACACAAGATGAATGGTCTTTGAAAACTGAATAGAACAAAACTTGTTTTTGAGTTTCAAGCACATCAAACGGAAACTCCATAAGGAGTTTACATACTTATTATGGAGAGTTTGATCTTGGCTCAGGATGAACGCTGGCGGCATGCCTAATACATGCAAGTCGTACGGAAATCGCTTCGGCGATTTTAGTGGCGAACGGGTGAGTAACACGTAAGGAACCTGCCCCAAAGTCGAGGATAACCGCGGGAAACTGCGGCTAATACTGGATAAGATTTTCGGACGCATGTCTGAAAATTCAAAGGCGCTTCGGCGCCGCTTCGGGAGGGCCTTGCGCAGCATTAGCTAGTTGGTAGGATAATAGCCTACCAAGGCCACGATGCTTAGCTGGATTGAGAGGTTGATCAGCCACACTGGGACTGAGACACGGCCCAGACTCCTACGGGAGGCAGCAGTAGGGAATCTTCGTCAATGGGCGAAAGCCTGAACGAGCGATGCCGCGTGAACGATGAAGGTCTTCGGATCGTAAAGTTCTGTTGTCGGGGAAGAACAGTGATATGAGGTAATGCATATCATCTGACGGTACTCGACCAGAAAGCTCCGGCTAACTACGTGCCAGCAGCCGCGGTAATACGTAGGGAGCAAGCGTTATCCGGAATTATTGGGCGTAAAGCGTGCGCAGGCGGCCCATCAGGTCAAATGTGAAAGTCCACGGCTCAACCGTGGAAAGTCATTTGAAACCGTTGGGCTAGAGTACGGTAGAGGTTAGTGGAATTCGATGTGTAGCGGTAAAATGCGTAGATATATCGAGGAACACCAGTGGCGAAGGCGGCTAACTGGACCGGAACTGACGCTCAGGCACGAAAGCGTGGGTAGCAAACAGGATTAGATACCCTGGTAGTCCACGCTGTAAACGCTGAGGACTAAGTGTTGGGGTTATACTCAGTGCTGAAGTTAACGCATTAAGTCCTCCGCCTGGGGATTACGGCCGCAAGGCTGAAACTCAAAAGAATTGACGGGTCTCCGCACAAGCGGTGGAGCATGTTGTTTAATTCGAAGATACGCGAAGAACCTCACCAGGCCTTGACATACACTTGACCGCCATGGAAACATGGTTTCCCCTTCGGGGGCAGGTGTACAGGTGGTGCATGGTTGTCGTCAGCTCGTGTCGTGAGATGTTGGGTTAAGTCCCGTAACGAGCGCAACCCCTGTTGATAGTTGCTAACATTAAGTTGAGGACTCTATCGAGACTGCCAGTGATAAACTGGAGGAAGGTGGGGATGACGTCAAATCATCATGCCCCTTATGGTCTGGGCTACAAACGTGCTACAATGGCCGGTACAAAGAGCAGCCAAGTCGCAAGACGGAGCTAATCTTCTAAAGCCGGTCTCAGTTCGGATCGGAGTCTGCAACTCGACTCCGTGAAGCTGGAATCGCTAGTAATCGTGAGTCAGCAATATCACGGTGAATACGTTCCCGGAGATTGTACACCCCGCCCGTCATACCACGAAAGTCCGCAACACCCGAAGTAGGTGGCCCAACCGCGCTTAGCGCGGAGGGAGCCTCCGAAGGTGGGGCGGATGATTGGGGTAAAGTCGTAACAAGGTATCCCTACGGGAACGTGGGGATGGATCACCTCCTTTCTAGGGAGCAACATACACGACTCAAAAACAAGTGCGTTCTATTCAGTTTTGAGAGACCATTCGGTTTCTCAAAGAAGGTCTTTGAAAAGTGGATAATACGTAAAGAAAAGTTAAGGAAACAAGAGCGCAAGGTGGATGCCTTGGCACTAGGAGCCGATGAAGGACGCGACGAACAGCGATATGCTCCGTGGAGCCGTAAGTAGGCGACGATCCGGAGATTTCCGAATGGGGCAACCCACCGACCTGAAGGGTCGGTATCAGTCTTATGACTGAAGGTATACGCGGGGAACTGAAACATCTCAGTAACCGTAGGAACAGAAAGCAAACGCGATTCCCTTAGTAGCGGCGAGCGAAAGGGGAACAGCCCGAGTTTGGCACATTGAGTTACAAAACGTCGCGATAGTCGAATCGTCTGGAAAGGCGAACCATAGAAGGTGACAGTCCTGTAGACGAAATCGCGACGTCTCAGCCAAACGAAGAGTACGACGGGGCACGTGAAATCCTGTCGGAACATGCGGGAACCATCCCGTAAGGCTAAATACTCCCTAGTGACCGATAGTGGACCAGTACCGTGAGGGAAAGGTGAAAAGAACCGCGGGAGCGGAGTGAAAGAGAACCTGAAACCTTGTGCTTACAACAAGTCAGAGCCCGTTAATGGGTGATGGCGTGCCTTTTGTAGAATGAACCGGCGAGTTACGATTGCATGCAAGGTTAAGCCTTTAAGGGTGGAGCCGAAGCGAAAGCGAGTCTGAAATGGCGTTGAGTATGTAGTCGTAGACCCGAAACCGAGTGACCTAGCCATGGGCAGGTTGAAGTTGGGGTAAAACCCAATGGAGGACCGAACCGGGAGGAGTTAAAAATCCTTCGGATGACCTGTGGCTAGAGGTGAAATGCTAATCGAACTCGGAGATAGCTGGTTCTCACCGAAATAGCTTTCGGGCTAGCGTCAATGTCAGGACCATGGAGGTAGAGCACTGAATGGTTGAAGGTCCCATCAAGGGATACTGATATCAATCAAACTCCGAATGCCATGCAATCCGTCATTGGCAGTCAGACTGTGGGTGATAAGGTCCATAGTCGAGAGGGAAACAGCCCAGACCGCCAGTTAAGGTCCCTAAATCCATGTTGAGTGGAGAAGGATGTGGAGTCGCTTAGACAACTAGGAGGTTGGCTTAGAAGCAGCCATCCTTTAAAGAGTGCGTAACAGCCCACTAGTCGAGTGACTCTGCGCCGAAAATGTACCGGGGCTAAACAT